>NC_005042.1:1400864-1751080 GCF_000007925.1 Prochlorococcus marinus subsp. marinus str. CCMP1375
CTGGTGCTAAAGCCCTTAATGGAATCACTTTAGATCCAAATCTGGCTGGTAGCAACCCAAACCCAACAGCAAAAGGTGCCTATCCAATTGCTACTTTAACTTGGGTCCTTGCTTATGAAACTGGCAATGGCTCTAAAACAGAGGCAATTATAGCTTCCTTAGGATACCTTCTTAGCGACAAGGCTCAAGCCAAGGCTCCTAGCCTAGGATTTGTTCCTCTAACAGGAGATATCCTTATGAAAGCTCGTAAAGCTGTGACCAGAATTGGGAAGTAATTTAAGCAAAAACTATTAATTGCTTCCCATCAACAACCATCCTAGATAATCCATCCACAATTGATCTTCCTGTATCGTTGAAATAATCATAGGCACTTCGATATAAGAGATAATAGAAGCAAGAAGAAGCATTACGAATGGATGTCTTTCTAGTGTTGATAGCTCCTCTATGGATTACATCGTCTACATTCTGATCATTTATAACAAAAGTTTTCATGCATGGATGAGAAGGATCTCGGATATATAGTGCGACAATATAGACCTACTAAGTCATTGCAATCCCTGGCATATCCAGCTTCAAATACTGGAATGACAAATAAATTGGTCTAATAGGATAGCTAACCTAAAAACTTTACATAAACTTCGATTTATTCAAAAAGAGAGATTTTCTATAGGATCAGAAAAATCAATTAACGCTTTAAAGGTATTGGCATCATCTTGCCACCACCCTGATCATCATCATCTTCAAACGAGAAGAAGATTACCACTATTCCAAAACTCGCAATAAAGACTGAATAAGAAATAACTGCGAATTCACTCATGTGACTTGAGGTTTTATCAAAATTATCAAACTGTGGAGAGCAAAGATGTACTTATTAATACGAAATAGCAATTATAAAGAGAAAATATCATCTAAGTTAAAAATGTCTAAAAAAAAGACAGCCTTGTGAGGAGGGCTGTCTGATAAAAACTTTGTCGATAAAGTTATAAAATCAATCATACAGATGAAAGCAAATAAAGAAAGATGTATTTGATACCAAAAACAAAACATAAAAATATTTAGATCATAGCGTATTAAGTAAAGCCTTAATAAATTATCGCTTAGAAAGAACTTTTTGTATGATTAGCATACACCTTCTATATAATTAGTGGGTGCCTTCTGAGAAGTTATGAATAGAAATCAATTTCGAGATAATATGATCAATATCTAAAATTCCATTTAATTTAAAAAGAATGAAGACATTTTTTGCAAAGCGCAGGAAGGATTATTTTATTAAATTATTCTCTTTTAAAAAGTTTAGAAGGTCATTGCTATAGTGTTTTGCAGTAGCATATGAAATATGATTAGTATCTGAATATATGTATTCATTATTCTCTTTATTAAGACAAATCTTATTAGGGCAAATTTTATCAAATAAATCATATATATACACATTACTTTGATTTAAACTAATCTCTTTTAAAGCAGAGGTTATTGGTTTGATTCTAGTAATTAAAAAGTTCTTTTCTTCCTTATATACCTTGCAATCTTCATTTATATATGGTCGAAACCACTCTTCCAGGCATGAGTATTGAGGTGGTGGATTATCAATACCTTCAAATACAGGTAAAGGGGATACAATAACAATATGAATACCTAGTTTCTTTACTCTTTCTGCTAAAGATCTGACTTTTTCAGTCCATTCTATTAATGATTCATCTGCTTCAATTTCTTTCAGACTATCTGAGTAATGCTTAACAGGAAAATCACCTTTTGTAATTATCGGTTCAATAAAATATTTATCTAGTCTTGATGATAAGACAATAATATCGTTTTCTTTAAGCAGTGGAAGTCTATTTTCGAATGCTTCATTTGTATTTCTAAATCTTTCTTTAGAAACATCAAGTGTATTACCTGCTTTGTCTGTAAAATGTGTTGTGGGGTAAGGACCTGGAGAGGATACATACACACCTACTCCTGATAAATTATGTAAAGCTCCAATCAGTGGTATTAAGTGTCCCGCATGGCTATCTCCAATCAATAGAATTGTTGGCAAATCAGCTTCTTTTGATGCTGTATAACAGCTTTTGACTAAATCAGATTGATGGCAAGAACCATATGTAGCTGATATATATTCAGAAGAGTAACCTCCATCAATATCTATATTATGTTTACCAATGAACAATTTTTTGTTTATTGGTTGCAAAGAATTCAGGATAGATAGTCTTGGAGTCCTAATGAAGCAAATTACTAAAAATATACTTGTCGTGATCACACAAAGTATAGAAAAATATATACTTTTTAGCTTGCTAATATTATATTTGCTTTTTCGTATAGGCAACTCTATATAATCATAGGAAAAAGTAGATATAAAATACATAAAATATAGCTGAAATGGAAGAGTCCACCAATGTATTCCTACCGTCCACTTGCTAATAGAAATTACGCCCCAGTGCCAAAGATATAATGAATATGAAATTAAGCCTAAATTCATGCATAACTTTGTTGTTAATATTTTATAAACTTTATCGTTCATTTTAATTCTAATGATCAAAAGACATGTAAATAAAATAATTGCAAGTGTTGAAGAGAATATATACTTACCAGGACTAAACATGATTAAAATTAAAGCTATAAATATCAAAGATGTTTTGAGATATTTAAACTTATTAATTACTGATAATAATTTTTCTTTATATATAAATAGCAGGCTTCCAGCTGCTATTTCCCAAAACCTAAAAGGCATAAGGTAATAGGCTGCATTTATATTTATTTGAAGAAAATGGTAAAACCCAATTAATGAAATAAAAGCAAAGAATATAAGTATAATTCCAAGATATTTATATCCATTCTTGCTGCCATTCCCAAATCCTGAGAACCATGTGAGGAAAGGAAATATCAAGTAAAATTGTTCTTCTACTGCTAAAGACCATGTCTGGGTGAATGGATTTAACAATGTTGTCTCTGCAAAATAATTATTTGAAATTACAAAAAGGTGTATATTCGAGAAACCAAATGTTGAGAATAAGCCTGTCAGATAAGAAGAGACTGGTTGCGGATCAAATAAACTTATTACAAAGAACATTATAAGAACATAAAACAATAACGCAGGTAAAATCCTCTTTAACCTCCTTTCGTAAAAACCCAATATGAATTCTGATATCCTTGATTCTTGACGAGTTGCCAGTGAAGATGTAATTACATAACCTGAAATTACAAAGAAAATATCTACACCTAAGAACCCACTGGGAAGTAAATCATTATTTATATGGTTAATTATAACTGCAATTACTGCTATCGCTCTTAACCCATTTATTTCTGGTCTAAAGCCTTTAGTGCTTAAATTCTCTTTCTCATAATAATCTTTGTGAAATAGATCATATTGCGATTTGCTTTTCATTCTTATTCAGCAGATTTCTCTTGACAAATGAGGAATTACGCTGACTGCTGAAGCATTAAAACATATTTTTCTAGATTATCTAGGTACGCTAGATCAGGCTGTTACTTTTGAAATGATAAAAAGCCTAAAATTAACCTATAACTACCTTTGGCTGATTTCTCTTCTTTTACAAATTCAGCTATTTATGTATAAATCCTATAAGCGCTTTACATTCCATTTCTAGCTTTTCCTGAAAGACTCTTCGTTTTGGACAAAAATAAAGAGCTATTTCTTTGTACTCAAAAGCTCTTTCCCTTTACTTATGTCAACTGCATCTCCAATGAGTTTTTCACTCAATTGCCATAGTTGTTCTCTTTCATCGCTATTTAAAGCTGATGGTGCTATACGGCAAATCTTCGGATAACCTCTGAAATTAAACCTAGGTCCATATTGCTCCCCAGTTTTTGCCGTTGGATCTGTTGCAGCGAGAAGCTGAGGGAGGGCCCCCATACGAGAACTCTGAAACATTGGATCCATTAATTTATAGGCTATAGCCTCTTGCCAAGATCCATTAAGTTTTACTGATGTAGATTGCAAGTTCGTTCGAGCCAAGCCCGGATGGGCAGAAAGCGAAGCAATATCTAAATTTGATTGCTGTAATCTTTTACTCAGCTCCAAAGCGAACATAACATTCGCAAGTTTGCTTTGAGAATAAGAAGACCACCGATCATATCCCTCCCCCCCTTGAAGATCATCCAAATTAATTTTGCCCATATATTGAGCTCCAGAAGAAACAGTTACAACACGACTCCCGGGTTGTTTAGCAATTAATGGCAACAGCTTAAGGGTCAAAGCCATATGGCTAAGATGATTAACTGCGAATTGGAGTTCAAACCCTTGTTTGCTAAATGTTTGAGGAGGAGCCATTACACCAGCATTATTAATCAAGAGATCTAATTTTTTATATTTGACAGCAATTTTATCTAGCGCTTCATTTACTTTTTCTAAATCAGCAAGATCTATCTCTAGTACATCAATTTTTCCACAATCAGTTTCATCAAGAAGTTTCTGTCGTGATCTCTCAGCTTTTTCTAATGTGCGACAGCCAAGAATTACAGTTGCACCCTTCTCAAGTAAAGCTTGTGCTGTGTCGAAGCCCAAGCCACTATTTGCACCCGTTACAAAAACTGTTCGGCCTTCTTGGCTAGGAATTGAATTGATAGACCAAGTCATTTAATTGAAGAGCTTCCATATAAGAGATAATAGAAGTCACACAGCACTGAGATCTAAAGTTTTCTCAAACTTTACTCAAATCCAGTCAGAACGAGGAGATCAAAAACTATGCCTACACCTAAACTGGCTAATGAAAAGCGAACAAAAATAGACAAGGATGCTAGATGAAGCGTTTAATCAACTTTATACCCTGCTCAGATAATTTCTTGTCATCAGGTCTCTATCTACAATCTTACTAGTTGAAATTTCTTGGACGGAGAACCTGCTCTTTAAACGTGAAATCTTTTTTCTCAAACGAGCAATGATGACCATAAAGAATTTTCAACTTGTATCTGTTATATCAACAGTACAAACACATGCAATACTCTCCTGAGAGGATGTTCTTTAACTGAACAAAGAGTGATAAATATTTTGTATTGATTGATTGCGAGCCAAGCGAGCATATGGCAGCATCAAGAACAGTTTATAAAAGTATCAAGTGTTTTATCTGACTGAAAATAATTTCTCAGTAAATATTTTTGCCCAAACTCAAGGAGCTATTGAGAAAACTGTAGAACTAATTAATAACCCTATCAACAGTTTTGCATGGGGTTGGCCAACAGTTACCCTCATTGCTCTCACTGGAATCGTCTTGATGGCGGGGCTCAATTTCATGCCTCTGCTTCGGCTCCCTTATGGGTTTAAAACATTACTTAATAGCTCAGAAAAATTAAAAGGAGAGGGACAGATAAGTCCGTTCCAAGCCTTAATGACATCACTGTCAGCAACGATTGGGACTGGCAATATTGCTGGTGTTGCTGCAGCAATAGCAGTGGGGGGGCCTGGCGCCATTTTTTGGATGTGGTTAATAGCAATTTTTGGAATTGCTACCAAATATGCCGAAGGAGTTTTAGCTGTTCACTTTCGTGAAGTTGATTCGCTAGGAAACCACGTTGGTGGTCCTATGTACTACATAAAAAATGGCCTAGGTAGCAGATGGGCTTGGTTAGGAGGATTATTTGCTCTTTTTGGAATGCTGGCAGGGTTTGGCATTGGTAATGGCGTCCAGTGCTTCGAAGTTTCAAGTGCTCTTGCATTAGCGGGAGTACCGAAGCTCCTTACAGGAATTGTTTTAGGGATCCTCGTTTTTTCTGTCATTGTTGGCGGTGTCCAACGTATTGCAAAAGCAGCCTCTGCAATAGTGCCCTCCATGGCACTTTTGTATGTGTTTGCTTGTTTGATAATTATCCTTAGTAATTTCTCGGATGTCCCATCAGCCTTTGCAACAATATTTTCAAATGCTTTTACGGGCAAAGCCGCTGCTAGTGGGACATTGACTCAAGTAATACTAATGGGCTTTAAAAGAGGCATATTTTCAAATGAAGCAGGTTTAGGAAGTGCTCCAATAGCTCATGCATCTGCAAAAACTAATGATCCTGTCCAACAAGGGACCATTGCAATGCTTGGAACATTTATTGACACCATTGTTATTTGCACAATGACTGCTTTAGTAATCATTACTACAGGTGCATATCAAACAGGAGAGTCTGGATCTGATCTTTCAATCACTGCTTTTAATAGTGGAATTGCTGGAAGTGGATGGATTGTTCTTGTTGGTCTAGTTTTATTTGCATTCACTACTGTCCTTGGATGGAGCTTATATGGAGAACGATGCACAGAGTATCTATTTGGAACTAAGGCAATCATGCCTTTCCGATTAGTCTGGGTCTCTGTTGTAGTTATTGGTTCTGTGGCTGGAGATAGAGGGATTGTTTGGGCTGTTGCAGATACTTTAAATGGATTGATGGCTATCCCTAACTTGATAGCTCTTTTACTTCTCTCAAAAACAGTTTTCAAACTTACACGCAATTATCGTTTCAATGATTCAGTTTAGGATTAATTATTTCTCTTCCTAGCCACGCTCATTTTTCCCATTTAAGACACACATGACGAGCATCAAATTTCTTGCTGGACTATGACAAAAATTAACCACTTTCTAATAAAAAGTGACCCTTCCGTTATACCAATGAGTTAAGGGAAAAGAAGAGATCCTGTACAAACCTTGTTTGAACTTTTCACCACACTCATTCTTGGCTAGATAGAGGAACAGAATGAGTTCTTGAAATATTTGCTCCAACTGCATTGAGCTTTTCTGCGAAATCTTCATAACCTCTATCGAGGTGCTCCAAACCTTGAATAACGCTTGTTCCATTTGCAGCAAGGCTTGCTAACACCATTGCAGCACAGGATCTTAAGTCCCCTCCTGTAACAGACGTTGCCTTTAAATTGTTGCCACCAATAACAACAGCAGTATTGCCTTCTAGCACAATCGTTGCTCCCATTCTCTGTAATTCACCAACATGCTGCATTCTGTTTTCAAAAACAGTTTCTTGAATTTTCGAGATCCCCTTGACCGTAGTCATCAGTGCCATAAAAGGAGCTTGTAAATCAGTCGGGAATCCTGGGAATGGCCTTGTGGTGATATCTACTGCTTGAAGATTTTTTCTTGGAATTACGCTTAGAGTGTTACCTGAGTATTCGATTAAACAGCCACATTCTTGCAGCTTTAAAATCACAGCTTCTAAGTGTTCTGGAACAACAGGAGAGATAGTTAAAGGAGAACGTGTAATAGCTGCTGCGACAAGAAATGTCCCGGCCTCAATACGATCTGGCATGACAGTATAGCTACATCCCTTTAGACGATCAACTCCTTCAATAGTGATCTGAGAAGTTCCTGCACCTTGAATCTTGGCACCCATCTCGTTCAACATCGTTGCTAGATCTTGAATCTCAGGTTCTTCTGCTGTGTTCTCAAGAATTGTCGTCCCTTGAGACAAAGTCGCTGCCATCAAGATGGTTTCAGTGGCTCCAACGCTTTTGCAATTAAATCTGATTCGTGCACCGATTAATCGTTTTTGAGGACTAATCGCTTTTGCGACAACATAATCATTCTGAATTTCAACTCTTGCTCCTAAGGCTTTCAAAGCTTGAATATGCTCATCAATAGGTCTTGCTCCTATTCTGCAACCACCAGGCAATGGAATCTTAGCTTCCCCAAACCTCGCAAGGAGAGGGCCTATACAAAAGAAGCTTGCTCTAAGCGAATGAAAAGCTTCACAAGACAAATCCTTTGAAAAAAGGCTCAGTCCACTGGTCATTATCTCTAATTGATTCTTATTTCGTCTTAGCTCTACACCCATAGAGACTAATAACTTAGACATAACCTCAACATCTGTAAGAAGAGGAACATTAGAAAGAAAAACAGACCTATCAGCAAGTAAAGCTGCAGCCATAAGGACCAAAGAAGAATTCTTTGCACCACTAACTCTTATATGACCAGATAATTTTTGACTTTCTAGAACTTGCAAGTACTTCCTAGAAAGAAAATCTTGATTGAGAGTCAATTGATTCTAAGTATTAGTCATAGGCATACAAAGAAATGCTAAAAAGAATTTTCTTGATCCATTGCAGTGCAGTATCTTTTTTGAGAAGGCAGATCACCTTGTCCCCAACATTCGGCAACTAAAGATGTTGTGTTTCCATCACAAGCCTCTTGTCCCATAGTTTTTCTATAGCCAGAAGTTTCATTTAGATAAAGACCAATCCGATATGGAACATCACAATTATTTGGTAGCTCTGTTAAAGGTTGTTCAAAAAATGACAAAGGCGCAAAAATAGTGACCATTGCAATAAATAATTTGTGATGCATCTCTAAACCTGATCAGGTGTGAATAGATCAGACAACTTTTTAGGTGGAATCACCTCGCGTAATTGACTATGAACTTTTTCACAACGAGTATCTCTTCTTAAGCAAGGTTCATCACTTCTAACTTCAACTGAACATTCTCTTTTACTTTTGTCACTCCAGGAAATTAATACGTTTACCTTGGATTGGTAATTATCCCCGACGTTCTTGCACTCTGCAAAGATTTGAGCAGGGCTACTAAAGTCATTTGAAATATGCAATCCAGCATTCTCAAGCACAGAAGTGAAACTGCTAAACAAGCAATCACCCTCAACTTCACTTAGATATTGAAAGAAAGCCATAACTAATGCTAAGAACTCGCAAAAGATAGTGACCCCCATCACCGGTCTTCGCCAACGGCATAAGCAAGTAACGCCTAGCCGCCTACCCCTCAATGAGTAGACTCTCTACCCATAGCCTATCACGTCAAGATAATACAAAGGAAGGTGTTTAATATTCTCTTAAGGCTTTTGCGAATTATTGTTTATTTAGTCTTCCGCAGTGCTGTTGGACGTACTAGTTGTCGAAGATGATTTCATCCTCTTGGATTTCTTATACCAAGAGCTATCTAATCAGATTAATTCTCTAGGAGGAATCGTCAGAAAGGCTTCTTCTCTTGATGATGCACGTAAATTAATTTCCCAGAAAAGTCCTGATTGGATTCTTGTGGACCTACTTCTTCCCGATGGATCAGGTATTGAATTGGCGGAAGAGTTCATTCTAAATAAACCCAACTCAAAAGTTTTAATACTGACTGCACAAGCCGATCAATATGTACTGCCTGCAACTCTTCTAAAAAACGTACATGCATTGATTAATAAGGCTGATGGTTTAGCACCTCTAAGGGAAGCAGTTTGGGAGATATTGAAAGAAGTTGATAGCACTTTCCCAGAATTAAATAGCCTTACTCCAAGACAAATGGAATTTCTTCACCTTATTGGGAAAGGACTAGATACTGCGCAAATCGCCAAGAAGTTAGATGTTAGTTTTTCCACCGCTCAGACACATAGGCGACAAATTACTCGTAAATTAAAAATTAAGGGTTCGGCATTAGTAACCTTTGCAAAGACTCTTCCTAAATCCTTGTGAGAAACTCTATTCTTCATAAAGAACGAAAGAAAGCAATATCTTTTGTTGTTCTGAATATTTGTGCAATAGCATCCTATTTTCTTCTCGCAATTATTTCCAAAAAAGCATTTGCTTGGGAGTCACCAGCTATAACACTTTGGCCAGCATCAGGATTAGCTAATGCATTAGCAGTTTCTTATGGATGGAATGTATTTCCTGGACTAGTAATTGGTAATTTACTTGGCACCTCTTTTGATCCACAGACAGGTTTTTCTTTTCAAGCATTTATGCTCCCAGTAGCCTTTGCCGCTGGGGCTCAAGCAGCTTTGATCCGTTGGATATTAATACGCCACAACATTTTAGATGATAGTCTGACTCGTTTTTCGAAACTGCTCACTTTCCTTTTATGGATTGGTCCGTTAGGGAATTGGCCTGCCGCTACGACCTTCCTTTTATACAATTTGACTCATGCAGATAATTCAGTCCTTTTAAGTCAAGTATTTACAAGTTCATTCTTCTGGTGGAGTGGAGACTCCCTTGGCTCACTGATCATTTTCCCTTTACTTATATTGCTTTTGCCATTAAATCGTCCAATTTGGGAGGACCGAAAAATATATCTTCTAAGCCCACTCCTTGTTTTGATAGCTGTACTTGTTTCCGCAGCATTGATAGAACGAGCACTGCTAGAAAGAATTCAAATCACTCCTGCACTATTAGCACCTCTTCAAGATTTAAGACTTTTGTCAAATTCTGCTTGGACTCTCCTGGCTCTTGGAATGCTTGGCTTAATTTTGCAAATATCAGGCAAATCTCTTGAACAGGAAGGACTTATAACTCGTTCCCGTTTAGCTGCAGATGCAGCAGGTGCTGTTATTCATGAAATTGGACAGCCATTAATTCGTTTACGATTACGGCTTGAAAGAATTGTTGCTTCCTTGGAGGAAAATACAGATGAACCACTTGGGAATTCATCTTCTTGTTCAGAGCTGAAGAGTCAAGCGGAACAAAGCCTAAATGAATTAAATTCTGTAGTTTTAAATACTAGATCCATTCAAGATTTAACCTTGGCAGGGATCCGGGATTCAAGTTCAGCAGATCTAAAAGATGCAATAGCGACATCAGCTACACAACTTCGACAAGAGTTAGATCGTTTAGATCAAGACTTGAATATCTCAATAAGCAATCAATTACCTAATGTGAGCGCTGGACAAATTCAATTGCAAGCTGCTATTAGGAATCTCCTCTCTAATGCAAGTAAAGCTGCTGGCGAGAACGGTGTCATTCGTGTATCTGTTAGTTATTCCTCTAACTATGTTTACTGTGAAATTGAAGATTCAGGCATTGGGTTTAATCCTCTTAATATGCCTGATGGCAAGAAAAGGTTTAAGTCTCATTCAAATGGAATGGGGCTTGGCTTAATGATCGTTCAAAGAGTTGTAGACGATAATGGCGGAAGGATTCACTTTACGAATTCAGAAGAACTTAGGGGCGCAAAAGTAAAGATTTGGCTAAAACCAAGTTAAGATTAGTTCTGAAAAAAAGTTTGACAACTTAAGTCCTTATCTTCGATGGATTCGTTTGGTTCTAATCATCCAGCAGTTGCAGGGAAAGGATGGGTTTGTTCAAAGAAGCCACTTTGGGAAAAAGGACTCTCAACTTTAGGGAGTGCTAGTGTTCCCTCTACTACTAGCGAAAAATGTCCTCAGGTTGAACCTGAAGTTGGGAAAAACAATTCTTGTTTAAACGGACTTACTGCAGAAGAGATCTCTAAACATCCACTAGTCAATAGTCAAAGGCCAAACAGAGCCCCAGTGGATTGGGGCTCGAAGTTTAAATAATGAAACGCCTGCTGCTACTCCTATCTTTGATGATTTGCTTGGATGCCTTAGATGCTGAAGAGCTAAACCAAGTAGCGCATAGAAAATGCAAATTAAGGAGTGGTAATGATTACGAAAACTGCTACCGTTATTTTTCTCGGATTTATCCAACAAAAAATACCGATCCTATTTCTTCTAATAATAAACATCAACCTTTGATAGTTAATCTCAAGAATTTTGGTGATCCAAGTAGTGATATTGCCGACAAAGACTTTTTGAAACTTCATTTCAAATTGATGTATGCATACTGGCTTGAGCATGCGAGAAAGCGAGGTGCGAATTTACCTCTCCCGACACTACGCTTAGACAATGGTTATCTTATGGGATGTGGTAAAAGACTAGTTTCTAAATCCCCCAACATTTATTGTCCTGATTCTAGTGAAATCACTCTTGATGTAAGGCCATTAATTAGAGGTTTTAGCGATAGACAAAGCCTTAACTTGAGTTATCTAAGTTTGGCAATTTTGTCTCATGAATTTGGGCATCATGTTAATCAACATATTGGTAGAGAAAAGTATCGTAGCAATGAAGAAAATGAAGCTGATTGGAGAGCTGGTAAGTACTTAGCATATGTAATCTCTAACAAGTTAATGCCTTTAGAAGGATTAACTAATGGTGCAAATCTCTTTTTTAGTGTTGGAGATTTTCATTTACATTCAGAGCATGGTAACCCAAAAGGTAGATTTAAGGCTTTCATGAATGGCTTCAATGATGAATCTATGGGTATAGGTAGTTTTGCTGGAGAATGGCTACAAGATACTAATGAGACCTTCTCCAAAAGAATTCATAAAAGCTACAGCATTAATACTGACATATTGTATTTTGATGTTTATAGATTTGAAATCGACAGGAGTAGGCAAATTGCTGGAAATATTTTTGCAGGTGTCATTGGCGTGCTGAACTGTTCACAAGGCAATAAGGAAGACTGTGCTCATTCACTACTTTATCAAGGGAAAGCCAAGCCTGAAGGTTGGTTCAGAAAGCAGAGAATGATCATTAACTGTCAAAGCAACACCTTTGATATTGAGGGCGACGAATTTAAGAGTCAATCAATAAATTCAGATGGAAAAGGGCAGGCTCAATACTTATCTCAAAGAGATTGCTAGAGATCTCCTTAGCTTATTTTCGCGCAATAGCTGAAAAAGATATTGACTACTGGCTAATGAGCAGTTAGAAGCTTTTGATAGCAATAGATCTTAGCGATCCCTGTAAATCTGTTTTAGCAAAATTGTAGCAAACCCTTTCTGCAGACTTAGTCAATAAAGTAGAACAAATCATCCAAAGAAGAATTCAATCTCCTTTTGTTTTAACCCTTCCCAACCAGCTTCCACAAGCCGCTTATGCAGTGTGTCTTGATCGAAGTGTTTTGCTCCTGATCGAACAATTCGATTTCGCATTGATTTTTTAACTCCACTCCTTTTTCTGGCCCCTTCTTTATCCATAACTTCTCGGTAAAGATTGAGCATCTCTAAAGGAATTTTACTGCCATCGAGATCTAGGCCAACTTCAATAGCTTTATCAATTGCATCAGGTCCAGAAAAATCCATTCTCTAAAGAAATCTATGATTAGATACTAAAGATACATCAGCAGCTGAGCCCAAGGCTGTATCCAATGGGGCCATCAGAGCATCAAATCCTTTAGTAGTATAAGTTTCTTCTTGAATATCAGCTTGGCCGAAGTCTGCACGAACAAGGTCAAAACTCGGGCTGTCAAGAAATGCATTTCAATTCTCCACACAAGTCCATACAACGTCAAAATGTCTAACTGGCTTAATAACTTCGTTGAATATTTTTCTCCATCAGCTTCGCATTTAGTTAATGAATCAAAAGGGGCGGAGCTTATATGAGTAGATCTGAGTGCTTCGCCTTTTATAGGGGTTTAACCAGTGAAAGTTCCTCAATAGAGATAATAAGTTTCAGCGCTAGCAGCTGTTGGTATCGCTATAGCTGCGATTAAGGATAGTAAGAATCGTTTCCTATTTCCTTTCGAGCAATTTTTGAAATCCTCTTCATTTCAAGGAAGAATAGAGAACCAAACTCGGGTAATTTTTAGATTTCATCGCCTCAAAAAAGCCTCATACCAGCAAAAATAGACACTTGAATCCCTTGCTATGAATGATATCTTCTACTGGCTAATAAAAGTAGACCTTTGAGTAAATCTCGGCAAATCGTCGAGTTCACTCAAACATTCCCTCACTTATTTCTCTTTACTTTTAGTCAGTCATTGCTTCTTCCTTCTGACGAAGATGAAATAAGCAACGACTCCTATTAGAAGAACAAAATCAAGTGCGATATGCCAAGGCGGATATAGCTGATGAAATAATTCGAGCATTAGGAGGATCGGAACAAATTAAGCAGGATCGAAACAATCAAACTGATAGCAATACAACTAATAACTGGAAAATAAAAGGTTGAATTCTCACCTTTCAAAGCTATGTCACCAGGCAATTGACCTATACCTACCTCCTTTAAGTAAGGATAGAGAACACCTATGGCTGCAATTCCAAGTCCGAGTGTAATAAGTAGTTTTTGCATTTCTTTTTCCTTCTCTTTATTTTTTCGAATCAATCACAAAGCATATAATTGTTCTAAAAGCTTCTCACCTTCGTCACAGATAGTTTGCTGTGATGGAAAGTACTCATTAGCACAACTGCATTTGCCCTTCGGTTGATTATTGATCCAATTGATCAATCCCGTTCTGATCGGGCAAGGGCATATTTTGCCTTTAGTTAATGAGTTCATTTCATCGCAAGTTAAGTCATCTCCACCCTTGATAAACAGAGCCTCTTTCAACCTAAGGGTAATGATGTCATTCCACTGATCGAAACATTCGATGTGACCAATTAAATCATTCCATGCATCAATACTTGAATTATATTGCTGCCTTTTGGTCTCTTCTAGAAAGACACCTTTGATAAATGCATTACAATTTTCTGCTTCGCTAATTGTAAATGGAGTGATTTTTTGACCCGAAGAGACCTGAGAACAACACTTTTCAAGAGAACTTATTTTTTGTTCAACTGCAAAAAGCCTAGCCTCTAGAGTTCGTTCAGAAATAGTGTTATTTAATTGATTAGTTATAGCATCAGAAACAAGCTCTGTTAAGGTTCTGCGTTGCTTACTCGCTTCAGATTTCAGCTTTAACAATAAGTCAGGATTAATATTAATGTTTAACTGAGTTCTAAGCATGACTTTAAAATTAATCTCTGCAAAATGAACCTATTGCATCAATATAGAAAAACTAATCGGATTTAGGAACAAAATTTAGCTTTTTTGAGATCTTGCCAACGTCTAGATAGGTCTAGACACGTCTAGAGGCTCTAGCTAGTATCTAAATGTCCTAAAAACAGCTAAGCAACATGTCTGAGGATTTAACTAATAATTCTGTAGGCCCTCAAATAACTATGGAGTTAAATAACGAGGTCATGGCTAAGCTGAACTATATAGCAAAAGAGAGGAAGATGACTATCAATGAACTGATTAATCGCCTTCTAGCAGAATCAATTTAGGAGCAAGAGCTACTTGCTAAAGAAAACATAACCATAAGTGATCCCATGACTTGTAAGCTATCTCTATAAATCTATTCTAGAAAAATTCCAGCAATCTCTTCATCTAAGATTCCATTGAACAAAAGAACAAATAACCGAAGAAATCACAGCTGAATATGCCAAAAAAGCTCAAAAAGATGCTGAATGGGCATACAACAATGCAATAGAAAAGTTCTACTACTCAATGTTGGAAGTTATTTTCTTAAGGATCAAAAGTCATCTCAGCCCCGAAGGGTTAAAAAAAGTTTTCGAGATGGACGATAAAAGGAAGAACAATGAAACCTTGGGAGTTGAATTTAGCCAGAAAACTTGGGCTGTTTTAGCGGAATCTTGGACAGCAGCAGAAGGTCTAGCTATGAGAAAAATCGCTGATCTCTACGAACTAGAGATAGCTGATTTTGATATATCTAAGATTGAGAGACTTAATAAGAAAACTGATACGCCAAGATATGAGCCAACTAATAGATCAGAAAGAATATAATGAATAGTAACTAGTAGCATCTCATTCAAGTAAAATTCGTACAAGCCTAAAAGCGTCTAAAAGGTCCCGCACTTCTCCCTCGCATTGGCTGATATAAATAGAAGCTAACGAATGAACTCATTTGTTGATTACATAAATACTTCTAAAGGTCTTAACACCGCAATTCTTGTAATCATTGTCATCGGTGCTATCAATACGATTCTGCTTAACTTCTTTGTAAGGAAAAGGTTTAGCAAAGCAGTAGCAGAGAGCAAGAAGAGAGAACTTCAACAGGAAAAGATCGATAGATTATCTCCTAAAAAGCCAGAGGGTAAGTGAAAAGATCTTCCTCCTTGGATGGAAAGACTATCTCAGAACAGTGGAACTATATGGACCTATGGAATTATCACAATTACTGTATTTATCAATCATGAAATACTGAAGTAATAGTTAGATGACTCTTAGTCCTCATAAACAGCACAAAATTTATATCGCAGCAACGATGGTATATGGGCTTGGTTCAGAAGATCCTGAAGAAGTTAGCTATTGCACGCAAATCAAAGAAGAGATGAAGAAAGATAGAAAAAACGGGAATCTAGGAATATCGAGATCTAACTAAAACTTTTCTTGATTTAAGAGATAATAGAAGCAATTAAGCCGTGATCTGTTTCTTGCCACTTGAAATACCACTAACTTTTAATCTTCTGATTTTTCCATCTTCCCAAATCCAAAAAACAGGATCGGCTGTTTTTGCTTTCTGCAAGTCAGCTTGATGTCTCAAACTAACAGGCTTAAATTCCTTAGTTGGATCGAAATCGCTATCTCTAACTGCCTGATTCAATACAATACTGCCTTCCGGCCCTGAGACAGATCGGTGATAAGTACCAATAGGTATCTGGAGAGCACCCATTTTTTGATTGAGATAAATCACATGATGAGGCTCTTCCCATTCGGGATTGAGTAAGGTAAAAGTACGCCTCCCCGCTAGGACCAAATTGTGGTCAACCTGGTGATGATGCATATAATACTGCTCAATTTCATCGTCATTTGGAGGAGAAATTGCACTCCCATGATGAATGACTACATCAGATCCATTAGAGCCCTTGACTCCTGCATCAAAGAAAGTGACTTGAGGTGTTTCCCTAAACACATTCGTGGGAACAAAGTTTAGAGAAGTCTTTTTTTTACTTTTCGATTGATTCCACTGAACGTTAATTCGTATTGAGTCATCTAGATTTCTCAAAACAGGGCAGTCCTTCGTGGCCTTTCGAAGAACCTTTAATTGATCAGACTCTAAATCACTTGGCATCTCAATTTGTAGTAATAAAGATTCAATCTTGCGTGGACCATGAGTTGTCATCTTCTTTTCAATTTCAACTGTTATCTCACCTAATCCCCAACCTTTTTCTTTTGCTGTAATTCCCATCACTGTAAGGAAACAAGTCCCTACTGCTGTTGCTAATAAATCAGTAGGAGCAAAATTTTCTCCTTTTCCTGCATGATCAACAGGTGCATCAGTTCTAAGTGTTTGCCCAGAATGCACATGCTGAGCTTCTGTATGCAAATTCCCTAAATAACGACAAAGAATTCTGTCTACACTGCGTAGAGCTTACAAGTAGATTTAGTAGGATAAAGCTTGCATTCCTTTTCCCAAAATAAATCTTGCTTTTGTTGTGGTAGTTCATAAGAGAAATCATGAATATAATCAAGATCTCTCAGTGGATTTGCAAAGACTGTAAAAGGAGTTCTCAGCTTCATAATCCTCCTATTCGGTTAATTCATTTTTAACACATTCTTGTAAATTGGATATAGTGCGTTCACGAAAGTATTTAGACTGTACGGTTCTTACTAACAAAAGTGCTATTAACCGTCTTAAGTGATATTTACCGTATATATTTCTTCGGTTTACATCATTAGTGATTTCTAAACCTAGAGGCAAAATAATACTATTCTCGCAAGGAACATCATGTACACATCCTTATTTGACACAGTTCTCTTCGACTCATTCTTTTCTCCAATGAGGACTGTTTATGTTGTCTCTGATAGTCAACTAGAGGAGATACATCGTAAGCAAAGACAAGAGGAACTCGACAATCTTGAAGCTTCACGCAGAAGACTTAAGGAGAACTATCAGTCACGCATCAAAATCATTGATGAACGTGAGCATGAGCTTCAAAAAGAACTCAAAGCGCTAACAGCAGCAGAAAAAAAAACTAAGTTTGGTGCTGAAGAAACTGAAAAGTGCGCTGTTAAGGTTTAAGCCTTTTAACTAGCCGAGTGATGGGGATCACTAAATACAACTAAATGGGCCTTGTCTGGCCCATTTAGTTGTATATGTTGCAGATGAATATCCTTAATGGCAACCAAAAAGGGAACTACGTAAAGATATTTTTAGACATGAAGAAGGGGGACGTATTTCGATGTCCCCCTTTGAGTCCAGCTCTTTATTTTCTTAACCAACGAGCTCGGACCCCTGTTTCATTTCTAGCCAACTAATAACAATATCAAAAGAGTATAAACACCTCCTTTTGATCTTTGCTGGCTAATGAAAAATGAGCTTAAAGCTATAACAAGAAAATAACATTACTTCCCGATTTTATTCAGCTTTTAAAACGCCATCAATTGTGCATGATGCAGACGCTTAGCCTTCTCTTTTCTTGCAGCACTATTAGCATTTAATACTCACTGATCATGGTATTTGCTTCCATATGAAGTCGATAGCAACTGTGCTTCGTGAAGTCGTTTAGCTCTTTTAAGTTGCGAGCGGATTAAGGGGAGAGTGTTCTTAACATTACTCCAAAGTGACAGCCCCGTTCCCTGCTGCCAATACATGCATCCCGATGGGACGAACGTAGTAAAATTGTAGCAACAGATACCAAATATTGACCTTAAGGAGAAATACTTAATCTAAAAAGAGTTGGCAGCCATCTGCGCTAAGAAATGAGGGTGAGAAATTTTATGTTTGTTCAATTGGTGCCATTGTTAATCCTTTGCTGATCAGTTGCTGATGATATAGCTCTGCCTGCTCAAGTGGTCCTCTCCATATTTCCGCTAAACCTTCCCTATCTACTTCGACGGCAAGTACCCATGATCTTTTTTCACTCATTCCTGGGATGATTGTCGCGAGACAATTTGCCACATGTTCAAACGTATTAAAATTATCATCTAGAACTATTATCCTTGCTTCTGGATATTTCTTTTTTGTTGTCTTTGGATCTAAAACTGTAGTAGTTGAATTGGCTGAAAATTTCATTGGTGTTGTTGCTACAAAATCTTTTGTATGTCTAGTCATTATTTTTATTATCCATCACGAGTAATGACGGTCAGCCATTTCTTTGAGCATTTTTCGAATGTGTTCATCTTGCGCATTAGTTTCTTCCTTTAGTTTCTCGCATGCACATTTAACTTGCATCCAAACAGCTTCCATTACTTCTCTTTCTTCTTCTGAAGGTTTCCACTTAGATGTTTCCATATAAGAGATAATAGAAGTAATCAGTGGCATTGAAAATGAATCCCTTCCTAACGCTGATCCTTCCTCTATTAATTCTTGGATTCATCTACATCCTGATCATCGACAACAAAGGGCTTCCTCCATGGATGGAAAGACTATCGGATAACAGTGGGACTATCTGGACATACGGAGTCATTACGATCACTGTTTTATCAATCTTGAAATACTGGAGCAATAGTTAGATGACTCTTAGTCCTCATCGACAACACAAAATTTATATCGCAGCAACTATGAGATATGGTCTTGGTTCAAAAGATCCAGAAGAAGTTGCCTATTACAAGCAGATCAAAGAAAAGATGAAGAAAGACAGAGAAAACGGGAATCTAGGAGTTTCGAGATCGGACTAAAACTTTTCTTGATTTAAGCGATAATAGAACCAAGAAAACCCCGAAATCAAAGGTTGGTTCAATGAGCATTTCCGTTACATCTCCATGCTCTAAAAGCACAATTGAAGATCTAGGCATAAAAAACTGGCCAATATGGACTTGTGATCCAAGCACTTTCCCTTGGACATATCGCGAGAAAGAAACCTGTTTAATACTTGAAGGAGAAATCACAGTGACTCCTAATGGTGGGGAGCCAGTCAAATTTGGAGTCGGTGATTTAATTGTTTTTCCTGAGGGGATGTCTTGTACCTGGGAAGTGCATAAAGCAGTCAAAAAACACTATCGTTTTGGCAACTAACCAATCAAGAAAACCCTGAGATTAAAGACTATGACTGAAGCAAAGTACTGGCTAATGAAATAATCGTTTTTAGTCCTCATAATGGATTTGGAGGAATCATAGAAAGCTATTCACACTTTATTCATACTTTACTTTCCATCTAAGCCCTTTTGAAAATTGCTGATCTCTACGAACTGAAGACAGCTGATTTGGATGTATCTAAAATTGAGAGACTGAATAAAAAAACTTACCTACAAAACTTCAATGCTTTCCACTTCAACTCGTATTCGTGTTCAGGGAATCATTAATCGACTTGAAAAAATGGAAGAAGCAAAGCAGGTATTTTGTGAGCTCGAACGCCCTAAAAAAAGCCCCTACAAATTAACTGATGTTCCGCCAAATTAGTCTTAATGCTTTATCTGTTACTTAAATGCGCTAAACATAGATTAAACAATCTTTTTCATCATTAAATGGCATCTTTTCGCGACAGGGTGAATGCTCATCTGCCAATCGTTCTTCAATTCCTCAGCACCGCTTCATTAGTAGTTATTGCATTGAGTGCTATTTGCGGTTCAAAGTCATTGAAACAACTAGCTGGTAGCCATGAGATGCAAGGTCCTAGTGAAATGCATAACGGACACATGATGCACAAAAACCAATAAGAAGTGAAAACCCTATTAATAGAAAAGAAAATGCACCCATTGCTCTGGTTCGAACGCCAGAAAAACTCAGATTAATAGCAAATGTTGGGGAGTTTGATGCAGGCTAAAAAGAAACTAAGAGCTAATTCAGCATAAATCGCGCAACTAAATTCATTATTTGGGCGGCTTCAACTGTTGTAATCGCTTGCGGTGCAGTTTTTTTTAGTTAATCAAAGCACTCCAAAACAAGTTCTAATTCAATCAATTATTGCCAAGCCGAAAAACTCCTGCCCCAAAGGACACGCATATCTTGGAAATGGCTTATGCGGTCATGTCTCCTGTGATACGGGTGGAATAAGAGCACTCTTCAGCGGACATGGTCCACGGCTAGGAGGAAAAGGTTGTACATGCAAAGCTCGTTGGGATACTGGTGGAGGTTCGCTGAGGTTTTCAGCAACTCCAACAATGCCTCTTAGTTTGAATAAGGAATATCCAGTCCAAGAACCAGAAGTTGGGAGGAATAACTCTTGCCAAAATGGCCTTACAGAGAAAGTCATCAAAGCTTCTGAACCGCCAATCGGAATGGGTTTAGGGAAGCTATAAGGACAAACTTCTCATTCACACATTATTCACACACTGAAACTCCCAGAGATCCTTTGGCATGGCAGGGCCTAACTACTGGCTAATGAAAAGTTCCTCTTGGGTGGTGGCAAGCGATCTCAGCCAATCAAGAATTTCTATTCAAACTTGTAAATCCACAAAACAACCCTGTTGATCTTCAACAAATAGTAGCTGTACAAATTCCAGGAAGAAGTAATTCATCAAGGCTCCCCGACTATTGGTAATGACATATCGCATCGCCAGACACGATGGAGAGGACGACGACATCACCTCTCAAAGCTTTTAGAACTACGACGATGCCTATGAATTGCTAGAGGAGATCTAAATATGTGCTGTTCAGAGGCTGCCCGGAATCACAATTGCAAAGCCTGAAAGATAGTATTTCATATTATGTCTAGACGATCTAGTTTGGCTAGGAAGCAGTGTTAAATTGCTTTTACTTCTAAATTAAAAATTCAAATGAAAAAGAAAGCATTAGTCATATCTTGTATGTCTTTCATAGCTTTAGGAAGTTTCTTAACACCCCAATCCCAAGCATATGAAATGGAAGGCACCTGTGATGGAGCTGATAAATGCAAAGTGACTATCAACGGAGATCAAATAAATACTAGTACAGGAATTAATATTAGCTCCGATAATATTATTGGCTGGTCATTCAGTAATTCTTCAAAACGAGGCGGATTTTTCCCTGGTTACAGGAACGAAGATTATCGAATACTTATCAAGTACTTCGATAAATCTGGAAAGCGCAAAATAAATCAAATTGGTTTCTATAATGCTAAAACAACTCATAATTTCCTAACTAGCCTGGAGCTAATTTCTGGGCTTGGAGTTAATCATGATCAAGCAGGAGTGACAACTAAATGTTCAGCTAGAGGCAAAGATAGTAATACAGGGAAAGACGGAAAAAGCACTTTGTTTGGTGTTAATGGCGTCACGACCAATGGTGGGGCCTTTAGTCTGAAGAAAAACTTCATTAGTGATACACGAAGCGTTCCTGCCAACTCAAACTCATTCTCTGACGATTCATTTACTGGTAGAGATGACTGTGTAGATGAACCAAAAGTTGGGCCTCTAGAAATTAAGAATGTAAATTAGTCTTTAAAGTCTAGGTAGTTACTAGTCTTCATTAAAGCAGTACCTTAACTTAAATATTTTTGGGAGGCATTAAGCCTCCCATTTTTATAGCGAAGCGAACGAACATCACGAAAGCACCGTCTGTATCTCCCAAACACACAAACCCCAACACTCAATATCTAAAGGTTCAACCCTGATGATCTAGATGTACCCTCATTGGACATTCCGTTTCATCTCTGTTGAGACTGTATGGATAGATAGTTAGTTAATTCACAGTCAAATGAACACTCCTAAACATCTACCAAAACTCAATACAAAGACACCTCAAAAGCCAGACTCAGAGTAGGCACCAACTTCAAATCTTTTACTAGCAAGGATTTTAGCACCAGCTTCTTCACACACATCCATTGATGCCATAGGAACTACGAATGAAGTGATATTGGATTCGCTGCCAGCCTTGGACTTGATTAAAAGACAAACATTCTCAGCATTAGCTGCTGTAGGCAATGCAAGAGCAGCAATTAAAGGAAGGAAGAACTTATTCATTTTCCCTTTCTAGCTGCTCTAATTAAATTAGACAGAAAAAATTACAAAAATCTCTGAGCTGATTTAACGAAATACACAGGACGCATACATCCCCCATATCCCCTCCAGAAAGTAGGTATAGGGATACAAGATAATTTCCTCGTGACTTAATTTTCAAAAGTCTTCAGGCTGATCCTGAACTTCGCAGAGAAAAGAAACCTTGAATACTCTATAGAGAAATACGTAAGATAAGTGAAGGACTGGGTTTTAAGGGAATCGGATAATTTCATTCCAACTCCATTCCAACTTTGAGTTCATTTCTTCTTTAATCATACGCCCAGTAATACCCAAGATTGTAGAGAACAGAAAAGTCCTGAATGGGCGAGGAATAGTTGGGCAGTCTCGACGAAAAACTTTAAAGAGAATCAGGGAGAGTCCTTTCATTATTGCCGCGAGGCTTTCCTAAATTCATGGGTAAAATTTCTTTCCAAGAACCAGTTCTAGCCTCCCTTTTTGTAGCATCTTTTATCTCCTTGAGAGATCTTAATTCTCCCATTGCAAGTCCTGTCACTATAGGAAGTTCTTGCATTATTTTGCCAACAGGCTTTTTATTAATGAAATTGAAACTCTGAATGGTTTTTTTTCCGTTTTGATCATAACCAACAACTGTGAAATAAAAATCTGCTGACTTACCTAATTGTGAGCCACCTACTCCTCCAGCAGCTCCTCCAGCAATAATTCCTGGGCCGCAAAGAACTATTGTCCAACAAGTTGCCAACCCGCCTATAACAGCTCCTCCTACAGCTCCTCCGCCAGCGCCTACTGCAGCTACTCCTTTGTTATGATCTGAACCGCCACCTGTATACCATTGAGCAATTTTATAGGAAGGCATAAACCCACTTGGTCCAGTAACACCTTTCCCATCAAGAATAATCTTGCATTTCAGACCATTACATATAGCATCGTAATTTCCAGCCAAAGTAATCCCACCCCCCTGAAGTAATAAAACTGATGCAACTCCAACAGGCATCAATTTTCTCAAACTATTAAACATTTAGATAACCTATTCATTCATACTGATCATAAGGGTTAGGAGGGCTTGTCAACAAAAATTATAAAATTCATTAGCTTATTTAACTAGATATACAGGACGCATACATCCCCTATATCCCAATTTAGAAAATAGACATCGAGGTTAATGATTAATTTGCACAACTTCTTTTCTGTAAGTTTTCAATCGAGTCTTCAGCTGCAGGGAAAACCTTTAATACTTTATAAAGAAACACGTACCAGCTTGGTATCACTCCAGCCATGATAGATGTGTGGATAGAAAAAATACGAAAACCTTAGATCTGTTGCCGTTACTAGCCCTTTATCAAGATCTAATTTCAACCAACTTTTTTCCAAATTTCTTGACTAAACTAAAAAAATGAATAACAAAAGATGGTGGCTAATGAAAAGTAAGCATGCAGTTAAATCCAGGATTTCGGGAATTGAACAAAATCCATTCGAACTTTTCCTGAACGACAGTCATCAATTAAATAGCATTGTCTAAATTATCAAAATCTAAATCAAATAAAATATGTGACAATTTACAATCCTACCTGCGCCATCTATTTTTTCTAGATTGTCTATATAAAATTAAAAATAGCACATATCTGTATTCAGTTGAAAAAAACTCTTATCACCAGTTTAGTACTAGCTTCACTTGCATTTCCATCAATTGCATCTGCCGATGAAGATAGATACTACTTAACTATCGGAGGTGGAAATAATTCAACCTCAGATATTGAAGGAGATACCACAATAGGTACGACAAAATACGACTTATCCTCCAATATGGATAGTTCGTTTGCATATCAATTGGGTATTGGGAAACACTTCTCTGACAAGTGGCGTCTAGAGGTTTCATTTGGGAAATTCACTCCGAAAATGCAAGACATTACAGCAAGCACAGGTGGAGTTGGCGCAACAGCAAGTCTTTCTCCAAAGCCAGAATATGACGTCAAGTCCTATATGCTTAATGTTTATAGGGATTTCCCAGGCGAAGAAGACAAGAAGTTCTACCCCTACGTAGCAGCAGGATTAGGAACAACGAATGTAAAAATGCAGAACTACACTACAACCGTTGCTGGAACAGATGTAGTTGTAGTTGATGATGGAAGAGATCTTTTTACTTGGAACTTAAAAGGTGGAATGAACTATAAAATGAATGATAAGAATGACTTGTTCGCGGAGGCTAATTATACAAAGCTAGAAAAATTTACAGAGGATTCTATTAATTATGATGCACTTAGTGCAGTTAACTTATTAGCTGGATGGAGATACAAATTCTAATTTAGATATATAAAAATCTTAAAAAAATACCCAACTGCTTGATAAAACAGTTGGGTATTTTTTTCATTGAATCAGAAGAAAAAGATAAAGTCATCTTCCTTCTCGTTCCATTATTAACATTTGCATTCAGAATTAAAAAAACAGCAGCAACTGGAATCAAAAACTTCCTGTAATTCTTGAAATCTAATTTCTGAAAACTCCTTCTCAAAGTATTATCGTTCAAAAGTTAATGATTGTCATGCAAACCAGTGCCAGATAAAAACGATGCAAAACAAAAAGAGTCACTGAACCTAACTACTGGCTAATGAAGTATGAACTAGATGGTTGAAAATCAAGAAGGCATACGCAATATAGTTATAGCAATCTATTTCAGCTTTTAATAAAATAAATTTATTACTTCCTTAGAAGTATTGGAATCATTTTCCCACCACCTTGATCATCATCATCTTCAAATGAGAAAAAAATAACCACTATTGCAAAAATCGCTATAAATAATGAATAAGTGATAACTGCAAATTCACTCATTTGTTTTTATTTGGAATTTCGAAAGAGAATATCAGAATAAGAAAAAGGAATGTATCTAATTTGACAACCACATTTTTTAGAGGGAGCTTACATTTGAGATACGCTTACTCCTATACAATTCATGTATACCCTCTAACTGATTATAAACAGCAAGCAATTGAGAGCTGATATGATCAATATTTTCAATACCATTTAAGTCAAAAAGAATCCTTTCAATTCGATTCTTTGATTCCACTAAAATGTGGCATTGCCTCGTTCCTGATTCGTATAGCATTAATTTTAACTGATAATTTTAAGAGCATTTTTACGAAGAAAAGACTATGTAAATGAAGTCAGAATCATTATAATGACTCCTATCATAGCTAGTCTGCCATTAAGTATTTCCGCTTTCTTAAGATTACAGAAAGGCATGACTTAAAAAAAGTATTTGTTTACAAATAATATACTAATAGAAAAAAGTGTATGTATCTATTTATGCTTTTCTCGAAAAACATCGATGCAAAGTCAAATTACTAGCATATTTTAGTATGCCTAAATACATAATTACGATAGAATTGTCGTATTTAATCTAAATAAATTAGCATTTAAAAATAAAGCCTATCAAAAAAACTTTTTGTCAAATTAGATACATCTATAAAGCAATAAAGCTGTAGCTTAATTTCAACCAAAGTTATTACTATGGAAACCAAAAGTTTGAGACAACAGGATCTAATAAGAAAAGCAATTATTAAAGAATTTCATAAATGTCATCCATCCGGAATTGCTTTTCGAAAGAAGGCTTATAAGCCTTCCTTAAAAGTCAATCAATCACACTACCAGACATCCTTTTAAACAATGGATGATAATCAAGACTTTCATGGGACGAGCCCTGACCTTTACGAAGAGATATTAGCTTACGAATCCCTAGACCCATACGAAGGTCTTTTGAATCGCTCCAAGATTACTAGAGCATATCTAAAAAACAGTACTAAGGAAGTTTCACGCCAAGAGCATCCTAAATACTAATCTACCTATTGTCGTGATTACAAAATGGAAACGATTATCGTTCTTATCTTTTGATAAGGTCAGCAATGTTTGGTCTTGCGTAAAAGATGGGACAAAAATGGTTAATTTCAGGCTCGCCAGGGTGCGGGAAGACTACCTGGATACTTAACAAGATCAAAAGCAATCAAGGTGCTTGCGGATATTTACGCCTAACTGAACAAGCCAACAATAATAAAGAAAAGTTACCTGAATCTCTAATTGATTACACATTCTTGAAAGATCAAGCTCCTCATCTACAAGACTTATCGGACTGTTCTGATACTTCTATGTCACAACAGAAAGACTTCTTCATTTTGATTGAGCTTTCACAATCTCAATCACCTGAAAGCGTAGAACCAGCAGAGCTAAATCCTTACATCAAGAGTCAACTTGAGTCTTTAAGGCTACAACCTGATAGGCAACTACACTTTGGTCGAGACTCAGAATTACCTAATAATGACACGTTGGTTTTCAAAAAACTTGAATCTTGGAGCCTCAACCTTGCCAAAAGAGTCTGGGATCCACAGAGTCTGAATACCTTTTGGTTTGAGCTCGTGAATGGAGCCTATGGAGATGTCTATAGAGCCAAGGCTCTCATGAACTTGCCCGATGGACAGTCTATTTTCTTCAATTGGATTGTGAGTCAAAAAGGGTCACAATTTCTTCCACTAAAAACAGTTTCCCCTCCTAATGGCAGGCCTGAAAGCCCATCAGCGCTAGTTATACAAGGTAAAGGACTTGATTGCATAGGCATTGAGTCAACGATTAATCACTGCCTACTAAACGATGCCTTACTCGAAATGCATCAAACACCTTTACGAAATCAACAGCCAGAAGCTCTTCGCACAAACTAATCATCATGAAACACGCAGTTATCTCCTGCCTACATGCCAACCTCGCTGCAGTGAAAGCGGTATTAAATGATATTGATCAACAAGGAATTGACGATATCACTTGTCTTGGAGATCTTGTAGGCTATGGGCCACAACCGAATGAAGTAGTAGATCTAGTACGAGAGCGTGCTATTGCTAGCTGTCAAGGATGCTGGGATGAAGATATTATTGAGGGTCTTAATGCATGCGAATGCAGCTACCCATCTCAACTAGCGGAAAAACGGGGACATCTAGCTCATGAGTGGACAGCAGAACAATTAACAAATATCAATAAAAATTTTCTAGCAAGCTTGCCAACATCAATACGTAGAGATCGCATCCTGTTTGTTCATGGCAGTCCCAATAGCCAACATGAGTATCTTCTACCTGACATGAATGCATTTGCAGCACTTGAAAGAGTTAACAAAGCCGGAGCTGATACTTTGTTTTGCGGACACACTCATCAACCTTATGTACGTGAACTAAAAAATGGAACAATTCGAGTGCGGCTACAAAACACATCTAATAACAATGCAGAAGAAAAGGAAATAAAGTTACCGATGCGAAAAATCGTCAATGCAGGATCAGTCGGCGAGCCTCGTCATGGCAGCACTAATGCCACCTATGTAACCCATGATGATGTTACTGGTGAAGTTGAAATCAAAGAGGTAGCTTATGATATTAGGCAAACATGCCAAGCCATTATTGATGCTGGACTGCCACCAATATTTGCATGGCGACTAAGCCATGGCTTTGAATTTGCTGAGCAAGCCGAAGATGCTAGTCATGTTTGTGAACGATGATTGAGCGCTGGGCACTAGTGAGTGGTCTAAAAGGTGACCTAGGAACCTATGAGCTGATTCAACGTAATTTAAAGAAGGCTCGCGGAGTTACGGCCTTATTTGTCCTAGGAGATATGATCGGGCCAGAACGCAACTGTGATGCATTATTAAATCGACTACAAAATCCCCGACGTGATGAGTTACAACCTCAGTGCATTTATGGCTGGTGGGAAGAGCAGCTGCTTACAGAGCAGGGATTACGTGGCGAGCAAAAGGCCGATGCTTTGCGACTAAATCAAGGCGAAGAAGCAGTAACAGCCTTATTGAATGCTGTTGATACCTATCATCTCAAGTGGCTAGCATCACTTCAATTTGGCTTCATTGAATTAGATTGCGGCTTAATCCATGGAAGCTCCGCAGATGTAGGAGATAACCTTACATCTGAAACATCTCCGCTCATTCTTATTGATCGCCTCACTCGACTTGATGTAAATAGATTATTCACAGCACACAGTACCAAACAATTTCATCTTGAGCTCACGGGGGGAAGGCTCGATTCACAGGTAAAAGACCTGAATGGCAAAAGTCAACATCAGCAGAAAGTATCTAAACAAAGCATCATTGGAATTGGAGCAGGAGCGAATTACACCATCTATGACGTTGGTAGTGATAAAACACACTTTCTGAGCGTTGGTGATCAATACAATAAAAAAGGAAAAGGTTTCGCATAACAAGCATCACTAAAATAATCATCTTAGTAATGGTGTCTCTGCTCCTCGCTTCTACGTTTGGTGGTCTTATTTTCTCAGTTCTTAAAAGTTGAGAAGGGGTCTGCAATCCAATTCCAATAACGCGTGAAGGGAACCTGCATCCAACCCCTCACTCCCTAAACATTACTCCTGATTTTGATGCTGTAAATAAGGATATTCCATTCAAACTATATACTTAAAAAGATAAAAATCACTAAGGAAAAAATGACCATTAATAAATTGGCAGTAAAAGTATTAACCGTGGCCAGCTCAGGTTTTTTCTTACTGATCATTGCTAAATCAATTACTGCCAAACCAACCTTTCTAACAAACCTGTCAAATCGCAGACTTCAAAATTCAATCGAATCACTACGACAAGAGATGGATATCCCTGGCGCCTCAATCGCAGTAATTGATAACGGGAAGATATCCTGGGCAAAGGGTTTCGGGATAGCCGACAAAATTACTCAACGTGAGGTAACAACGTCTACCTTATTTACCGCTAATTCAATCACCAAAGTACAAACATCTCTAGCCGTAGTAAAACTACTAGCTGATAAAGGAATCGCGTTAGATGAACCAGTAAACCGTTATCTTAAAAGCTGGAAAATCCCAAAGAATCAATTCACAGCAAAAGTGCCAGTTACTTTTAGGATGCTACTGAATCATACTGCAGCACTTACCTCACCTTATCCAGACGGTTGCTGTGGTCCTAAAGAAACTTTGCCGACGGTAAAGCAGTTTTTAAATGGTAAGCCGCCTGCAACGAATCCCCCAGTAACGGTAACCAACGTACCAGGAGAAAAGTTTGCATACTGCAATGGCTGTTACTCAGTGCTTCAGCCTGCTATTGAAGACGTCGGCGACAAACCTTTCAAAAGATTAATGAACGAGTTGGTGATACAACCTGCAAAAATGATGAATAGTACTTTTGACGACGAGTTCTTCCTAGAAGACTCCTCAACAATAGCCATTCCTTACGACAGCGATGGCAGTGTGCATAAAAAAGCCCCAATGCGCAGTACTATCCTCTCTCCAGGTCTACTCTGGACAACAGCGACCGATCTAGCTCTCTTCAATTTAGCCTTCACCCGAGCACTCAAAGGAGAAGGCACTCTAATTAATCAAAGACTAGCTGAAGCTTTAATTATTCCGAGTTCAACGCCGACACGCAGTCTAGGATTTTTTATTGTTAATAAAAATGCTCAGGAAGATTCAAAGGGTGACTACCTTTCTCACAGTGGATCGAATATTGGTTATCTCTCACTTTCTATCATCAGCAAAGACGGTAAGAAGGGTGCTGTAATTTTGATCAACAAAGGACCAAATCCTTTCACAACAACTGAAATACCTGAATATTCCTTCATCACAGACAGTTTGAAGTTGATCAGTAAATACAATCGTTGGGATTAGTAATCAAAACTTGATTGAAATAGAATAAAGAAATGAGGGTGAGAATGTTAAGCCATCCACACATCACAATATCGCTGAGAACCCATGGCATCACAGGAACCCAACTACTGGCTAATGAAGAGTGAGCCGACAGTTATACCAAGGGATTTGAAGGAATCGAGGTAGTCCATACTAGCAAAATACTAGCAAGATCTTCATTCGAAATTCCAACCAACTAAAGAAAAAATGAGCCAAGAAATCAATCTTGAACATGCCAAAAAAGCTCAAAAAGATGCTGAATGGGCTTACAACAATGCAATGGAAAAGTTCTACTACTCAATGTTGGAAGTTGTTTTTTTAAGGATAAAAAGTCATCTCAGTCCCCAAGGGTTAAAGAAAGTCATAGAGATGGACGAGAAAAGAAACGACAATGAAAACTTGGGAGTTGAATTTAGCCAGAAAACTTGGGCAGTTTTAGCAGAATCTTGGGCTGGAGCAGAAGGTCTAGCTATGACAAAAATCGCTGATCTGTATGGACTGGAGGTCGCTGATTTGGATATATCTAAAATTGAGAGACTTAATGAAAAGCCTGATACTCCAAGATGTGAACCAACTAATAGATAAGAGAAGCAAAAATATAATGCATATTAAATGGCATCTAATTTCATCAAAATACTAACCAGCAAATTAGCGAAAGATATAATTTCAATGCTTCTCCAACTAAGAGAGAGTCAACAAATTAAGAATTTTTCATTCAGAGTCATCTAACTCATCGAAGTCTTCTGCGTTCCCAAAATGATGCGCTCTCTGATCATCAACATCAGCCATCGAATCAACAAAAGCATCATTATCATTATTGTTTCTACTTTCAATACTGTCAGCAATAGACCTAAGTTTGCTAGCAATAATCGCTCGGAACCCTTTCATGTCAATATCAAAGATCTGTGAAGTAAAGTTTCTTTTTCATAATTCATTTTCGTTTTGAATTGCCTCTCTCGGAATCACCCAAACATCATCATTAATATTTTCTCCTAACCACTCCTTATATTCATTGAATATGCAACGCCGATCAGAAGGTTCTTTTAATGTTTCCATTCTTGAAACAGCATTATTCAAAGCTAAGCGCAAGATTTCTTTTAGCTCTGAATCAGCATTCATTTCTCAAGAAAGATATCTTCTAACAAATGCATAGCTAAAAATTGCAACATTGGAATTGTATAAAATACTCTTTATGTATAGACCCTCATTTAGTAACAGCGCTTTCGGTGTAGAACTCACCTGCTAACCTACTAACTAAAAGAGATGCTTACAGATGCTAAAGATAATTTTTCTGGCTATTTCTCTATATTTACTATTTAAGATCCTCAAGAAAAGAAAGACTAATAAATCTATGGGGAAAACTGACTTAAGCGATGCAATTTCAACCTGGCGACATGATGAGGGGAAAGACATTAAACAAGAACCTTTATATTCTTCTCGTCATGAATCAACACCAAGTAGCGAGAGGACCGCAGAAGAAATAGTCACTAAGCATGAAAAAATAAATAGAGAGGCGATGAAAAATGAAGAATTAGAATAAAGAAATAGGGGTGAGAATGTTAAGCCATCCACACACCATCCACACATCGCAATATCGCTGAAACCCCATGGCATCACAGGAAACTAACTACTGGCTAATGAACCACGAACCTTATTTGAGACAGTAGTAATAGAAAGGGTTTATGCATTTAAAAAGCGATAACCAAAAAACCTCCATCTAATTTTCTCAACCAACCAGTTTTCTTCAGTTGAGACAATATCCTTGTAATGGTTACACGCGTTAGTCCTACTGCATTAGCAATATCTTGATGAGTGATCAAGAAATCAATCATCAAGCCCTCTTCCACTGGCTTACCAAAATCAGTAGCTATCAATTCAAGGAATGCTTTAACCCTTTCTTCAGCAGTCTTTTCTAAGAGAACAGTCAAATTTAATTCTGTAGAACGATGGCGTAATGAGAGCGACTCCAAAATTGCCAAGGCCAAAGGTGGAGAATTATATACTTCTTCGACAGGCAAGTGTAGTAGTTCACAATCAACCAAAGTAAATGGACTGCAGTGGTCAATGAAAGAAAATGGTTCGCCAAGTACCTGATTTTGCCCCACAAAACCAAGAATAAATTCGTTACCATCAATTCTTGGCACTCGTAATTTAATTAATCCTTTAACAACAATCCAGATCTTGCCTTTAAGCCAAGGAATATAATTTCCTTTGGAAATATGAACAATATTCTTTCTAGCAAAACTAGTTTCCAAAAATTTTGACAATCCGTCTAAAACCTTTGGTGAAACCGTGCAATTAGCTGCAGCCACATTTGACTGATTAAATATACAAATAATATATCATCATATCAATAATACTTGATATAAAGAATGTATATGCATTACCTGGATTGGAAGAGCATGGTCGGTTGCTGCTTCAAGCAGGAAGCTTACAGAGATCCTCGATTTTGCGTCAGTGATTTCTATTGCGAGGAAAGGGTTAGTGGCCAAATCGCCTGGCAATTGGTTCAGGGCTTAAGTGACGTAAGGCTCGATCGTCTAAGAGGTGAAAGCCGCTCTGAGTGACGACCTTCCATCATCGTTTTATGGTAAATACATCAAGAAAACTTGATTAAAACAACTTTTATTGATTAGAATGCAATTGATTCAGTTCTTGTTTTTCTCATGTCCTTCTCCAAGAAGGTTTTTTCTTTTGTCTCCATGGCTGCTCTTGGAGCTGGCATTACGGCATGTGGATCAAGTGATTCCACGTCAGGTGTGAGACTTAATGGAGCGGGTGCTTCTTTCCCTGCCAAAATCTACACACGTTGGTTTGCCGATCAAGCAGAAGAAGGTGGCCCTAGAGTGAACTATCAAGCTATTGGTTCTGGTTCTGGACGAAAAGCTTTCATTGATGAAACAGTTGACTTTGGAGCGTCTGACGATCCAATGAAAGCCAAAGATATTGGCAAAGTTACACGTGGGTTAGTTCAAATCCCAATGGTTGGAGGCACCATTGCATTTGGCTATAACTACGATTGTGACCTCAGGCTTACACAAGAACAAGCAGTTCGTATCGCCATGGGCAAAATCACGGACTGGAGTCAAGTTGGTTGCCCTGCTGGAAAATTAACTTGGGCGCATCGTTCTGATGGTTCTGGAACAACAAAAGCTTTCACCAATTCCATGCAAGCTTTCTCTAAAACATGGACTTTAGGAACAGGCAAATCAGTTAATTGGCCTGCTGGTATTGGAGGAAAAGGTAATGCTGGTGTTGCAGGATTAATTCGCAACAATCCAGGAACAATTGGTTATGTTAACCAGTCCTATGTCAAAGGAGTCATTAAAGCAGCTGCTCTGCAAAATTTATCGGGTGAGTATCTAAAGCCAAGCAAGGAGAATGGTGCAATAGCTCTCAACGGAATCACTTTAGATCGAAATCTAGCGGGCACAAACCCAAATCCAAAAGCACGTGGAGCTTATCCAATTGCAACTTTAACTTGGATCCTTGCTTATGAGACTGGTAATGGCTCTAAAACAAAAGCCATCCAAGAGTCACTAAACTATCTTCTTAGTGAGAAAGCTCAAGAAAAAGCTCCTTCCCTTGGGTTTGTTCCGCTTAAAGGAGAAATTCTACAGAAAGCTCGTTCAGCCGTCAAAAGAATTGGACAGTAACTCTCTAACTTAAGAGTTTAAGAAAAGGAGGGGCTTGAATCCCTCTTTTTTTATGTCAATAATTAATTTCTGCTTATGCAGAATCCTTTTCAAAAAAGTCAGAGTTATTTATAGAAGGGAGCGAAAGACTGGTCAACCATGATAAGAATACAAACAAGCTTGAACACCATAAACAAACTTGCATTCCTACAGATGTTTCTGACCCAAGCATAAATAGGACACCAGATAAGAGCGTACCAATCAGTCTCCCTGCCGCATTTGCCATGTAATAGAAGCCCACATTTAGACTTACGTTTTCCTTATCCGTATATGCAAGAACCATATATGAATGTATCGATGAGTTCATTGCAAAAATGAATCCAAATATTATTAATCCAACTGTAATTGCTATTTCTGGATTGCTTTGTCGCCATAGTGCTATAGCTATTAGAGCTGGTATTGCAGTTAAGACAGCGCTCCAAAATTGAACAGAAGAAACCCCTGGGCTTCTTTTATTTCCCCATAAATTTCTTAAAGACGGCGCAAACGCTTGGATAAAGCCATAACCAATAACCCACAATCCTAGGAACGCTCCAATCTCAGAAAAATTCCAATTTAGATACGTTTCAAGAAAAACAGGTAATGCCACAACGAACCATACGTCTCTTGCCCCAAAGAGAAAAAAGCGTGCAAAAGAGAGGACATTGATCCCTTGAGATTTAGAAAATAAGTCTTTGAAGATTGGTTTGCTTTTCATCTTCCCAATGTCTCCAGGCAAAATTAATGTCAATAAAAACGAAACACCTAAACCGATTGCCATTAATGCAACTGCTGTATTAAAACCAAAACTGGTCAGCAAAAGTCCACCAAGAAAAAAGCCAACTCCTTTGAGTGCATTTTTTGAACCAGTTAAGATAGCAACCCATTTGAACAATTGATTATTTCCACCATCTTCTTCAGGGGAATCTGGAACGACAGTTTTGATTGCACTTTTGGCACTCATCTTATTGAGATCTTTTGCTATACCACTAATCGCTTGAGCAACCATGACATAAATGACACTCAAAAGTTTCGACCAACTACTCGAAACTGGTATCAACATCAATAAGGCCACTATTTGTAAAAGAGTCCCGACCCATAGTGTTAGACGTAATCCATATCTTGCTCCAATCCATCCACCATAGAGATTAGTGACGATGCCAAAGAACTCGTAAAAAAGGAATAAGAATGCGATTTCTAAGGTTGTATATCCAAGGCTATGAAAGTGAAAAATCACTAGCATCCTTAGAGCACCATCTGTAAGTGTGAATGCCCAATAGTTGGTCGTTACGATTCCATATTGCTGTAATGACGATAATCTCATGCTTTTATTTTTATTCTTTTTCTAGCTTTATTACATGTGACACCAGATCAGCCATCCGACAGCTATACCCCCATTCATTGTCATACCAAATATAGACTTTAAGTTGAGTTTTGTTGACCACCATGGTTGAGAGAGCATCAATAATTGAACTCCTGGAGTCATTGACATAATCAATAGAGACAAGTGGTTTTTCTTCGTAACCGAGTATTCCTTTTAGCTCTCCTTCTGAAGCTTCTTTGAACACATGATTGACTTCTTCTTGCGTTACCTCTTTCTCTAATTCAAATACAGCATCAGTTAAAGATCCATTGAGGAGAGGAACTCGAACTGCATGGCCATTTAATTTGCCTTGTAATTCTGGGAAAATCATCCCTATCGCTTTTGCTGAGCCTGTTGTTGTTGGTATTAAACTTTGTGATCCACTTCTGGCTCTTCTTAAGTCTGGCTTAAATGAATCAACTATGACTTGTGTATTTGTTAGGTCATGGAGAGTTGTAATGCTTCCATGCTTAATACCAAAGGCTTGATTAACGACCTTTACAACTGGAGCTAAACAATTAGTCGTGCAGGATGCAGCAGTTATTAAGCGATGTTTATTTGGTTTATATAAATCGTGGTTAATACCGTAGACGATATTCAGAGCATCCTCTCCCTGGATTTCACCTTTAACAGGACATGCAACGACAACTCTTTTCATCCCTAAAGTATCGAAATATGGATTTAACGTTTGAGGAGATTTGAATTTTCCTGAGCATTCGAGAATTAGCTCTATCCCTGTCTCATCCCATTGAACTTTTGTGAAATCGCTTTCTTGTGAAAAAGATATTGAGTGCCCTTCTATAGATAGTTTGTTCTGGTCGGAACTTATTGATTTATCCCATCGGCCGTGAACAGAATCAAACTCCAGTAAATGTGCAGCCCCCTTTGCATCCCCGAATGGGTCGTTGATATGTGTAATCTCGATATTTTCTCTATCCCAGAGAGCTCTAAGAACAAGTCGCCCTATACGACCAAACCCATTAATACCAATGCGCATAAAACTCCGCATGACAAAATGCATGCATAGTATATATCAAGAATTATTGATATATCAATCTCTGTTGATAGCTGTGGCAATTCTTGTAAAATTACAACATTACTCTGGCTGACTAATTAATGAGTACAGGTGTCGCCAATAAAAAAGCAATAGATTCACTCAAAGCCTTAGCAGAACCTATCAGATTGGAAATAATTGAATCCTTGTCCAGTGGGGAAAAATGTGTTTGTGACCTTATGCAAGAGACAGGTTTAGCGCAATCCAAAATTTCTTTTCACCTCAAGGTTCTTAAAGACGCTGGGGTTATCACGGATAGGCAAAGTGGCCGCTGGGTATATTACCAACTCGATATAAGAACATTAAAGTCTTTGCAGAATTGGATCAAAAAACTAAGAAAAGGGTGCCTGAATGAAGCGTCTACTTGTGAATAAATCACAAGGCATTGCGAATGACCAATGACCTAGTGCTTCACATGCCCCCGCGCTAAATCAATGCAGGATTAAGAATTAAGGTAAAGATGAATCCAACTTCTAATTCATATTACCTTCAAATTCTAATTAGATAGAGTAAAGAAAAGAGATGGAAGAATGAGGTTCCATTCCAACTCCATTCCAACAATCAAGTATCGCTAAGATTACAGACTATGACTGAAATTAACTATTGGCTAATGAAAAGCGAGCCTAATAATTCTTGTTAGCATTCGACTGTTGCCTCACAAGCTCGAAGAATTCCTGCTTCAAACTTGAATCATGGCGAAAATCGCCTCTCACAACTGAGTTAATCATGCTGGTGTCTGGCTCTTTAACGCCTCTCCATTTCATACAATAATGTTGAGCCTTAACAATGATTCCCAAACCTTTGGGTTCGCATAGACGCTCAATTTCATCTGCAAGAATCATTACAGCTTCCTCCTGAATATGTGGTCTAGAAAAGACCCAATCAGCCACCCTTGCAAACTTTGAAAGCCCAATCACTTTTTCTCCTGGCTTAATTCCAATCCAACAATCACCCAATATTGGTACTAAATGATGAGAGCAAGCTGAGCGAACAGTAATTGGTCCAACAGTATATATTTCATCTAAATTCTTATCATTTGGGAAACTTGTAACTTTTGGTTGTTCATAAAACCTGCCTTTAAAAACTTCATTTATGTACATTCTTGAGACTCTTTCTGCTGTTTCCTGAGTATTATGATCATTATCAACATCAATCAATAAAGTTTTAAGTAAATCTCTTACTCGAGTAGAAACTTCTTTCTCAAGAGTCTTTAACTCTCCTGGCAATATGTAATTAGAAATATTATCATTTGCATGAAATCTAGCACCAGCAGACTCGATGCGTTCACGAATTATTTCTGAGACTAGTTTGCAAGAAATCTTTTCTTTTATATCGTCTTTAACATCTTCATCTGGAGCTGTAGAAGTCATGAATCTTTGTATAAAGAACTAAAAGCAGGAAGTCTTAGCTAAAAGCGATAAGACCCTATCACATTAATGACAAATTTTGGTACTAAAATTATTCATAATTAAGCAGCAAAGGTATCTATCTCAAGAAGATTGAAGACATAAGCACTATTTATCTCATCAGTCATGTCGGTCAGCAATTTCTTCAAGCATCTTAAAGTGATTCTGAAGAGCAATCGGATTTTCAAGGTGAGTTACCACTGTCACGAAATCTCTACCGTTATTTAAAGAGAGATTCCTCAATCTGATCCAACTAGTTTGCTCTATGTAATCAAGTTCACTGCTACAGCCAGCATCCTTCCACAGGACATCATCAATATTTTTAAAAGCTTCTTCGAACATTGAAGGATTTTGAGCCTTTAGTCAGTGCTTCCCTAAGCTAAAGAAGAAGTAGAGATCAGAAAACCCACTTTCCGAGCATTCACATTCCTACCAAATTGATTCAAAATGGTTAAAGGGGAAAATTGCTCAAATTCCAGCAAAATTCCAGCAAGCCTCTAACCCTCCACAAGCTTTCTAACCCCTTTTATCGCAATGGCTGACAAAAATATTTCATATTGGCTAATGAAGAGTGAGCCTAGTGCTTATGGAATCAAAGACCTACAAAATGAAAAGGAAACTCTTTGGGATGGTATTCGCAATTATCAAGCAAGAAATTTTATGCGATCAATGCAAAAGGGAGATTTAACTTTCTTTTATCACTCAAACTGTAAGCCACCTGGAATAGTAGGACTTATGGAGGTAATTGATACTCATTTAATAGATCCCACCCAATTTGATAGTAATTCTAAATACTTTGATCCTAAATCAGATCAAAAAAAACCTAGATGGGATTGTGCAAAGCTTAAATATATCAAAACCTATAATAAAATCCTTACATTAAAAGAGATTAACGAAAAATTTAATTCAGAGGAGTTAATTTTAATAAGGAAAGGTAACAGGCTATCTATTATGCCTATAAATCGTTTGATAGCACAGGATTTATTTAAAATATTAGATGAGGGATAAATTCTATTTACTTATCACAGAATTAGCGCCAAACATATTATCTATATACAATCGTGTTATTGATCTTGAATTGACATTATTCTGCACTAGGAAACCAGCCAGAGCAGCTTTAATTATTCGATATTGATCCCAGTTTGGATGTTTTTCGATAAAACCATTCATTGCCTTTTGAAGAGATATAGGTAAACGAGACTGAAAACTAACAATGCGTTCATCTTTAGATGAATGCATCTTATCTACTCGACCAAATCCAGACATACAAGAATTGCTTTGCATTTCTAAAAACTTTTTATGTAACTACTACCTCACATTTTTAATCCAACGTCAAGATCATTAAAAATTAGATTCTCATGAATTCTCAAGACAAGACTCTAGTTAGGGTCAAGGCTTTTCACTTTTTCATTCATCATCTTTAGCCATTTACTTCTTCAAGTCAACAACAAGTGAAAGTTATTAATTTTTCCACAAACTAAAAGATGTGAACAAGTCTTAGGGGAGAATCTGTGGAAAAAATATGTATCAATTCTAAAGATTTAATGTAATTACTGAAAACTTTAATATTCCAAATGCTTTGAATTACTTGCAATCCCACATTGTTCTCATTGCAGAGACAATTACAGAAGCTGTATAAACAGGCCAAAACACTTCAAGGCCTCGGCCCTCAACATCTTCTCCTGAAAGAATCAATTTCAAGCTCCAATTCTCTTTAGTGCCATTGATACATGCCCACCAGGGAGATCGCTCGATCTCAAGAAATATTTTTTCTTCTGGCATTAACTGTTTCTGAAGCTCTTCATATTGATCTATCAATTCAAAAACAACTGGGCATAAACAATCCCATTCCTTTTCAGAAAGCTCAACGGCCCAATTTTCTCCTCCTATTAAAATGGAATATTTTTGTTTTGAAGGATCCTTTTGTAATCTCCATCCAGGACCTTCATTATGAATCATCCTGGGAGCAAATCAGGTTGATCCTGTTCATCACTTAATTCAATAATTGACCTTTGAACAGGCTTTACAGATGATTCTTCAAGCAATCCATCAAAATCATCAAAACGACGTTGCTTAGCTCTAAAAGCTATGCGAACAGTTGTCAAATATCTATTACTTGCCTGACGAATAAGACTTTCGCCCCTCTTGGCAAGATCTTTTGAATCAAATCCAGCTTTAATCACTAAATTTTTTATTAGTATCGCTACTCTAATAGAAAAGACCACTTACAGGGCTAAATCAACTAAATAAAAAGCAATAAAATACCATGAGATCTATCTGTGACTAAATTACGCGGGACACTGGCTATTGATCTTGGAAGTACAACAACAGTTGTTGCATTCCAAGCTGAAAATGATCACTCCATAAAGCTTCTCGATCTTGATCCAATTACTAGGGTTTCGGGCGAAGTGCCAAGTCTTTTATTGAAAACTTTTGCAGTCCCGCCCACTTACATATTTGGACAGGCAGCAAAAGAGTCAGAATTAATAAGTCATGACTCTCAAAATCTAATATGTGATTTCAAACGTTGGATTGGAGCTCCAAAAAAAGAAGTTCCAAGCAATTTTGAGTGTTCGCCAGAAGAAGCAGGTGAACTTTTAATTAAAGAAATTTGGGAAAGAATTCCATCAGAATTAGAAATAAAGAAACTCGTCTTAAGTGCACCTGTAGAAACTTACAAAAAATACAGGGAATGGCTTCATAAAGTTTGCATCAATCTAGATGTTCCAGAGATTGCTTTAGTTGACGAACCAACAGCCGCAGCAATTGGAGCAGAGCAATCAGGTGGTTCGAAAATCTTAGTGATTGACATTGGAGGAAGCACAATTGATATGTCTATGGTTTTGTTGGAAGGTGGAGAAGGGCAAGCAGAACCAATTGCACAATTAATTCGTTTTAATGGAAAGGATTTAGAAGGGATTAGCAATCAAATCATTAGAGGTGCGACAGTACTTGGTAAGGCAGGGCTTCGTTTAGGAGGTAGAGATTTTGACAGATGGATTCTCAATCACCTTTATCCAAATACAAAACAAACAAATTATCTTCTTGATGTGGCAGAAAAACTAAAATGTAGACTTAGTGATAAAAATTTGATCGAGACAAAAAAACTAACTGAAGAAATATTTTTAAGTTCTGATCAAGCCAAAAAAGAATTAAGGTTATCAAGAGTTGAGTTAGAAGAACTTCTCAAAAGAAAAGGTTTGTTCAAAAGTCTGTCTAAATTATTAGCACAAACTATTGCTCAAGGGCGATCAAAAGGGTATGAAGTTGAAGACTTAACAGGTGTAGTAATTGTTGGAGGGGGATCTCGAATACCTTTGATAAAACATTGGCTATTAAATCAAGTCGGAGCATCAAAATTAATGACACCTCCACCAATAGAAGCTGTAGTAACTGGAGCTCTTAAACTAACCCCTGGCGTTATGATTAGAGACGTTATAAATAGAGGAGTTTCATTACGTTTCTGGGATCAAAGAACAAATAACCATATTTGGCATCCTCTTTTTCTTCCTGGACAACCATGGCCAACAACTAAACCTCTTGAAATTATTCTTAGTGCGAGCAAAATGAACCAATTAGAAATAGAGCTTAAAATTGCTGATAATAAAAATAATGATATCCAAGAAGTTATATATGTTGATGGAATACCAACTATTAAAGAGACTCAAGAAACATATAAACCTCAATTCTCCCCTTGGGAAAATACAGCATTAGTTATCCCTTTGAATCCACCAGGAGAATTAGGGATAGATTGCTTAAAACTACAATTTACTATTGACAATCTTTGTCAACTAAATGTTGAAGGTATTGATCTTAGAAACGGTGCTCAAATAGTTAAAAAAAATCTAGGTGTTATTAGATAAAGATTGAAATTAATAACTATGCAAACACTAACTATTCTAAAAAGACTCCTTCCTCTCCATCAATCTCTTTAAGTCTTAGTTCAATTGATTCAGTTCTTCTAGTAGGCACTTGCCGACCACAAAAATCGGGCTGAATTGGTAATTCCCTATGTCCACTTCTATCAACCATAACTAAAAGCATTACTCGTTGTGGCCGGCCCCAAGCTTGAAGTGATTCAAGAGCAGCTCGCACAGTTCTCCCGGTAAAAATCACATCATCAACTAAAACAACTTGACGTCCTTCTAGGCTGGATGAAATTTCAGTAGCAGGCGACATTCTTGTTCCTACACGGGCTAGATCATCTCTATAAAAAGTGGGGTCAATAGTCCCTTGTTCGATTTTATGACCTGTTTTACTCTGCAACTCACTTGCCAAAACTTCCGCAAGTTGAATACCCCTTGTGGGAATACCTAATAGCAAAAGCTTATTGCTATCAGAAATATTCTCTAGGATTTGAGATGCAAGTCTTGTAAGAGTTCGATCTAACTCTTCTTTTGAAAGTATCTCCACCCTCTCAGGGGTATTCTGATCTGTCATTGAGAATTTATTAGAAACCTATTTTAGCCATATCCAGTTGATTTGATTCAATTGGGAAAAGCTAACGGAAGATGATATAAATAATCTCCTTGACCTACAAAGAAGTAATTTGAGATGAAAGCTTATGAAAGATAGGGCTTAAATACTCAAAATGCCGAACAAGAGTTCCGCCACTTCAATGAGATCAGGTCATATAGCTCCTGTTGTACTAACCATTCTTGATGGATGGGGACACCGTGAAGAAAATATCAATAATGCTATAAACAATGCAGATACCCCTGTAATGGATGCACTTTGGCAGGCTTATCCTCACACGCTAATTGAAGCAAGTGGGGCAGATGTGGGTTTGCCAGATAATCAAATGGGAAATTCCGAAGTAGGTCACTTAACAATTGGAGCGGGAAGAATAATCCAACAAGAGCTTGTAAGGATAAGCAATACAATTCGATCAAAGAAACTTGATCAAATAACCAATCTTTCTAATCTTGCGAACAAGTTAATTGAAACAGATAAAACACTTCATTTAGTAGGTCTATGCTCAGATGGAGGCGTCCATAGTCATATAAACCATTTATGTGGACTTCTCGAATGGGCTAAAAATAAAGGGATCCAAAAAGTTGCTGTACATGCATTTACAGATGGGAGAGATACACCTGCCAAGAGTTCATTGCAATATCTAAAAATAATAAAAGAGAAGTTTGAAGTTTTAGGAATTGGAGAGCTCGCTACTTTATGTGGAAGATATTGGTCGATGGATAGAGATAATCGATGGGAAAGAATTGAGAAAGCATATGAATTACTAACAAATCCAAATTATCCTTTAAGCGAATTATCTAGCGATGAAATTATTACAAACAGCTATGACTCAAGTATCACTGATGAGTTTCTTGAACCTATTCGTCTAACCCCTTCTTATCTAAAAGATGGTGATGGTTTAATAATGTTTAATTTTCGTCCGGATAGAGCACGTCAATTAATTAAATCTATAACTTTGCCAAGTTTTTCTGAATTCAAAAGAAAATATCAGCCTCAACTTAATGTAGTTACTCTTACGCAATATGAGATGGATCTCCCAGTCTCTGTTGTTTTTCCTCCTGAATCACTTGATAATTTATTAGGACAAGTCATTTCAGAGCATGGTTTACTCCAATACAGAACTGCTGAAACTGAAAAATATCCTCATGTAACTTATTTCTTCAATGGCGGCATAGAACAACCTCTCCCAGGCGAGAAACGTCATCTTGTACCTTCGCCTAGAGTCGCAACCTATGATTTGTCTCCGGAAATGTCCGCAGAAAAGCTAACTAAGAGTTGTCAGGAGGCTATTGAAAGTGGCATTTATTCTCTAATCGTTATTAATTACGCAAACCCTGACATGGTAGGTCATACGGGAATTCACGCAGCAACTAAAAAAGCCATTAGCACTGTTGATAAATGTATTGGGAAAATCCTTGATTCGACAGGTAAAATGAGTGGGACACTTCTCATAACTGCAGATCATGGCAATGCAGAATTAATGAAAGGTCCTGATGGTGAACCTTGGACTGCGCATACCACCAATCCAGTACCAGTAATTCTTATAGAAGGAGAAAAAAGAAAGATTTCTGGCCAAGGCAATCAAATTCGACTCAGAGAAGGTGGAGGCTTAGCAGATATAGCTCCAACGCTACTTGAAGTACTCTCCCTCCCTAAGCCTGATGCAATGACAGGTTCATCTTTAATCGAAACAATTCAAACTAATTCCAAAACTAACCTTGTCCAACAACATGTCTAACAAAAGCTAAAATGCTGATTTCTATTCTTTCCTGGATTTGGGTTTCCAGTGGATTACTGCTAATCCTTTTAGTACTGCTTCATAGCCCTAAAGGTGATGGGATGGGAGGACTTGCGGCAAGTGGAAGTTCAATGTTTTCTAGTGCAAGTAGCGCAGAAGCAACATTAAATAAGGCAACATGGTTCTCGCTATCAATCTTTCTAGGCCTTGCAATAATTCTTAGTGCCGGGTGGTTAAAATAAACATTTGGAATTCATTACCAAAGCAATCAATCTAATGAGCTAAAAACCTAATAAGCACAATTAATTCATATCATATGCAGAAAAAAGCAATCAATTCATTGTTAATAATATTGGTGCTATTTACATGCGGCAATGCTCCAATCCAAAGTAAAATTTGCGAAATAACATTCCAGCATAAAGGAAGTGCCCAATCATTAGAAAGAAAGATGAAACAAAAAAGCAAGCTAAAGTATTCCAAAAGTAAACCTAAATTAAATTGCTATCAAATTGGTCTTGAACATGACGAAGATAAAAAACCTATTGAAGGTAAGCCTATATATGCATGTTGCCAGTCCATATAAATGATATTAGTTTGACTAGTAAATATTTTAGAGTTTTATAAACGCGGCAAAGTATTTTAGTCCTCTCCAAAAGCAATAATAAATAATAAAGGGTTGCCAAAAGACAGCCCTGACAATGACTTAAGCAATTAAGGCATTAACTTTAAAGAAGCAATAAAAAAGGGACAAGGCGTAAACCATGTCCCTAATTGAAATTAAAGTTAGATTCGACTCTGAAACTAATCAATAATCAAAATCACCACCCATACCACCACCTGCTCCCCCAGATGCAACATCTTTCTTCTCAGGAAGATCAGCAACAATACATTCAGTCGTCAGGACCATGCCAGCTATAGAGGAGGCATTTTGTAGCCCAGATCTTGTTACCTTGGCAGGATCAACAATGCCCGCAGACAACATGTCTACATATTCACCAGAGGCTGCATTGTAACCATCATTCAATGGTTTGCTCTTTACATGTTCTGCAATCACTGCTCCATTTGCACCTGCGTTTTCAGCTATTCGCATTAATGGTGCTGTCAAAGCGGCTTCAACAATATTAGCCCCTATTAGTTCTTCACCAGAAAGGGAACTAGCTGCCCAAGAATGAACTTCAGAAGCAAGATGAGCAAGGGTTGTTCCGCCCCCAGGAACAATCCCTTCCTCTACTGCTGCTTTAGTTGCATTTATCGCATCTTCTAAACGAAGTTTTTTATCTTTCATCTCAGTCTCTGTAGCAGCACCTACCTTCACAACAGCAACACCTCCAGCAAGCTTGGCCAATCTCTCCTGAAGCTTTTCTTTATCGTAAGTAGAATCAGTTTCATCCATCTGTTTCTTGATTTGCTCACATCTAGCTTGAACAGCTGCCTCATTTCCCTCAGCAACAATAGTTGTGGTGTCTTTGTTGATAGTTACTCTTCTAGAAGTGCCAAGCATATCTAAAGTTGCATTTTCCAACTTCAAACCAGCATCTTCAGTAATTAATTGGCCATTTGTTAATACAGCCATATCTTCAAGCATTGCCTTCCTGCGATCACCAAATCCTGGCGCTTTAACAGCTGCAACGTTGAGCACACCGCGTAAGCGATTAACAACCAATGTTGCTAATGCTTCCTTCTCAATATCTTCTGCAACTATTAGCAATGGTTTTCCTGTTTTTGCTATCTGCTCTAAAACAGGGACAAGATCTTGGACCAAGCCTATCTTTTTATCAGTTAAAAGTATGTACGGCTCATCTAAAACCGCTTCCATTCTCTCAGTATCTGTTGCGAAATAAGGCGAAATATAGCCTTTGTCAAACCTCATGCCTTCAGTAACTTCTAATTCAGTTTCCATTGATTTTCCTTCTTCTAAGGAAATCACTCCTTCTTTTCCTACTTTGTCCATTGCATCAGCAATCATCTGACCAACTTCCTCATCATTGCCTGCTGCAATAGTTCCACATTGAGCAATAGCGTTACTATCACTTATTGGTTTTGCCTGTTCTTGAATTTTCTTGACAAGAAAATCAGTTGCCTTATCAATCCCTTTTTTAAGAGTGATGGCATTTGCTCCAGCTGCTACGTTCCTCAAGCCTGCTTTAACCATTGCATGAGCTAATACAGTGGCCGTTGTTGTGCCATCTCCTGCAGCATCATTTGTCTTGGATGCAGCCTGGCGTATAAGAGCAACACCAGTGTTTTCGATGTGGTCTTCTAGCTCAATTTCCTTGGCAATGGTTACACCATCATTAATGATTTGAGGCGCACCAAACTTCTTTTCTAAAACAACATTTCGTCCTTTAGGGCCAAGGGTAACAGCCACAGATTCAGCCAAAATGTCTATGCCACGCTCGAGTGCTCGGCGGGCTTGCTCGTTGTAAATAATTCTCTTAGCCATGGGAGGCGTTGTGCTTAAAAAAGAAGGGTTTAATTAAAAGTTAGCTTTGAAAAAGCAATAGGATTTAGTTGACTACTGCAAGAATGTCCTTTTCAGATAAAAGAACATATTCATCACTACCGAGCTTTATGTCGGTACCGGCATACTTGCTGTATAGAACTTTATCTCCAACTCCAACTTCAGGAGCTTGGCGGGAACCATCATCATTACGTTTCCCTGGACCAACTTGGGCCACCTCACCAACCTGAGGTTTTTCTTTGGCAGTATCTGGGAGCAAAATCCCACCCGCCGTTTTCTCTTCTGATTCAGAGACTTTAATAAAAACACGATCTCCAAGTGGCTTAACAGTGGAGACGCTGAGGGATACAGCCGCCATGAATTAATGCAGGATCAATAAAAGTGGCGTGATAACGCCTGTAGGAACGAGTATTACTCGAAACCTTATGAACAACAACATATTCACCTAACCAGCCCCACGACTACAACTGTTCTGTGCGGTTGACCGAACCGCACAACATACCTTGCCGGCAGGGTGGTAGTCTTGCGCGGCTGAGTGAGATTTACTTTGCAAGTAAATCTTTATAGATTTTTTGATTCTTATGGCTGCTGCTGCTACTGCGTCTACCGGAACAAAGGGTGTTGTCCGTCAGGTTATTGGCCCAGTTTTGGATGTTGAGTTCCCTGCTGGGAAACTACCTAAAATCCTTAATGCACTTAGGATTGAAGGGAAGAATCCTGCTGGACAAGATGTAGCTCTAACAGCAGAAGTGCAACAACTGCTTGGTGACCACCGTGTTAGAGCAGTTGCAATGAGTGGAACTGATGGTCTGGTACGAGGAATGGAAGCAATAGATACTGGATCTGCAATATCAGTGCCCGTTGGTGAAGCAACACTTGGAAGGATATTTAATGTTCTTGGAGAACCTGTAGACGAGCAAGGTCCCGTAAAGACCAAAACAACTTCTCCTATTCATAGAGAAGCCCCAAAACTTACTGATTTAGAAACAAAGCCAAAAGTATTTGAGACAGGTATAAAAGTCATTGATTTGCTAGCTCCTTATAGGCAAGGAGGGAAAGTAGGCCTTTTTGGAGGTGCAGGAGTAGGTAAAACTGTGTTGATTCAAGAACTAATCAATAATATTGCTAAGGAACATGGAGGGGTTTCCGTTTTTGGAGGAGTTGGAGAAAGAACTCGAGAAGGGAATGATCTTTATGAGGAATTCAAAGAGTCAGGAGTTATTAATGCAGACGATTTAACTCAATCAAAGGTAGCGCTTTGTTTTGGCCAAATGAATGAGCCTCCTGGAGCAAGAATGAGAGTAGGCCTGTCTGCATTAACGATGGCTGAGCATTTTCGTGACGTAAATAAACAAGATGTTTTGTTATTTGTTGACAATATTTTCCGTTTTGTTCAAGCAGGTTCTGAGGTTTCGGCTCTGCTCGGTCGAATGCCATCAGCTGTTGGATACCAACCAACATTGGGTACTGATGTTGGAGAACTTCAAGAAAGAATTACCTCAACTTTAGAAGGCTCAATCACTTCAATTCAAGCTGTGTACGTACCAGCAGATGACCTAACTGACCCTGCACCTGCAACAACTTTCGCTCACTTAGATGCAACAACAGTTCTTGCTAGGGCCTTAGCAGCTAAAGGTATTTATCCAGCAGTGGATCCTTTAGATTCAACAAGTACAATGCTTCAACCATCTGTTGTTGGTGACGAGCATTATCGAACTGCCAGAGCCGTTCAATCAACCCTACAAAGATATAAAGAGCTTCAAGACATTATTGCGATTCTAGGCCTTGATGAACTTTCTGAAGACGATAGGCGCACTGTTGACAGAGCAAGGAAAATTGAAAAGTTTTTATCTCAGCCATTCTTCGTAGCAGAAATCTTTACTGGTATGTCAGGGAAATACGTCAAGTTAGAAGATACAATTGCAGGTTTTAATATGATTCTTTCTGGTGAATTAGATGATTTACCTGAACAGGCATTTTATCTTGTTGGAAACATTACTGAAGTAAAAGAAAAAGCCCAAAAAATTAGTGCTGATGCAAAGAAATAGCCTAAAGAATATCAAACCTTTTAGGCTAAAGAACTAATTGCCCAACGTAAATCCAATCATCCGACCAACAAAATGTCCCTCACCCTAAGAGTACTTGCGCCAGACAAGAGTGTGTTTGACGACACAGTGGAAGAGGTCATACTCCCAAGCACTACAGGTCTGCTGGGGATCCTCCCAGGACATATATCTATGGTCACCGCCATTGATATAGGAGTGCTAAAACTTCGTAGCAGTAATGGAAATTGGGATTCCATTGCTCTAATGGGTGGATTTGCAGAAGTAGAATCTGATGATGTAACCGTTTTAGTTAATGCTGCAGAACTAGGAAAAAGCATTGACAAAGCCACAGCAGAAAAAGAGTTCGAACAAGCTAAAGCAGCATTAAATAAACTTGAGGATCAAGCAGGTAATTCAGCTGATAAATTAAAAGCAAAAGAGAGTCTAAACAAAGCCAGAGCAAGGTCTCAAGCAGTTGGGGAATAAAACCTTAGAAATACATTTTATATTTCATTAATCTCGTAGAAATAAAAATATTAGTACTTTATACAAAAATCATGCAGTCCCACAAAAAGTGACTTCTGGAAACTTTAATTTTGCCTCTTCAAGAGTTTTTCCTTTACCTTCCTCTTGCCAATAATTGATAACTTCTGTTGCCTTATTTAAAACTTCTACTCGCTCATTATCAGTAATCCATGCTTTATCTTCCAGTTCTGTTTTAAGAGTTTCCCAAGCATCTTCTCTAGGCCAAAAGAAATATGCAGTTAGAGGACTAGTTCCTCCACCAACAATCTGATCTACAGCCAAAGCAACATTATCTGGCAACCAAAGAATCTTTAATAAAAATCTTCCTTCATCAGCTTTTGGTGTATGACCTGAAGGAACACCATCTGCATCAAAAGTGGCTGAAGCAAGAACTTCTGCAGCTCCTAGCATCCCAGGCCGCCCAGTTTTCGCTTTTTCTTCTACAATTCCTTCTGAATTTGAATTCGCCTGGTCCTCTTGAATCGTTGAGGAACTATCAGAAACACTCATTTCCAAGCCTTATACAGCTAACAATCAACTAACTTAACAGGATTAGCTCCATAAGGTAACTTTGAATTTAAAAGGACTAGTACTATTTGACATCGATGGTGTTATTCGCGATGTAGCGAATAGTTATCGTCTAGCAGTTCAAGAGACCGTAAAAAAGTTCTGCGGATGGAAGCCTAGTCCCAAAGAAATTGATTCTCTTAAAGCAGAAGGATGCTGGAACAATGATTGGGATGCAAGTCTTGAACTAATCAAAAGACATTGTCAATTAAAAAGACTTTCACTAAAAGTTCCTTCTCGGAAGATCGTTATTAATGAATTCAGCAATTTTTACTTTGGTGGCAACCCTCATGATGAGCCTGAAAAATGGAAAGGGTTTATCAAAAACGAGCCTCTTATAGTGAACAAGGAATTCTTTGATCAGTTAACTGAACAAAGAATTCTCTGGGGCTTTATAAGTGGTGCAGAAATTCCTTCCGCAAAGTATGTCCTAGAAAGTCGTATTGGATTAATTAACCCTCCTCTATTAGCAATGGGCGAAGCCCCAGATAAACCAGACCCAACAGGTTTAATAAAACTCTCATCAAAACTTTTATCTCAACCTCTAGGGAAAAGCATTCCTCCTATTGCATACCTTGGAGACACTGTGGCTGATGTTCATACAATTAGAAACGCCAGAAAACAATTCCCAGATCAAAAATTCATAAGCATGGCAGTAGCACCACCACATCTTCAAACTAAAGAAAAACTCTTAGATAGAAAAAACTACGAAAGTCAACTAAGAGATGCAGGTGCAGATGAAATTCTTGAATCTACTAACAATATTTTTGAACATATATGTACTTGGTAAGCACTCTAAAATTTCATCGTTCCATCTCATTAACTGATTTCAATGCATTAAGAGTAATCACCTCAGGTTCATCTTTTGTCACTAAAACATCATCTTCTATTCTGATACCTATATTTTTCCAATGTTCTTCTATAGATGGCTGTCCCTCTGGGACCGACAAAAGATCACTAATATAAAGACCAGGCTCTACAGTTAGAACCATCCCAGGTTCAAGTGGTACTGGATACTCGCCAAGGCGATATGCACCTACATCATGTACATCTAAGCCAAGCCAATGGCCTGTTCTATGCATATAAAAATGCCTATATAACCCTCGCTCAATTAAAGAATCTATAGAACCTTTAAGTAAACCAAGGTCAATCAAACCTTCAACCAATACGCTCACTGCTTTTAAATGTACTTCCTCAGTATTTCTGCCTGGCAAGGCTAATTGAATTGCTGCAGTTTGAGCTGCTAAAACAATTTCGTAAAGAGCCTTTTGCTCATGGTTAAATCTGCCATTAATAGGAAAAGTTCTTGTTATATCAGCATTGTAATAATCATCTAGTGAACATCCAGCATCAATGAGCAATAATTCTCGATCTTTCAGAAACGCATTATTTGCAGTGTAATGAAGAATACATGCATTTTCCCCACCGGCAACTATTGAGCCATAGGCTGGTCCTCTAGCGCCTTGCTCCAAAAAAGACTGTTCTATAACCGCTTGAACTTCACGCTCACTTATTCCTGGTCTTGTAATTTGACGAGCTAATTCATGAGCATTAGATGAAATGCGAGCAGCTTCCTTCATTCGTTGAATTTCCCAAGGTTCCTTCTTTAGCCTCAATTGATGCAATAAAGGACATGGGGGGGTCAACCTTTGAGGAGAAAAACCATCTCTGGGTGATCTTTCTAAAAGGTCAGACCATGCTTTTAGAACCAAAGGTTCTATTTTCGAATGTTTACCAATACGAAAAGCAATATCCTCTGCTCCATACAAATAATCTACCAACCTCTTAGAAAGCTCATCTAAAGGGAAAGCAAGGTCAGCATTAAAATGCTTAAGGACTCCTTCAGTCCCCCAACGAAAACCATTCCATATCTCAGCTGAGGGTTCTTTAGGTAAAACGAATAAAACATATTGTTCTCCTTTAGGCCGATGAGGCAGAAATAATGCCACCGCTTCAGGTTCATCAAATCCTGTCAAATACCAAAAATCACTATTTTGCCTAAAAGGATATTCACAATCTGCATGATGAGACACCATATTTGCAGCAGGAATAATTGCTGCTGTTTCGCCCAATTCAACTAAGAAGCGTTCACGACGCTCTTTAAAAATCTGTTGATTTTTCACAATAAATTGATCATCAATTAAATCTTAGGGATGGCAGGAGTTCAAACATAGTGGAAAATAAAGTTCTAATGATTCTTCAAGATCACAGAATTTCCCAAAGGCATGAGTCAAGACATTCTATTCCTAGCAACTCTTGTTGCTGTTGTACTAATTGGTTCTGCATTGTGTTCTGGAATTGAAGCTGCTCTCCTAACAGTAAATCCATTGCGAGTGCATGAACTGGCCGCAAAGCGTAAACCAGTCAGAGGAGCTAAAAAATTAGCAAAGTTGCGACATCGACTTGGCAGAACACTAACTGTATTAACTATTGCAAATAATGGTTTTAATATTTTTGGGAGTTTAATGCTAGGCATCTATGCAACTTTTGTTTTTAAAGCTGGGATAGATCGAGCTTTATTTTCAATAGGGTTGACTCTCCTAGTACTTCTTTTAGGCGAAATATTGCCAAAATCAGTTGGAGCAAAACTGTCTTTACAGGTATCACTTATTAGTGCACCAATACTTCATCTGCTAAGTGTATTGATGCGTCCGTTAATACTTCCTTTAGAACACTTATTGCCTGTCATTACTACTGAGAATGAAATCACTACTGATGAAGAAGAAATTAGACAAATGGCAAGGCTTGGTTCACAAAAAGGGCAAATTGAAGCTGATGAAGCTGCAATGATAGGACAAGTTTTTCAACTCAATGATTTAACAGCTAGAGATCTAATGACTCCTAGAGTTTCCGCTCCAACGCTAGATGGATCGGTGACATTAGAGAAATTACGAACTAAACTATTGACCAATAACTCTCAACGTTGGGTAGTGCTTGGTAAAGAAGTAGATAAGGTTCTCGGAATAGCCAAGCGCGAGCGTTTGTTAACTGCGTTATTACAAGGACACACTCAATTAACACCTATAGATCTTTGTGAAGCGGTTGAATTTGTTCCAGAAATGATACGAGTAGATCGTTTGCTTACTTGTTTCAACAAAGATAAAACAGGTGTAAGAGTTGTAGTGGATGAATTTGGTGGATTTGTAGGATTAATTGGTGCAGAAGCAGTTCTTGCTGTTTTAGCTGGATGGTGGAGAAAATCTAATAAATGACAATATTGCAATCTCCTTCGGCAAAATGTAGCTCTTTGCTAAAAGAATGGAAAGAAGTTTTAAATCTAACCCATTTAGAACAAGTGCAATTTTCAGGAGAGATTCTAGCGCTTGATCGTCAAATCAATCGCTTAGCTCATAGGCATATACGATTAACTGTATTTGGTAGAGTAGGCGTAGGTAAATCAAGTCTACTCAATGCACTTTTTGGTCGGCATATTTTCGCTACTGATGTTGCCAATGGGTTTACCCGAAAAAGCAAGGGAGCGTTTTGGGAGCAATCTATTCAGAGTCTAGAAACCATAGAGTTAGTAGACACTCCAGGCATTGATGAAATAGCTGCGAGTGCTAGAGCTCGCTTAGCTAGAAGAGTTGCACTTTATTCAGATTTGGTTCTATTAGTTCTCGATAGTGATATCACTAGTGTTGAACTGGAAGCACTACAATCACTTATTGAGACTGGTAAGCCTGTCTTATTAGTCCTAAATCGATGTGATCAATGGGAAGAAGATGAGGTGCTAACTATTGTTGAAAGTATTAGGAATCGACTACCTGCCTCCGCAAAGCACTTACTTATTGAAACAGTGGCAGCAGCCCCACGAAAAGCAAAAGTATTTAGTGACGGACGAGTGCGAAGTGAAGAATGTGCTCCCAAAGTCCAATCACTTAAAAAAATATTACTCAGTCTTCTTGAAGATCAAGGCAATATTCTTTTGACCCTGAATGCTCTTCAACAAGCAGAGAGTTTTTATCAGTCCCTGAAGAAAGGTCGTTTAAAGCGCAGAAGGTTAGAAGCACAAGGCCTTATTGGTAAATTTGCAACTTTAAAAGCATCAGGAGTTGCTGTAAATCCTCTGATCATGTTTGATTTCGCAACAGGACTTGCCTTTGATACTGCTCTAATTGTTCAATTAAGTAAATTATATGGATTAGAGTTAAAAGGCCGTTCAGCAAGAAATTTGTTAAAAAAGCTTTCTCTTCACAACGGTCTACTCGGCGGAGCTCAACTTGCTATTCAATTGGCATTAGGAACAGTTCAACATTTATTATTATTAGCTACTCCATTTACAGGTGGGTTAAGTCTTGCACCTGCAGGACCAGTTGCTATAGCACAAGCTATTATCGCAATTCACACAACAAAACTAACCGGGCGATTAGCAGCAAAAGAAATTCTTCGAAACAGTCATCTCCCAGGAGCGAACCCAAGGTCAATATTGCGACAACTTTCTAAATCAAATCCTAACGTCCAAAAATGTCTCCAAGAATGGAATATCAACCCTTATGAAAAGCCTAAAAGCATACAAGCTCTTCTCCCGTGAAAAATAATTCATATAGCTCTATTGCTCTGCTAGGCACAAGCGCAGACCCTCCAACCATAGGTCATAAGATATTGCTAACAGAATTAAGCAAAATTTTTCCAAAAGTAGTCACTTGGGCAAGTGATAACCCTAGTAAAAGTCATAAAACATCTCTAAATCAGAGATATGAGCTTCTTAATACCTTAGTAGAGGCAATTGCTCTTCCAAATCTAGAGCTAAAGCAAGAATTAAGCAGTAAATGGGCCATAAAAACTCTTGAACGCGCCGCAAAGCATTGGCCAAACAAAGGTCTTATATTAATCATTGGGAGCGATCTTGTTACAGATATACCTCATTGGTTTGAAGCGAAGAATGTACTTCAACATGCACAACTAGGGATTGTCCCACGCGAGGGATGGCCTATTGGAAATTCTAATCTCGAAAAAATTAAAGAGATGGGTGGAACTCCTATTTTATTGCCATTAAAGATACCCGAGACAGCTAGCTCGACTATCCATAATCATCTGCTTTTTTCGCAAATACCAAAGGCACTATTACCCATTCTTAAAAAAAAGAATCTTTATGGCCTCTCCCAAAAGATGTAATGAGACTTTCCTTGGCACAGCTAAACCCCCTTATTGGGGATCTATCAGGTAATAGTAAAAAAATCATTGCCGCGTGCAAGGATGCTTACAAAAATAATGCAAATCTCCTTATTACGCCTGAACTTTCAATATTAGGATATCCACCAAGAGACTTATTATTCAACCCTTTATTCCTAGAGCATCAATGGGATATTCTTGATGAAATTGTCACCTATATTGCTGAAAAGACACCTCAATTAACTCTCCTAGTTGGAATAGCAGAACCAGCGCAAGATCTACAAGTGCCCAACCTCTTCAATTCAATCGCACTCCTCAAAAGTAGCGGATGGGAAGTAATTGCTAGAAAACAATTACTTCCTACTTATGACGTATTCGACGAGAAAAGATACTTTAGAGCTGCACAAAAGTCAGGGGTTATTCTCTTGACAGAAAATGAAAGGACATGGCGTTTAGGACTCACCATATGTGAAGATCTATGGGTTGAAGAAGGAATTCAAGGTCACCGCATAGAAGGGCCAGATCCAATAGCCGATCTTACGAGTAAAAAAATCGATTTACTCTTAAATCTGTCAGCATCCCCTTTTACTCATGGCAAAGGGTTATTGCGTCAAAGACTAGCCTCCAAAGCTGCGAAACGACTTAATTGTCCAGTAATCTATCTTAATCAAGTCGGTGGAAATGATGAATTGATTTTCGATGGGTCAAGCTTCATTACTGATCAAAAAGGTAAGAAAACACTTTCACTCCCACTATGTAAAGAATCGATTGTCACTTGGGATGCAACTTCTAACTCAAGTATTTCATCACCGTCTTTAAAAGAAGATCAAGAAATATTATTGCAAGCTCTAGTGCTAGGAGTGAAAGACTATGTGGGGAAATGTGGCTTCAAAAGTGTTTTGCTTGGACTCAGTGGGGGCATTGACTCTGCATTAGTAGCCATTATTGCTTGCGCTGCTTTAGGAGCAGAAAAAGTTTCAGGAATTTTAATGCCTTCTCCTTGGAGCTCTGAAGGATCTATAATTGATGCGAATAATTTAGCTAAAAGATTAGGGATTAAGACATCAACCATCCCTATTGCCTCGTTAATGGAGAACTACGATATAACTTTGAAAACTACTCTCGGGAAGCTTCCACAAGGTTTAACTGCTGAAAATCTACAAGCACGCATTAGAGGAACTCTTCTAATGGCAATAGCAAATGAACAGAAACACCTATTATTATCTACTGGCAACAAATCTGAATTAGCAGTTGGCTATTGCACACTCTATGGTGATATGAATGGTGGACTTGCAGTGATAGGAGATTTATATAAAACAAATATATTTGACTTATGTCATTGGTTAGATAGCAACAATGCATATCAATGCAGAAGTGATTTAGGCCTCCCAAAAACTGGGGATTTAGTTGGTTCTGCTATTCTCAACAAACCTCCAAGCGCTGAACTCAGTCCAAATCAACTTGATAGTGACTCATTACCTGACTATGAAGTCCTTGACAAAATTCTCAAAGCTTTAATAGAAGACCGCAGTAATTATAAAACACTTGCAAGCAAAGAATATCCTTCCGCTTTAGTTACGAAAGTCAAGAAGTTATTAAAAAATGCTGAATTTAAAAGAAGGCAAGCACCTCCTACCTTGAAAGTCAGTGAACAGGCCTTTGGTAGTGGTTGGAGAATCCCTATAGCATCAACATAATAGTAAAGAAGCTAAGGTGATATTCAGTAAAAATGAACCTTCTAAAATCCCAAACTAAATGCCATCACCAGTTCTATCCGCACCGATTTCTAGTATCGGTATACCAAAAGAAATTAAATCAGACGAACTTAGAGTTGCAATTACTCCGGATGGAGTTAAAGAACTAGTGACTCAAGGACTAGAAGTGCGTGTACAGACAGATGCTGGTAAAGGCTTAGGGATTGAAGATCAAGATTTTTCTAACGCAGGCGCAAGAATCGTTGATCGAGATGAAGCTTGGGCAGCTCATCTAGTTGTAAAGGTTAAGGAACCTCAGGAAGAAGAATTTAAGTTTCTGAGAGAAGATATGGTTCTATTTACATATCTACACCTAGCAGCATATCCAAAAGTCAGCGAAGCATTACTCACAGCAGGTACAACAACTATAGGTTATGAAACTGTTCAGATGGAAGATGGGAGCCTACCTTTACTTGCCCCAATGAGTGAAATCGCTGGTCGATTAGCTGCCCAAGTGGGAGCTAATCTACTTGAAAAGCCTAATGGGGGTAGAGGTATATTAATTGGAGGATGTACAGGAGTTAGACCTGCAAGAGTTATTGTGCTTGGCGCAGGCACAGTAGGATGGAATGCTGCAAGACTTGCAGCAGCAATGGATGCAGAGGTAATGCTCCTAGACCGATCACCGGAAAGGCTACGCAAACTAGAAGCATATCGCAAAGGACGACTTGAAAGCATAGTAAGCAGCAGAGGGCTTCTAGAAAGATTAATTCCAACAGCTGATCTCATAATCGGAGCTGTATTAACCCCTGGAGGTAGAGCTCCGACACTCGTCGATGAAAATATGGTTGCACAGATGAAAAACAACTCAGTAATAGTTGATGTAGCTATCGACCAAGGAGGATGTGTAGCGACAAGCGTTGAAACTACTCATACCAAACCTACAATTAATATTAAAGGAGTTCAGCATTATGCAGTAAGCAATATGCCCGGTGCAGTACCATTCACTTCAACGGAAGCACTGGTTAGTGTAACTTTGCCATATATTCTTGGCATTGCAGGACGTGGACTTGAAGGAGCAATTACTGAACGCCCGGAAATAGTATCTGGATTAAATACTATTGGCGGCTCAGTATGTCATCCAGGAGTTGCTAAGGCTCTTGGAATTCCACCAAGACATCCTATGGCATGCTTAAATTAAACAGAATTTCATCAAGTCTCAACAACTTTTTGTATTGGTCGCTTTAACGAAGAAATAGCTATACCTTCTCTTAAGGCAAGTACTAAACCTGCAGCTTCTAGATAATTATCTACCTCATATACTCTTAAATGACTAGTTAAAAGCGAGTCAGCTTTTAAACCAAGAGAATCTAAATCAACCTTTAGGACTCCTGGGTTAGAAACAGCAATAAGTGGAATACCCTTCTCTATACATCCTAAAACAGCTTCTCCTCCAAGTGCACCAATAGGCGCAACTACAGCACCTAAATCTTCAATACTGATGAAGTTTGGCTTTGTAAGATTACTAAGTGTTTTAAGAGTATCTCGAGGAATTAGATCAGGTGCATGGCTTAACCCCACCAAAACACAAGGCAAAAATGTATATCCAAGCTCTTCTCCAGCAGCGCGAGGGTCCAAGTCCTCTGCTATGGGTAATGGAGACAAAGCAGGAGCATGAGCACATGGAAGGCATAAATGACGTACTAACAAATGACTAATAACAGCTTCAGCTCCTGCTATTACATCTACACCATGCCCTTGTCGATAGGCTCCTAATTCTTCACTATCCAAATCATCAGGAAATCTTGTAACTACTGCTATCGCAGTTGCACCTTCTTTTTTCAATCTTTCACCTGCTCTTAGCAATGGGGTAGGAGTCGAAAGCTTCCCCCAACTGGCACCACTTGAAGAAATCTCTAAAGTTATTTTAAGTGGGGAATCTGTTGTTTCGACTGGACCAATGTCCAATCCCAACGTCGCTCGACAAGCATCAATTACATCCAAATGTCTTTTACGTAATTCTGATCCCAAGCCAGCATCAAGCAGAACACCAATTCTTTGATTCCTAACAGGGCGCAAAACAATGTCACCACATGCAAATTGATCAACGCTAAATCCTTCTACATATTGAATACTTTCATCATGCCAATAAAGAGACGCTCCATTCATCACATTTGGATGCGTAATTAAACATCCAGAAGAAGCAGCTAGTAAACGAGCAAAAGGGATAGCATCTCCGGCATATCCTCCAACTTGACATCCAATTCCTGAAGGAATGAGCAAAAGCGTAGGAAAGGAAGAAGAAGGAATCAATGACTTAATGAATGATCAATACAGCTTCAACCTTTAATAAACGAGAAGACTTAACTTTTTTTGAACTAGTAATGCTTGTAATTGCCCACCTGAGGGGCTCACCAACATCTTTCAATTTGTCTAAGACAAATTTGCGTAGATCAGTTAAAGGCAAGCTATCTGGCCATTCTAAACTCATTTCTAGAGACTCAAGTCTCATATCTACCTCTTAAATAGACTAAACAAATATTTTATACACTTGCTCCACCAACAACCTCAAGAATCTCTTGAGTAATAGCAGCTTGACGAGCTTTATTGTATGTAAGATTCAATGTCTTAGCTAACTCCTTAGCATTGTCACTAGCATTATTCATTGCAGTCATTCGACTTGCCAATTCAGAAGCTGCTGCTTCTTGTAGTGCTCTAAGAAGTTGATTCTGTAAATATAGAGGCAAGAGTGAATTTAGCAATTGATCAGGACTTTGCTCAAAGACAACATCTGATGGCAGCACAGGCTCTTCATTAGCTGGCGCAGGGTCTTTCTCGATAACAAAACGACTACCTTTAGTAGTGATTCTAAAAATTTCATCATCTTCTTTAGCGATCCCTTGAGGATCTAACGGGAGAAGAGTTTGAACTACTGGATCACAACTTACTAGACTAATAAACTTTGTGTAGATAATTTCAACTCTATCAGTACTTTCTGAAAGAAATTCCGATAGTACTTCACTAGTGGCTTCCTCTGCGTCCTTAGATGTAGGAACTTGCTCTAAATCCTGAAAAGATGCACGTATCTTATATTGACTACTTCTGTTCTGAAAATAAGTGATAGCTTTACGCCCTATCAATACTAAATCAATTTCAAACCCTTGACTGCTAAGTTCTCCATATCGTTGCTCAGTACGCTTGATAACATTTGTATTATAGCCACCACACAATCCCCTATCGCCAGTCACTGCAAGCAAAGTAACTTTTTGCACTGCACGGGCTTTAAGCAAAGGAGAGTCCGCTGCCTCAAATTTCATACGTGACTGTATGTTTTCAAGAACTCTTGCTAAACGATCTGCGAATGGGCGACTTCTAAGGACCTGCTCTTGAGCACGTCTAACTTTAGCCGCTGCTACAAGACGCATTGCCTCAGTAATCTTTCGCGTGTTTTTTACAGAAACAATCCTGTCTCTAATTTCTTTTAGATTTGCCATGAATTAAAATCTCCTAGATAAACCTAGGGGTTAAGCAGCTGCCAACATCGAGGATTTAACCTCGTTGATTGACTCTTTAAGTACAGCCTCAATATCATCACTGAGTTTCTTCTCAGTTAAGACTTGATTTATGTAATCTGGCTTACTGGTTTTCAAGTATTCACGAAGTTCAGCGGCAAATTGCGTGACCTGTTCTACTGGAACCTCATCAATCAAACCTTTGACTCCTGCATAAACAACTGCTACCTGCTCAGCAAGATTCAAAGGGGCAAATTGGGCTTGCTTAAGCAACTCTCTCAAACGTTTACCTCTCTCAAGTTGTTGCTGGGTAGCTTCATCTAGATCAGATGCAAACTGAGAGAAAGCCGCGAGTTCATCAAACTGAGCCAATTCCAGTTTCAAAGTACCTGCTATTTTCTTAATCGCTTTAGTTTGAGCTGCACCTCCAACACGACTAACTGAAATACCGACATTAATTGCAGGCCTCAACCCGGAATTAAAAAGATCTGCACTTAAGAAAATCTGACCATCAGTAATAGAAATTACATTAGTAGGGATATATGCAGACACATCTCCAGCTTGAGTCTCAATTATTGGTAAAGCTGTCATGGATCCACTACCCATCGCATCAGAAAGTTTTGCTGCTCTTTCAAGCAAGCGACTGTGGCAATAGAAAACATCGCCAGGATAAGCCTCACGTCCTGGTGGACGGCGTAGCAATAGTGACATCTGACGATATGCCTGAGCTTGCTTGGTTAAATCATCATAAATAACCAAAGTCGCCTTACCTTGATACATAAAATGCTCAGCTATTGCTGCACCTGTATAAGGTGCTAAATATTGCAATGCAGCTGCTTCTGAAGCACTTGCATTTACAACAATTGTGTACTCTAAGGCTCCCTTCTCACGTAAAACTTCAACAACTTGTGCCACAGACGCAGATTTCTGGCCTACCGCTACATATACACAAACTACATCTTGACCCTTCTGGTTGATGATTGTATCTATAGCAATAGCTGTCTTGCCTGTTTGACGATCTCCAATGATTAACTCACGCTGACCTCTACCTATTGGAATCATTGCATCAATAGAAGTAATTCCGGTTTGCATTGGCTCATGAACGGACTTCCTTTTAATAATTCCAGGGGCTAATGACTCAATAAGTCGAGAATCACTTGTTGCAATTTCACCATTACCATCTACAGGCTGTCCAAGAGGATTAACAACCCTACCCAACATTGCATCTCCAACAGGTACCGAAGCAATTTTTCCTGTTGCTTTGACAGTGCTTCCTTCTTGTATCCCTAAGCCTTCTCCCATTAAAACTGCTCCAACATTGTCATCTTCTAGGTTTAAAGCAATTCCTTCAGTACCATCCTCAAATTCCACTAATTCTCCAGCCATGGCCTTTTCAAGGCCATAAACTCTTGCAATTCCATCACCAATCTGAAGAACGGTACCTACATTGCTTACTGAAACAGACTTATCGTAATCAGCAATCTGTTTTTTCAGAATTGAACTGATTTCATCGGGACGTATAGAAACCATGGGAGGAGAATGTAGTTAAGGGAAGGAAGGGGGAAGGAAGAGTTTGAAAGAAATGATTGGTTGTTAGCTAGCTTACCTTTGCTAGCGCAAGACCCAATCTTCTCACTTGGCTAGAAAGGCTTGCATCGATAACCTTTGAGCCTACATTGACAACAAAGCCACCAATCAAATTGGGGTCAACTTTTAAATTTAGCTCTAGATTGTCAGTGCCAGCTACGGATTGAACAGTTTTCAGGATTTCCGCTTGTTGATCTTCATTCAAAGAAGTTGCGGAAGTTACAGTAGCAAGCGCAATGTTGCGTTGTTCGCGATAAAGCTCTAGCAACCTCTCCAAGACAGCATCCAAATAGCCTATCCGCTTTCTATCAGCCAACAACTTCAATAAGTTGAGAAAAGACGGTGTTATTTCCTTAGAAAAAATCTTCTCAAGAACTGCTTTTTTAGTTTCAACTTCAAGAACAGGAGAAGCCATTGCTTCGCTAAATTCTGAAGATTGGCCCCAAAGTTCCAGTAAAGATTTCGACTGGGCAACTACTTCATCAACTTCATTGCGGTTTTCTGCTACCTGAAGGAATGCTTCTGCATATGGAGTAGTGATGGTATTAAGAAGCGGCATCAAATATCTCCTATATTTTTGATGGATTGTTTTAAAAACTTGTCTTGAGCTTTATCGTCAAGTTTTCCAGATAGGGTTGAAAGGGCTTTTTCAATAGCCAATTTCGCAGCTTCTCTACGTAATTGACCACTGACTCGAGCTGCCTCGACATTTAGATCAGATGCAGCACCTTGTTTAATTCGAGCCATTTCCTCAACAGTACGTTTTTCACTTTCTAAACGAATTGCCTCGGCTCGAGCTTGGCAATCGGTTCTTATCTTGCCTGCTTTCTGCTCAGCAGATGAAAGATCTAATTTTGCTTGTTTCAGAGACTCTGAAGCCTTTGCTAATCGATCTTCAGCATCTTTTAGATCCTGCAAAATTGCAGAACGACGTCTCTCAAGCATCCCTCCCAAAAAGTTAGGAAGAAATTTGTAAAGTCCAAAAGCAACAACAGCTAAGTTGATAACATTTGTCTCAAATAAATTGAGATTTAGAGCAAAACCTTCGGTTGCAAAAATCAGAGAATCATTCATTTGGCTGCCAATAATCTTTCAACGATCAAATCACCAAGCTTGTCTGAATCAGACTTTAGCTTTTTGAGAGCAGAATCTCTTTGAGAGTCAATCTCGCGTCTTGCCTGCTCTCGAGAAGCATTAGCTTCAGAATTAGCTAAGTTCAAAGCCTCTTTATAAAGCTTTTCAGAATCTTCTTCTGCCTCACTAATAACCTGTTGTGCCGCCTTGCGTGCTTCCTTAAGTTGATTTTTTAAATCATTCTCAAGTTTTTCCACCTCAGCCAGCTTCTTCTTAGCCTCGGCACGACTTGTCAAAACATAGTCTTCTCTATCTTCTACAACCCGACCAACGGGCTTGAAGAAAAGAGCATTAAGGATGAATGTGAGGAGAACAACCTGAGCAGCCATAAGTGGCAAAGTTGCATCAAAGTCAAATAGACCTCCTTCACTAGCACCAAACAGAAGCAAGCTGGTCATATGGCAAGGGTGCGTGAGATTTAAAGCGAGTCTTAAAAGCTAATGAAATGAAGATTCAAATCAAATTGTGCAAGATCTAAAAACAAAGAAAATCACCCTGATTTTAAATCCAAATCTTGATTTGAATTTCTTTTAGCCTGCAAATGGGTTAGCAAAAAGTAGAACCAAAGCAACCACAAGGCCATAGATGGTTAGTGATTCCATGAAAGCGAAAGAAAGAAGCAAAGTACCTCTGATCTTGCCTTCGGCTTCAGGTTGGCGTGCGATGCCTTCTACTGCACCTTGTGCGGCGCTACCCTGACCGATACCAGGGCCGATAGCGCCAAGGCCTACAGCTAAACCAGCGGCAACAACAGAAGCGGCGGTGGTAATGGAATCCATAATTGAGCTAAGGAAATGAAGCGCCTTCTAAGCGCGTATTTGAGAGAAACCGGAAGTTTAAACCTGCGAGGGGTACATCTCATAGTTAATTAAGATGCGTTCGAAGAAAATCGAAGCTATTCGCAAGAGTTTTGCCAGAAAAATAATTTATCTCTGACAACAAAAGTTTTGATTAATGATGTTCTTCCACTGCTTCACCTATGTAGTAAGCAGCAAGAGTTGCAAAAATCAAGGCCTGAATAGCACTAGTAAACAAACCTAGGAACATTACTGGGACTGGAAGTACAAGTGGTACTAGAAAAACAAGTACGGCAACAACAAGTTCATCCGCCAGAATATTTCCAAATAAACGGAAGGAAAGTGAAAGAGGCTTGGTGAAGTCTTCAACAATCTTAAATGGGAGCATGATTGGCGTTGGATGTACGTAGTACTCGAAGTAACGCAATCCTTTGTTGCTCAAACCCGCATAAAAATATGAAAGTGACACCAAAAGCGCAAGTGCGACGGTTGTGTTTATATCAGCCGTAGGCGCACCTAACTCTCCACTAGGGAGTTCAATTAACTTCCATGGGATTAAAGCTCCTCCCCAATTGCTCACAAAAATGAACAAGAAAAGAGTGCCTATAAATGGCATCCAGTCTCTATAGACTTTTTCTCCAATTTGTGTGCGAGCCAAATCACGGATGTAATCCCAAAGGAATTCAAGAAGGTTCTGCACACCTTTAGGGTCACGTTCCATTTTTTTGGTGCCAACCACAACAAGGGTTAGCAGTGCACCTATAAGAATCCATGAAGTCATAAAAACCTGACCATGAATCCTTAACTTCCCTATCTGCCAATAAAGGTGTTGACCAACCTCTAATGCAGCAAAAGGTAAAACAAATGGAGAGGTACCCATTTTTAAAAAATTAATAGTCGCTAAAGCGACATTGTGTCTTGGTCAAGCCCAAATACCACCAAGATTAATTTTCAGCGGATTGTTTAAGCAGAAGGCTCAATCAAAAACTGAATTATCAAAGATGGTTTGTAAAGCAAGAAACCAACTAAAGCAGGTAATAGCTGAAGTTCAGGCAGTTTGATAACTGCCAAAATCAGTAAGACAGGAACTAGCAATTGAAATTTGCTGACCGAAGATGATTCCTTTCCAAGTGATCCAATGCTTTTAGCGAGTAATCGCAAATAAAGGATTCCTGAAAAAGCTCCTACAAGAAGACTCATAGCAGCATGGAAATCAAAAAATATGATTGTAAAAAGCACTGAAAAGGCTGTTACAACCAATGTCATCTTGAAAATGCGCAGCTGAAGCGACACATATTCAGTGGATGAACCTCCCACAGTTTCCTGAGAAGACTCAACATCAATTGAAGGCTTTAGTTCTTTACTGGCCACTTGATTTGCAGACAATAAGCTCTCTCCCTCAGGAAAGTGCTCTGAATGTTTAACAAGCCTGGATGCCAGCAAAGGCTCCGATGCTCCAAAGGCCCGCGGAATCTACCATGCAGCAGGTAAAAAAACTGGTATAGAGTTTCAAAGCCCCTTAAAACATTGATTTCTTTTACGATGTTCTCGAATGAACGCACGAATCTCGACGAAGAAAATCATGATTCCTAAAGAATAGATTATTTAGGCAAACCTCAGTTATTAATTTATAAAAATCTAAAAGCAACCTTTTCTTATAAAGGTCAAAACGCTTACTAAAAAATAATGTTGATTTTCAAATCTATATTTGAAAAGGGACATAATTTAAAGCTATTGCTCAAATCACATAAAAAATATTTCCTAATCCGTTTCAAAAAACTATTCTGTCTTTGAAAAGTACTTGGCAAATTCCATTTTCAACGTCTCAATAGAAGGAGTCCATTTAACACAACACTTTGAGAAGTCCAACAATTAAAAGGATTGATCGAGGCGCTTTGTCTAGAAAGATATCTCAAGACTACCTTGCAAGAAAAGTAGATATAATTCCATTCTGGCAAAGGTTTATACCTCTTCAATGGGAACTGTGGCCGTCTGAGGCAAGATTATTATTAGCCCTTATGATTTTTTGGAGTGTTTCAGGTCTATTTATTCTTGGCTCGGCAAGTTGGTGGGTAGCAAGTAAAGAAATGGGAGATGGTGCATATTTCATCAAACGTCAAATGATTTGGCTCTTAACAAGTTGGGGATTTGCTTGGTTGACCATCTCAATAAGCCTTCGCAAATGGCTAAAGATGTCGAAAAGTTGCCTTTTAATTTGTTTATTATTAGTTGGAGCAACACTTGTTTTTGGAAGTAATATTAATGGTTCTTCTCGGTGGCTAATTATTGGGTCCATAACGATTCAACCGTCTGAATTGGTGAAACCCTTCTTAATTCTTCAAGCCGCTAATCTTTTTGGACAATGGGAACGTCTAAATAACGGCAAGAAGTTCTTAGAGCTAAGTCTTTTCGGAACATTAATTCTTCTTATTCTTAAGCAACCTAACCTAAGCACCGCTGCTCTGATAGGAATACTAATCTGGATGATGGCTCTATCGGCAGGAGTCAGTCTAAAAAATCTTTTTTCAGCAGCATTCTTAGGAATATCAATTGGAACTTTCAGTATTGCAACAAATCAATACCAACTTTTACGCGTCACATCATTTCTAAACCCTTGGGACGATCCTCAAGGAAATGGATATCAATTAATACAAAGCCTTTTAGCTATAGGCTCTGGAGGTTTATTTGGAGAAGGATATGGTCTTTCAACTCAAAAGCTTCTATACCTTCCTTTCCTTAATACAGACTTTGTTTTTGCAGTTTTTGCAGAAGAGTTTGGTTTCGCCGGTTCATTTATGCTCATAATGTTTTTCATCCTCATTGCCTTTCTAGGCCTAAGAATTTCATTACGGAGTCGCAATAATTACTCCAAATTAATTGCAATTGGTTGTTCCACAATGCTAATTGGACAATCCATTTTTCATTTAGCAGTCACTTCTGGTTCAATGCCAACAACTGGACTTCCTCTACCGTTCATTAGCTATGGAGGGAACTCATTGCTTTCTAGTTTTATTATTGGCAGTTTATTAGTCAGATGTTCTTTAGAGTCAACTGGTTTTATTGGAGGAATAAAAGTTCAAAAGAAACTCAACTAGTTAAAATTTAAATACTCAGTCCACTCTTCTCTATTTCTTTTCTAGATTTTGCTATATCAGATTTAGCTCTCAGTAGTGAGCAATTAATTAGCCATGGTTTGCAATCTCCTGGCCCATTAACCTTAATAATAATTTTTACTGGCGGTCTCCTAACAAGTCTAGGGCCGTGCTCATTATCACTTTTACCAGTTACTGTTGCATATTTAGCTGGATTCAACGAAAAACAAAATCCCTTCATCAGAAGCCTAATCTTTTGTAGTGGAATTGTTCTTTCTCTAGTTATACTAGGAAGTCTGAGTGGTTTGTTCGGGAAGCTTTACGGACAATTGCCCTCAGAAATAGGAATAATAGTTCCCTTAATTACAATTTTGATGGGTCTCAACTTATTGGGACTTTTAAAGCTCCAGCTCCCTAATGCTCCTGAATTTGACACTTGGTTGGGGAAAGTACCAAAACCATTGGCTCCAATTGCAGCAGGCCTCACATTTGGTTTAGCAGCCTCACCATGTACGACTCCTGTTTTAGCTGTTCTCCTTACTTGGATAGCTGATAAAGGCAATCCCGCAACAGGAGTCGTACTACTTACATGCTTTGGCACAGGACAAGTAATTCCTTTGCTATTAGCAGGAACCACTGCTGCTGCAGTTCCAAAATTTTTGTCTATACGGGCAATTACTAGATGGATCCCATCTTTAAGCGGAGTAATCTTTCTAACCACTGGATTATTGAGTCTCTTTGCACGATGGTCTTGAAAAAATGAAATATTTACGCAAAATCATTAATTGGTTATCAAGTCTGAAAGTTGCCATTGTTTTATTAATTCTAATTGCACTAGGTAGTGCACTTGGGACTGCACTACCGCAAGGAGAAAAAGCAGAAAGTTATCTAAAAAATTATGAAGTTACAAGATTTCTTGGAGTAATTAATGGAGATTTATTACTCCAATTACAATTAGATCATGTTTATTCAAGTTTTTGGTTCTTATTTCTTCTTACTTGGTTATCTTTTTCATTAATTATTTGTAGCTGGAAAAGACAATGGCCATCTCTGAAAAAAGCAATTGATTGGATTGATTATAAAGAGCCTAAACAAATCCAAAAGTTAGCGATATCGCAAAGTTTCAGAATCCAGAAGAATGATAATGGAATAAACCCCTTAGCGAATTATCTAGAAAATAATGGATGGCAAGTAAAAATTAAATCTTCTCGTTTAGCAGCTCGCAAAGGCCTAATAGGAAGAGTAGGCCCACCTTTAGTTCATTTCGGACTAATTTTACTAATTATTGGAGCAACTTATGGAGTATTAAAAGGGCAAAGGTTAGAAAAATTTCTTGCGCCAGAACGATCATTAAATCTACTTAGTCCTAATGGAATAAGTAAAGTAAGTGTTAAATTGACTGATTTTAAAATTGATAGAGATCCTACTGGTAAGCCCGAGCAGTTTAGATCAAAGCTAGAATTACATAACAATAATATTAATAAAAGCATATATGAAGAGATAAGTGTGAATCATCCTTTACGCTTTCAAGGCATAACTCTTTATCAAGCCGACTGGTCACTAGCAGCAATAACTATTCAAATAAATAACAGTCCAAAAATACAATTCCCTCTTAATAAAATAGATGAATTAGGAGATCAAGTTTGGGGAATTGTTTTACCTCAGATGCCAGATAGTGATCTTAAACCTTTGCTTCTAACACTCTCAAGTGAGCAAGGGCCAGTAAGATTTTTCAGTGAAGAAGGGAACCCAGCAGGAATAGGGCGGCCTAATGGCAATCCAATTTTGATTGGTACATCTAAAATAAGCATTATTGATGTTATTCCAAGTAGTGGAATACTTCTAAAGTATGATCCTGGTGTGCCAATTGTTTATTTAGGATTTGCTATAAGTTTAATTGGTAGTGTATTTAGTATTATCTCAACAAAGCAACTTTGGATAATTCAAGAAGAGGAAAGTAGATTAATGCATATTGGGGGCTTATCTAATAGAAATTTATCCGGTTTTGCAAATCAATTCAATTCAATAATAAAAGCAGCTTATGATTAACAATTGTTCTTTAAGCCATGACTTACTCTTACAACAGTATGAACATTGCCTCGAGGGTTGAAATCAGCTTCTAATTGCATCCAAGAAGGATTAGCTGCTGCAACAAAATCATCGAGCATTTTATTCGCAACTTCTTCATGTGAAATTTTTCTATTCCTAAAACTATTAACATAAAGTTTCATAGACTTAAGTTCGAGAACTTTTTCACCTGGTTGATAAAGTAATCGAATAATCGCAAAATCTGGATAACCAGAAAAGGGACATTGACAAGTAAATTCTGGAAGTTCTATTGAGATTTCATAGGTCCGATTGGGACTTGGATTAGGGAAGCAAACTATCTCTGCATCAGAAATAAATCGCTCTCCATAAAGCTCAGATTCATTTGATTTCTCTGAAATAGTCACAAAAAACCTACTGCTTACACATAAAAAATAATTCTTTATTGATTAATTACAAGATTTACAACTGAGATTTGCCTTAATTTTCTTAATAGGAGCAAATTTTAGGAAATTTAAAACTAAAACCACAAATATGTATCATCAATTACAAACATTATTCTCGCTAGAGGCGCTAATAGGTGCAACAGATAATTTTTCCATGGACATCTTGCTGATTCACTCCGATGATAACGCGCACATAAGAGCTGCCAGTATCCATGGAATGCTTTGGCTCCAAACTCATTTTGAAGCCAGTCAATGGGAAGCAATTGCTTCTGAAGAAGTAATGCTCACTAAAGACAATGCAGAAATGCTTGCTAATGATGCGATGGAAGCTGGATTAATACTCAATTCAGTACCATCCGTTTCATTTTTAAGCAAAAACTAGTGAAAACTCATTAAAATTATTTATGCAATCTGAGTTTTGTACATGAAAAAGATAGAAGCAATTATCAGGCCTTTTAAGCTTGAAGATGTAAAAATAGCCCTTGTCAATCTTGGCATAGTTGGCATGACGGTCAGTGAGGTTAGGGGTTTTGGGCGACAAAAAGGACAAGTAGAGCGTTACAGAGGATCTGAATTTACGGTTGAATTTCTTCAGAAACTAAAGATAGAAGTTGTTGTTGCTGATGAAAGTGTTGATGGAGTTATTAAAGCAATTGCAGAAGCTGCAAAAACAGGAGAAATTGGTGACGGGAAAATTTTCGTTTCTTCTATTGAAACTGTTCTAAGAATTCGGACAGGCGAATCTGACGATTCAGCTCTTTAAGTTCAAAGTATCTACAACTAATTTTTTTGTATTTAGTTTTTGCTCAACTCCTTCATTGCTAAGCCAAAGCAAATATTCATGGTTACCTGCTGGACCTTTGATAGGTGAAGCAATCGCGCCTTTGGTCTTCCAATCCTTCGACCTTGAAAAATCAATGATTGCATTTAATGCGTCCATATGAGACTGAGCATCTCTTACAACGCCTCCTTTTCCAACTCTTTCAGGGCCAACTTCAAATTGGGGTTTAACCAAAAGCAACGCCTCTTGTTTACTCTTTTGCAAAAGAGATTTAATTGCTGGGAGAACAATTCTTAAGGAAATAAATGAAAGGTCAGCTACTGCAAGACTTGGTAAAGGATCTGAAGGGCCATACAAATCAGAGTGTTTTAAATAGCGTATATTTGTTCTTTCTCTCAAAACAACCCTGGAGTCATTCCTAAGGGTCCATGCAATTTGTCCATATCCAACATCAATTCCATAAACTAGCGATGCTCCTCTCTTTAAAAGACAGTCAGTAAAGCCCCCTGTTGAAATACCTGCATCTATACAAATCCTTTTTGAAACTTCTATAGGGAATTGAGTAAGAGCCGCATCCAATTTTTCACCACCGCGGGAAACAAATCTTGGAGAAGACTGAACTATGATCTCAAGTTCTTTACTAACTTCTTGACCAGGTTTATCAAGAATGTTTCCAACAGCATCTCTAACTTTGCCAGCTCTAATAAGTTTTTGAGCTTGTTCCCTTGATGGAGCAAGCCCTTTAGTCAGCAAGTGAACATCAAGCCGGTTTTTTTTGGTCATATCGTCATAAAAGCAAACAAGAAACCGAATAAAAACCGCAGAACTTAGAGATTTTGGAAAATCTACTAGAGGATCTATGTCATAAAAGCAAAAAGGACGTGACGTTCAAACGCTCTTCATCCTCCCATCTCAGAAGGAATTCTCTTAAAAGGCACCTTCGTTTAGCTCCTAGGGAGCAAAGCTTCAACCTATTAGAGCTCCTTCGACCAGGAAGTTTTGTAAAGATAGAAAACCATCCCAATGATTTGCCCCCATTTCAATTAATTTCTTGCAAAGGAGGGCGATGCTTAGTTAGACAACAAACTTGGGGACAATGTATACATTGGGAAGTGGAACATCACCGACTAAAATCAGCTTAAACAAGAACTCACTTCAAGTTCTATTGTCTTATTGAAAAATCTAAAATCCTTTGATCGAACGTTACACACTCCCCGAAATGGGTGCAATCTGGACAGAACATGCCAAGTTCCAAAGCTGGCTTGAAGTAGAGATTGCTGCATGCCAAGCCAATTTGGAACTTGGCAAGATCCCCGAAAGTGCAATGAAAGAAATAAGAGATAAAGCCCAGTTCAGTCCGGAAAGGATTCTTGAAATCGAGTCAGAAGTCCGACATGATGTCATTGCTTTTCTTACAAATTTAAATGAAAACATCGGAGATGCTGGACGTTTTATTCACATTGGGATGACAAGTAGTGATGTTTTAGATACTGGCTTAGCTTTGCAATTAAAATCATCAGTCAAGCTACTAAAAAAAGAACTAAAGATACTTAAGGATGTAATTCGCTCAAAAGCAAAGGAGCATAAAAATACAATCATGATTGGAAGATCACATGCAATTCATGGAGAACCAATAACTTTTGGTTTCAAACTTGCTGGATGGCTAGCAGAAACCATCAGGAATGAAGAAAGGCTTGAGCAATTAGAAAAAGATATTTCTGTTGGGCAAATCAGTGGCGCAATGGGAACCTATGCCAATACAGACCCAGAGATAGAGAGAATTGCTTGTGCTCATCTTGGGTTGACACCAGACACAGCAAGCACACAAGTTATTTCAAGAGATAGACATGCAAATTATGTTCAAACACTTGCACTAATAGGTTCCTCCTTAGACCGATTTGCTACTGAGATAAGAAATCTTCAAAGGACTGATGTCCTTGAAGTAGAAGAAGGGTTCTTCAAAGGACAAAAAGGTAGTTCTGCTATGCCTCACAAACGCAACCCCATCAGAAGTGAGCGCATTAGTGGTCTAGCAAGAGTTCTTCGTAGTTATGTAATTGCTGCTCTAGAAAATGTTGCCTTATGGCACGAAAGAGACATAAGTCATAGTTCTACAGAAAGAATGATGTTGCCTGACACCTCAATCACACTTCATTTTATGTTGAGAGAAATGAGTGAAGTCATAAATGAACTTGGGATCTACACAAAAAACATGGTGAAAAATATGAATATTTATGGAGGAGTTGTTTTTAGTCAAAGGGTTCTTCTAGCTCTTGTTCAAAGTGGCATGCAACGAGAAACGGCCTATAGGCTAGTACAAAAACATGCTCATGCGGCGTGGAATACAGAGTCAGGTGACTTTCGAACTAATCTTAGTTTAGACAAGTCAATCACTGATGTAATTTCGGCAGAGCAACTAAACGATTGCTTTAGTACAGAACTACATCAATTAAATCTCGATGTTATATGGGAACGTCTCGAGATTTAGCACTGAGGCAAAGCATCTAATTTATGAATCACCAATAACTATTATGTCTTTCAAAGAAAATTAAATGGCTCAATCATTTCGGATAGAGAATGACAGTATGGGCACTATAAAAGTGCCAGATCAAGCGCTATGGGGCGCCCAAACACAAAGATCTCTCATTAATTTTGCCATTGGGCACAATAAAATGCCCATGAAGCTTATATATTCAATTGTTCAAATCAAAGCTTCTGCAGCGATAGTCAATTGCCGATTAGGAGTACTGGATAAGCAAAGGAAAAATTTCATCCTTAATGCTTGTAACGAAATTAGTAATGGAATGCATGATGAACAGTTTCCATTAAGCGTTTGGCAAACGGGAAGCGGGACACAAACAAATATGAATGTCAATGAAGTAATTAGCAATATTGCATCCCATTTAAATGGCAATAAATTAGGTAGTCATGAACCATTGCATCCAAATGATCATGTCAATCGCTCACAATCAACCAATGATGTATTTCCCGCTGCAATTCAAATCGCTACTGTTCAAGAAATCTTAGAGAATTTATTGCCGGAGCTAGATCAATTAATTGAAACTTTTGACAAGAAAATTATTAAGTGGAATCGCATTATTAAAACAGGGCGTACCCATCTTCAAGATGCTGTGCCGCTAACCTTGGGGCAAGAAGCCTCCGCATGGAAGGAACAACTTATTGCATCTCGTAATCGACTCAACAAAAGCTTAAATGAACTTTACCCTCTTCCGTTAGGAGGGACTGCTATAGGCACAGGGCTCAATGCACCAGCAAAATTCGATAAAGAAATTGCTCTTGAGATTGCAAAGTCAACTAGAAGCCCCTTTGTTTCAGCACAAAACAAGTTCGCCATTATGGCAAGCCATGATGCATTAGTCCATACAATGTCTCAGTTGAAACTATTAGCTGTATCACTATTTAAAATAGTTAATGATCTACGCCTTTTATCCTGTGGGCCAAGAGGAGGGCTAGGAGAACTAAGGCTTCCAGAAAATGAGCCCGGGAGTTCGATAATGCCTGGGAAAGTCAACCCAACACAATGCGAAGCAATGGCCATGGTTTGCACGCAAATCATGGCACTTGATTCAGCCGTGACTATGGCAGGTAGTGGTGGGCATTTACAAATGAATTCGTACAAACCTTTAATCGCGTTCAACCTTTTAGAAAGTATTGATCTTCTTAGCAGTGCTTGTAAAAGTTCTCGTATTTTAATGATAGAAGGAATTGAACCTAATTTAGAAAAAATCCAGAACAGTCTTCAAAATTCTCTAATGCTTATCACAAGCTTGACTCCGATAATCGGTTACGAAAAAGCTAGTAAGATTGCACAATGTGCTCATGAAAAAGATATCACGCTTAAAGAGGCAACAAAATTATTGGGTTATCTTAACGAAGACGATTTTGATCGTATTGTCAATCCACAGTCGATGACTGGTATGGAGAACTAGCTGATTTTTATTAGTTATCTATTATCTTTAGATAATCTTTCAGTCGCCGGGTTTAAATTATTTTCTCTTTCCATTTCTTTATTTAAAAGGTCTTCCGCCTCACGAACTGGAAAACGATTAAGTCCTTTTAAAGCAATAGCAGCATTCCTCTTAAGCTGTTTACTTATTGCCACGCAATAAGGCAACTGTGCGAGCAAATCAATAGTACGTCGCATTATTCTAACAACATCTCCCTCATCTAAAGACGTATTAGCTATTAAATCGCTCCATGTTATTCCGTTTGCCCATTTCTCAACCAAGCCCATTAGTTCAGGTTCAGACCAAACTGGAATTTCTAACTTCAGCTGCTCTTGAGAACGTAATAATTCACGGCGAATACCTGAAAGATCATTTAGGGCTTCCATAGATTCAGGTGACGGGGAAAATCCAGACCATAAATCATGCCGATTAGTCTCAGTACTAATCGCTTGCAGAACAGCTGCCAAGCTTGAAGGTGACAATTCATCTAAATGGCCACTCATTAATGCAAGTCCCAGCCATAGTTCATTATCTCCTCTTAATGCACTTACTGTTTTACCTATATCTGTATGGTCAAGCTCATCAAGGCATCCAAAATATTGCAATATTTCCATTAGCAATAAGAAAGTATCCCAATGACGGTTAGCTCGATGATGTATCAATTGCTGTCTTTCTTTTATTTCAAATTCAAGTTCTTCCATTTTTCGTCGATGCTTCTTCAATTTTTTTCGATCACCCCATTGATGGGCAGGTAATTTAATCAAATATTCTTCCAATTCTTTTACTAAATTCGCTTGAACTAAAACCTCGCCAGCAAGATCATATTGGGGTGTAACCATATCATGTATCTTGGCAGTCTGAGCGACAACCATAGAGATATCATGACTATATTGATCGCCGTATACTATTTCACCTATATGCTTAAGAGTTGGTGCAACAACAGACTTCACGTCTAAGCAACTCATCTCTGTATGAAGCGCCACGACAGACTTACAAGGAATTAAAATCCATATATTTTCATCAGTTAGGCATAAGAGTAGAGGTAGATTACTTATTCCCTCATATTTATCGATAATTACAGCTGGTATAACTCTTCCTTTCAGAGAAGAGATCTTAAAACTAATGAGAGATCCTACACTTACGAACTGTAAAGCCAAGGTAAGTTCATTCATAAGAGTATCTGCTGCCTGTTTCTGTAAAATTCTAAGTAGTCTTCTTTCTTCCTTTAATCGACTCCTCTGTTTCTCATAAACTTCAAATTCCCTCCAGGGAACATCACCTGCAATAGATTGCAGTTTACCTAATTGATCCCGTAATTGATCAAGCAGCTCTTCATCGTCAAATAAATCTAAGCTAGCCAAATAACATCCGAAACTCCGCTGAACTAATTCCCGTGACTTCTCCAGATCATAACGTTGCAAAAGATTGAGCACCATCCCATAGCTTGGAGTGAATTGACTAATCAAGGGATTAGCTGCCGAGGTTGCAAGCTGACCTGCTTCACGAACACCTTCAAAACGACTTTGGACAGTAACTACGTCACCTTGTGAATCGAGACCTCTTCGCCCTGCTCTACCAGCCATCTGCAAGAATTCACTACCCATAAGTTGCCTATGACCATTTTCAGTTCGTTTAGATAGCGAAGAAATAACCGTACTACGAGCTGGCATATTTATTCCTGCTGCCAAGGTCTCAGTAGCGAAAACAGTCTTCACCAAACTTTTCTGAAATAATTCTTCGATCAACTCTTTCCATGCAGGCAATACACCTGCATGGTGTGAAGCAATTCCGCGTTTCAAAGCATCGACATGTATGCCATGGCGGACTCCTTCTGGATTCTCTTTAAGATATGTATTTAGACGAGTTTCAATTATCCTCTTTTCTTTAATAGAAACTAAATCCACCTTCCCAAGGTCTTTTACAGCCTTATCACAACCACGACGACTAAAGATAAAGTAAATAGCAGGAAGCATTTCTCTTTCCGCCATTTTCTCAATCACAAAACTGATTGGAGGTGCATCTGGCTGCAATGGTTTATTAGATCGACTCTTACGCTTTTGCCCCTTTGGAGGTCTCCAAACCTTGCAATTGGGATGCAATCCAGTTCGAGACTCATTAAGCAAAGGGTGTAATCCCTTTGCGCTACAAAAATTAAAATTTAACGGAACTGGGCGAAAGTCACTAAATATCAATTTCGTAGGCCCGTGAACCTTCTGTATCCAATCTGTAAGCTGACCAGCATTGGCAACAGTTGCTGATAATGCAACTAGTTGAACAGATGAAGGGCAATGAATGATCGACTCTTCCCAAACAGTTCCTCGTTGGGAATCGTTCATATAATGACACTCATCTAACACAACTGTTTCCACCTCATCCAATGGATCATCCCTTTCATCTACTTCTGCATAAAGCATATTTCTGAAGATCTCTGTAGTCATTACAGTTATTGCTGCTCCTCTATTAACGCTTAAGTCACCTGTCAAAAGACCAACATTTGCATAACCAAACTGATTACGAAAATCACGGAGCTTCTGATTAGAAAGGGCTTTTAAAGGTGTTGTATAAAAAACTTTTTGTCCATGAGAAAGAGCACGATAAATTGCATATTCACCAATCAATGTCTTACCAGACCCAGTAGGGGCGCTTACTACAACCGAATGCCCTTGATTCAAAGCATCAATAGCCTCAAGCTGGAAATCATCCAGAGAAAATGGGAAAATATTCTCTAGATCCAAATCATCATCAAAAGTCGTGTTAATCACCTCCCGGCTCATCTAACTAATCCTAATGAGACAATTAAGTCCTCTCATCTAATACTTCTATCTCAAGAAAGGGATCAATATGAGAAATATCAAAAATCCCTTAATTCAATCTTCAAAATAAATGTATGAAAAAGATTCCTAAAACAAGGATACGCAAGATAAGGACTTGGATCCCTAAAGCAAAAGCTGGCAGATTACTTGAAAATATTAATGACAAACAATTTAGTTCTCTCCTTGATCTTGCAAGCAATGATTATTTAGGGCTAAGCCAACATCCAAACCTCATAGAAGCAGCAAAGGAAACTATGATTGCTGAAGGATTAGGAGCTGGGGGCTCAAGGCTTGTAACTGGCAGTAGGCCTATACATCAAGCACTCGAGAAAGAACTTAGTCAATGGTTGAATTTTGAAAGTGTATTACTTTTCCCTAGTGGATTCCAAGCTAATTTGGCTGCAGTCACAACTTTGGCAAATCGTAAGACTCCTGTGATAGCAGACAAGTTAATTCACCATTCCTTATTAGTAGGGATCAAAGCCAGCGGGGCAAAACTCAAGCGTTTTTCTCATAACGACATTAACGATCTAGAAAAACTTATCAAAATAAGTTTGAAGGAAAGTCCTACTCAAACACCTCTAGTAATAACAGAAAGTGTTTTCAGCATGGAAGGAAGTAGTCCTGACTTAGAAAAAATAGGAGAGCTATGTAACAACTATCATGCAATGCTATTAGTTGATGAAGCTCATTCTCTTGGTGTGATGGGGGATCAAGGGAGAGGGCTTTGTTATGGACTCAAGAATCCAGTCACAATGATAAGCGGGACCTTTGGGAAAGCCTTTGGAGGTGGAGGAGCCTTTTTAGCAACAAGCGATTTTTATGGGGAACATATAGTTCAAACAAGTGGTGCATTTCGTTACACAACAGCACTTGCCCCGCCACTAGCAGCCGCAGCTTTGGAAGCCTTAAAACTTATCAAAGACAATCCAGGTTGGGGATTAGCTCTTCAGAAGAAATCCAGTTTATGGAGATCAACACTAATAGAGCATGGATGGAATGTTCGTATAGGTAATAGTCCCATCATTCCTCTTGTCCTTGGCAGTGATGAAGAATCTTTAAAAAAACAAACTGAACTTGAGGCTAATGGCATATTAACTGTTGCTATAAGACCTCCTACAGTTCCAGAAGGTACCTCTAGATTAAGAATTGTAGTAAGAAATAATCTGCCAGGAGAAGTATTAGAACAGCTATTATTTTATCTTGGCAAAAAAGTATGAACCAAATTATCGCGATGCATGGTTGGTGTAGCGATAGCAGCTATTGGAATAATTGGCATAACCACTTCAAATCAAAAGGATGGTTATGGAGGAATGCAGAGAGAGGTTATGGACATATCGAAACTTACGAGCCTTCATGGCAGGAGAGTTCACTCTATGGTCATAGCTCCAAAAAGATTCTTTTCTGTCATTCTCTTGGTTTACACTTAATCTCAAGACAAGTTCTTGAGAAAGCTTCTGAAATTGTACTATTAAACAGCTTTAGTCGTTTTATTCCAAACAGCAAAGAGCGAAGAGCTGTACTTACAGCTTTAAACGGAATGCAAAAACACATTGGAAAGGACACAGAGAAAATTATGTTGTCAAAATTTTTTCAAAAAGCAACTAGTCCGTATAACAAGCCACTCTTATTTCATGATCTCCTTAAAGGAGGAATCTCTGTCACAGGACGAAAACAACTAAAAGAAGATTTAGATCTTCTTATAAACACTAATAAATTGCCTGATGGTCTTAATAAACACGCAAAAGTTCTAGTCATAAATAGTGAAAAAGATGAAATCTTATGTACTACTACAAGCACATCACTGATAGACGACCTTAATCAACATCTCCTAACACCATCTGTAAATTGGAAAATAAAAAATGAAGGCCATTTTATACGGCTAAAGATTCTCATTGAGAAAGTAAACAACTGGTTAATCTCAGGATAATGTCAACAAACTGGCAAAAGCTTGTAATTCAAAACTTTGATGAAGCTTCATCCAAATATAACAACTCAGCAAATCTGCAAAAGATTTTTGCAGCAAAATTAGCAGCTCAATGTTCCAAAAAAGTTATAAATTCTGGGGTATGGGTTGATTTAGGTTCTGGGACTGGTCTACTTGCAAATGCTCTAGAAAAAATAAATCCTAATCAATCTGTTATTAGAGTCGATGGTTCTCCAAGAATGCTCGCAGAACATCTTCCGAATAAATCAACACAACTCTTTAACCTCAACTATGGCCTGCCAAAGTGGGAAAACCCTCCAACATTAATTGCTTCAAGTTTTGCATTGCATTGGTTAAAGGACCCTGAAGAAAGACTAATGGAGTGGTTTTCTGCCCTTGCCCCTGGAGGCTTGCTAGCTATAGCATTACCAGACGAAGCAAGTTTCCCTGAATGGCATGAAGCAGCAAAAAAAGCAAAAGTTGCATGCACAGCAATGAAATTCCCTTCTCACAATGCACTAACTAATCTAGTCAAAGCAGATAACATCATATTTCAACAATTAGAAAGCTTTACTCAAAAAGCTCCGCGAGTTACTTCTCTATTAAAACCATTAGTTAATATCGGAGCCCAAACAAGTCATCATCCAGCCCTAAATATTTCTCAATGGCGACGACTTCAACAATCGTGGCCAATGGTTGAGTCCAACCGCACATACAACTTAACTTGGTTAATACATATACTTCTAGTTAAAAAATGAACATAAAATCATTGAAAGTAGTCGTTTGTGGAACAGATACAGATGTTGGAAAAACTGTAGTAAGTAGTCTTTTAGTGCAAGGGCTATCAGGAGTTTACTGGAAGCCTATTCAAAGTGGCTTGGAAGGAGGAGGGGATACAAACCGAGTATGCGAGCTACTAACTCTTCCGAAAGAACGGTGGATTCCTGAAAAGTACAAATTCAAAGCAGCTGTTTCACCTCACTGGGCAGCTGAACAAGAACATATAATCATCAAACCTAATTTACTCAAAGTACCTCTTGTCAACCAATCTCTGATCATTGAGACCGCTGGAGGAGTTATGGTCCCATTAACACGACAATATCTACAAATAGATCTACTAAAGGAATGGATGTTGCCAATCATAATAGTTGCACGAAGTGGATTAGGGACACTGAACCACACACTTCTATCAATTGAGGCATTAACAAAAAGGAAAATTCCAATCCTAGGTCTCATCATCAATGGTCCTTTGCATAAAGACAATCCAAAAACCTTAGAACAATTTGGAGGCGTACCAGTAATTGCTCAATTGCCAAAGCTTGCAAGTCTTTCGGCAAGTAGTCTTGCTAAAGAGTGGCTAAAACAAGATATAAGAAACCGCTTGGAGCAATTATTAGAAACTACTAACAGGTGATTCCTGCTATTCAATAGTTAATGTCATAAAATAGTTTTCTGAGAATTAAGTAAAAGCTCTAATATAAATCAATAAACTATTAACAAGTTAGAGTAATGATTAAAACAATTAATGTAGCTGTATCAATCAAAGAATCCAAATGTTAAGTTCATATTGAAAAGCATTAAGCTTATCATTTTTTTCTATCCTCCTAACTGAATTACTTTACTTCTGAAACATGAACAAATCTCAAAGGCAGCAATATGGATAAAGCTATGGATAATATTTTGTCATACCCAGAAAATTGGCATCAAAACATATGGCCTCCCTTCACACAGATCACCTCTTCGAGACCACCGCTACAGATTTCCAATGCTAAAGGATGTCTTATTTTCAAAGATAATGGGGAGCCAATTATTGACGCAATCAGTAGTTGGTGGGTGACATTACATGGTCATTCAGATCCATATATTGCATCAGCTATTTATAACCAAGCCAAGCAATTGGAACAAGTAATCTTCGCTGACTTTGTTCATCCTCAGGCTGAACTTCTTGCAAAGAGATTGAGTCAAGCGACTGGTCTTCAACGACTATTTTTTTCCGATAATGGATCAACTGCTGTGGAAGTAGCTCTGAAAATCGCCCTTCAATATTGGCATAATAAAGGAGAGCAAAGGCATCATATTATCGCCTTCGAAGGTGCTTACCATGGCGATACTTTTGGAGCCATGTCTGTAGGAGAGCGAAACTTATTCAATGAACCATTCAAAGAAATGCTCTTCCCAGTCAGTAGAGCTACGTGGCCATCAACATGGTGGGGAGATGAAGGAATTGAACGCCGAGAAGAAGAAGCTATAAAGAAACTTGAAATTATGCTTGAAAGGCCTACGGCAGCAGTAATCCTAGAGCCCCTAATTCAAGGTGCAGGTGGTATGACGATGGTGAGACCTGAATTTTTGCAAGCTGTTCAAGGAGTTGTTCGCCAAGCAAAGGCATTACTAATAGCTGATGAGGTTATGGTTGGCTTTGCCCGTACTGGATCTCTCTTTGCATCTCAGCGTGCCAAAATCTCACCTGATCTTATGGCTTTATCTAAAGGTCTAACTGGTGGCTTCCTCCCCATGGGTATCACTATGGCAAGTCAAGAGATCTATAACACGTTCCTTGGGAATGATCCGCAAAAAACTTTTTGGCATGGGCATAGCTTTACTGCCAACCCTCTTGGATGCGCAGCGGCAAATGCAAGTTTAGACCTTTTAGAACGCAATCCAACTGCCTATACCAATTTCGAGTCCCGACATCTTCCACATCTCGAACAACTTGTAAAACACCCAAAAATAAAAAAAATTCGACTTACTGGAACAATCGCTGCTTTTGATTTAAAAACAGATGGAAATGATGGCTATTTAAATAATACAGGCAAAGTCATAAAAGCCTACGCATTAGCAAATAATGTGTTTATCAGACCCCTAGGCAATGTAATCTATCTCCTCCCACCATTATGTATAAGTGATCATCAATTAGAACAGTGTTATAAGGTCATCAAATCCAGCCTTGATATCATCTAAGAATTCAAGGCCCATGCTTTAAAGCCGCTTCTACATCTTCTCGTGGTAGTCCATAGGGAAAGCCAAATTGACTTTTTTTCTCACCTTCACTCCAAACGACCATTAGCTCATCTTGTTCAATAACGATCTCAGCTGACCACTGAGGCATGATCCATCGCCAAAGGCAAGGGTTAATACTACTTTTTTCTGCCCCAAGACTTATTAGCCAATACTCAAGAGCTGTCAATGAATGTTGATTGAGAGGTGTTTTGGCTGATGGGAGAATCGACATCTCTTATTTGATAGGAAAGGGGTAGGACTAATGGATCTCTTATTCTTAACCAACTTGGAGCTACTTGCAATTCCTTACCATTTAAGAAAGCAACAACCACTCCTAACAACAAACTAATAGCAAGAGCAAGTCCTAAAAGAAACAAAGAAAGCAACTCCCCTCCTGATAGAGGCCTTCGGTTGCCATTATCAAGAACACTTTTGATTGCATTGTTTACTTCAAAATCTCTCTCCTTCAAAGAAACATCATTGATCAAGGTTTGTCTTTTTAGACTCTTGTCATAATTTTCTCTCTTTATAGGATCAGAAAGTAGTTCATATGCTTCACATACATTACGGAATTGACGTTCAGCTTCATCAATAGGAAGAATAGTAGTGTCTGGATGCAAAATCTTGCTTAAACGATGAAATGCCTTTTTAAGAGTCTGCAAATCAGCTGTTCTTGGGACTCCCAACAATTCATAATGGCTCTTAGGAATATTCAAAGCATCAATATCGTTAAAGATAAAAAGGCAAATAATTACTCAAGCTCAATTCTATACAAAAATCCTTAAAGCTATGACTAATCAAAAAAAGTTCAAACGTCAAGAAACACAAATTTGGCAACATTTGCAATGGGAGCCATCACCACAACAATTGGAACAATTCAATCAACTTCAATATCTATTAAGGGAATGGAATCAGAAAATTAATCTAACTAGATTAATTGAAGGCAATGATTTTTGGATCTCTCAAATCTTAGATAGTCTTTGGCCAATTCAAGATGAACTCAAATTTCAAGATAAGCAAATAAATATAATTGATGTTGGGACTGGTTGCGGGCTGCCTGGATTAGCAGTTGCAATAGCCCTACCTCGATCGTCTACAACGCTAATTGATTCAATTTATAGGAAAACATCTGCGGTTAAAGAAATTGTTAAAGAGCTTGGTCTTTTATCAAGAGTAAATGTTCTTACAGAACGCATAGAATTAACAGGTCAAAAGAAGCTGCATAGACACACGTTTGATTTAGCCATAGCTCGAGCTGTTGCAAAAGCTCCAGTATTAGCAGAGTATTTAATTCCGTTCTTAAAGCCAACAGGGCAGGCAGTTATGTACAAAGGGAAATGGAATGATCTTGAGAAAAAAGAACTTCTGAAAGCGCTTTCTAAATTGAAAGGAAAAATCGACACCACTAAGTCTCTTGAATTACCTGAGCGGCGAGGAATAAGACATGCTATTCGTATTAGCAGCACTATGCTTTGTCCAGGGAAATATCCAAGGTCTGTAGGTATACCTCTTAAAAGACCTCTAAACAATCAAACATCTGACAATCTTTGAACAGGAATCCCTTTAAACTTTTCGCGAAGTTCACGTAATCTTTCAACAATTTCATCAACCCAAGGACTAAGTTGTAGTGCTTCTTTAAGATCATCTACACTTACAGTATTATCCAGATTGTCACAGTTTGCACCAGGGAACCAATGGCTACCTCCACCTAGTAATCTATAGCGGGCTTTTGCATAGTCTTCCATACCCCAAGATATTTGAAGATTATATAACCATATCAATACAGGAATATTAATTTCTCCTGGAGTTTGATCCCATACTGGCAAGCCTTCTCTCCATGTGGCCATCCAGTCTTCTCCTAACGAGCTATTGGCGGCATCTAGTAGACGTTTTTTAATTCCAGGCAACACATGATGAGCTTGATCAAGTGTATCAACTGCATGAAGATGTAAAAGAAAATCTCTAATGTTAGATGCCCCAACGCTTATGGTATGAACTCTTGCATCACTTAAGCAAAATAAATCATTAAAAACAATTGGATGAAGTGGTGAACATAGTTTTAAAAGCTTTGCTGATGGGGTATGTAAATGTCCCCCTTTGTCAGTAGGGCTAATGATAAAAACACCTAAATCGAATTTTGCTGCCGCCGCCAATGCAGGTTCATTATCTTGAAAAATAAAATACCAATGCAGATTTATGTAGTCAAATTCATTTGTTTCAATCGCTTTAACTATTAAATCCGTAGGTCCATGCGTTGAAAAGCCAACATGTTTAATACGATCATTCCTCTGCCATCTGCGAACAACTTCTAGACATCCTCCTGGGCGAATGGTCTGATCCAAATGCTCTGGAAGATTCAAGCCATGTATTGCAAGAAGATCAATTTTTTTACATTGCAATTTTGAGTAACTCAGTTCAAGTTCTTTCTCAAACTCATTCGGGTCTTCTCTTGGTGGAATTTTTGTTTGAACAATTCTTTTAGAGTCCACAACCCTTTTCATAGCACTGCCGAGTTGCAGCTCAGAAGTCCCATAATGTCTGGCTGTTTCTATATGATGGAAACCATTTTTAGATGCAAATTTTAGAATTTCTTCTAAATTCATCTGACTATCATTTGTAACTTCTTTCATTGCGAGATCGCTCCAACTATGCTGAAAGCGCATGCCGCCTAACGACAAAACAGGGATATTCATTTCCGTTCGCCCGAATCGCCTACAAGGTAGTGAATCGCAATTATTGGAAATATTATTCACTGTCCCAAATTTTATTCATCTCAATGGTGGAAGTCCAAGCGGACGAATAGTTTTGGCATTTAACTGGGAACGCAAATCATCTAAATCCTCAAATTTCACCCAATCAATGCAATTAACTGGACAAGTATCTATAGCCTCTTGTATGACTTCGGTGCTATCACCATCTTGGCGGAATGCTCTAGCACGTCCATTGTCTGGCTCCATGGTAAAAGTATTTGTCGCAACGCAACTGCAATAAGTACAACCTATGCATAAAGATTCATCAACCCAGACTGCCTTCTTACGAAGAATACCCCCAAGGATAGGTTCTCTCCCATTAGGCTGATTATCTTCTAGAGCTGTTACCCTAAAAGCTATTGCAGGGTCATTGGTCAAAAAGTTAACAAATCAAGAGTCCCAACGTGTTACAACCAATTCAATAGAACCATCGATATGAGTTTTTCTTTCTGCAACCTCAAAACCTTCCTCTGCAGTTGCATCTAAAACCGTACTAAGAGCATATTGTTGAGTTAGCTTAGAAAGAAAACGGTCAAGCGGTATAGTCTGCTTCCAAAGATCTAAATCTGCTACTAGTTCATATGCTTTTGTATTTTGATTCCATCTAAAGCCTATGTCACCTCCTTCAGGCATTTTCACTGCCAATTCTGCTCGAACAGTCTGTCCTCTATAACCTCGAACCTTCTGTTCGCCTTCTTGAGGTATATAGCCCAATTCAAGCAAGGCCTTAAGAAGAGGCTCTTTCTTTCTTAATTGAGTTTTAACAGTACTGAAATGAGACATTAGGAGATTTTAATTTGATCTGGAAGTAATTGAGAAAGCTCTTCTGATGAAATGTAAGACTCAGAAGTTGGTTCCCTGTGTTGAACGGTGCCTAAGGCAGATTCAAGCTTTTCAGTGAGTTGAGCACAGGATTGACCTAGAACTCCTTCAACTGTCTCTTCAACAAATCCATCTTGACGAATCCTGAATCGCAAAGTGCGTTGAGGCATCAAAAGAAATTAAATGAATTAAATGATATACAAAAGCGAGCCAAATGGTTGTTTCAATTGATAGATGTAAACATTAAATTTAATAATCAAAGTAAAAGTCCATCTTCAACCAGAGTTTTTAATCGTTTCAGAACATCAGGAGACTGAATCTGTTCCAAGGCTATTCTGGCCTCATATCTTACTGAAGGCTCTAAATCATTCAGTAAAACAAGGAAAAGGCCTTCGGTTAATTCGGATTTCAATGATTGAGGAAGATTTCCATATAACCTTCCAAGTGACCAAATACAATTACTCCGAACTAAAGGTTCTTGATCAATTCTCAAACTAAGAAGCAATTCTAATACTACTTTTTTAGCTTTCTCAATAGAGCTGGAGCCTACTTCTGCAAGAGAACTCGCAGCCCATAATCTTACCGCCGCAACATCAGTATGTAACGATCTAAGCAATGGTTCCATTACTGGGGAGTTTGAATAATTGCCTAAACTCCATGCAGCAGCCTTGCGCACATAAGCATTACTATCATTTTCTAGCAACTGAAGCAACGTATCTACTGCAAGAGGCGAAGGGTTCCTTCCCAATGCATAAACAGCACTCATTCTCTCTACAGGGCAAGGCTCAGCCAACAAAGGAATTAATAAATCTATAGATCTGGGATCTCTATGCTCACAAAACACTCTCAAACCTTGTAATCGCTCTTCATGGCCTTGTTGCAGCCAATTTAATCCCAATTGACATTCATTTGAAACTTTAGTTTCATCTGAATCAAATGCTTCAATATCGATTTCATCTAATGGATCCCCTTGAACTTCTGCCGCCAACTCCTTTGCAAGAATATCCGGATCTATCGCAAGACTTCTTAGTCCTTCATCTGCTGAATTGAGGCGATCTTCTTTCATACTAAAGATATTAACCAGAGTAAGTAATTTCTGATTTATCAAAGGGGCGCAGGCGCCAACATATCCCCTGGGAGCCAAATACGAGCAGTAACTGCCAATAACGCGAGACCAAAGAGAGTCACTATAATTAAAGGCAAAATTGTTGTTCTTAGGAAGCTCAAGAGGAAGAACCTGTTGGAATCATTTTGCTTCAAATTCTCAAAAATTAAACCTTAACGCAATGAAAAAACGCTACTTAAAGATTTCCTTTTCATTGTAAAAAGACAAAAAACTGCTATCACCAAGCTTATCCAACCACCTCTTTCCTGATGAAATAAAAAAGCTCCACTTGCAAAAAGCATTCCAAAAAGCAAGCCCACACTAAGTAAAAAACGAAAAATCAATTCCTTCAAAGAATCCACAGGGACAATCTCAAAACGTTTTCTCAAACGTGCCCACCCTGGGCCTGGAGGCCTTACAAGACGAACAAATTTTTCCAACACTTCATCAGACTCCGGTGGCGTTAATGCTAAAGCAATCAACCAGACTATTGCAGTAAGAATTGTTGTTACCATGAGTTTAATTCCATAATCTTCAATCCGGAAAATTGGAACTACTGATGTTGTAAAGCCAATAAAAAAACCACAAATCATAGCCGCTAACTCTGATATTGCATTAATTCTCCACCAAAACCATCGCAAAACGAGTACAACACCTGGACCAGTCCCTATCGCTATAACAAGGCGAAATATTGATCCAATGCTGTCACTAATCAATGCAGTAATAATTCCCACAACTAAAAGTAATAAACATGTAATTTGACCCATGAGAATCAATTCTTTCTGACTTGCCTCAGGTCTTATGAATCTTTTATACAGGTCATGAGTTAAGTAACTAGCTCCCCAATTCAAAGAGGTACTTACTGTGCTCATGAATGCCGCGACCAGAGAGACTATAACGATCCCTAATACAACTGGTGGTAGATATTCAATTGCAAGGGTTGGATAACTAAGCTCCCAATCTTGCTGGGAAGGTAACAAAACCAATGCTGAAAGTCCAACAACAATCCACAACCAACTACGCAAAAGGTAATTAACACACAGGAATACCCATCCTGCCAATGTCGCCTGCTGCTCATCTTTTGTTGCTAGCAAGCGCTGAATAAATTCCCCCCCACCATCACTCCTTCTGAAACTCCACCACTGAAGAGATAAAAATGCAATAAAAGTAGCAGCACTTATACCAGCTTTACCAATCCATTGAAATCCATCTTGAGTCCATGTCCATGGGAAAATCGACAACAGTTCCGGTCTGTCTAATGCTTCTAATCCAGCAATCATTTGAGACATTCCACCTGAAGCATTGATGACCGTAAAAGCAAGAACAAAAGCACCTACCAGTGCCAATAGCAACTGAACAAAATCGTTTACAACAACTGCCCATAATCCACCTACTGCTGTATATACAAGCATGAAGAAAGCGACAATCAAAAGAAGCAAGAATGTATCAGTCACAGATCCAATTACACGATGTCCATCGACCATTCCAAGAGCTTCTGCAACCTTTCTCATTGCTAGAAAAGCATATCCAATACCAATACAATTAATAGGGACAGAAAGCAAAAAAGCCTTAATTCCTCTTAACCAAGCAGCAGCAGACCCCCCATAACGCAATTCAGTAAAAGCAGCATCAGTCAAAACACCGCTACGTCTCCACATAGGTGCAAAAACAACTGTCATAGCAACATGAGCCAATCCAAAACTCCACCACTCCCAATTTCCAGCAAGCCCTCTAGTCCCAACTAAACCAGCAACATATAGAGGTGTATCGATTGAAAAAGTTGTTGCAGCCATTGAAGCTCCAGCAAGCCATCCTGTTAATTTGCGGCCAGCAATAAAGTAATCATCTTCACTATTATTTCTACGAGATAGAACAAGACCTAAGAAAAGTGAAAGCATCAAATAAAAGCTCAAAACCATCCAGTCTATTAATGCCATGAAGTGTTTGATTTTTGTTGATAGTTCTATTTAAACGTTTTCTGACGATTTTACATATTCATACTTCTAAGTTGTCCACATGCAGCATTCTTATCTAAACCTCGACTTGCACGCAAGCTAACTACGATTCCTCTTTTTTGTAATGTCTTAATAAATATATTGACACGTTGATTGCTAGGACGTTGAAAAGACTCACCATCTATGGGGTTATAGGCAATTAAATTGACATGGCTCTGAAATCCTCCAACAAGATCAGCTAACTCTTCCGCATGTTCAATATGATCATTCAAATGACCTAAGAGAATATATTCAAAGCTGACTCTCCGACCTGTTAGATCTAAATAGTGACGACAGTCTTCTAATAAAAGTTTTATAGGATAATTTTGTGCTGAAGGAATCAATGACTCACGTAATTTTTGATTTGGGGCATGCAAACTTAATGCAAGTGTAAATTGAACACTCCCTAGGAATTGAAGCGCAAGCTCTGCAAGTTGAGGCAAAGTATTCTTTACCCCCACAGTGCTAACAGTTATTCGACGTTGTCCAATACCTAAATCTTTATTTAAACAACAAATAGATGATAGTACTTCTTCAATATTCAAAAGTGGCTCACCCATTCCCATGAACACAACATTGGAAGGGCTTCTATTAAAGGCTTTTTTTACCGCAAAAACTTGCGCTACAATTTCATTGACTTTCAATGATCGCTTAAGGCCATCTTTACCAGTTGCACAGAATTGACATCCCATTGGGCAGCCAATCTGGCTAGAGACACAAATCGTCAATCGATTCCCTGAAGGAATCCCCACTGTCTCAATAATCTCACCATCGCCTGTAGATAATAATAATTTAATAGTTCTATCACCAGCTATAAATCTATTTACTTCTACAAGTCCTCCAACCGATATACCTTTTTGAATTAAAGAATTTCGCCAAGCCTTGGGCAAAACAGTTATATCATCAAGATTATCTACTCCCTTTTGATATAGCCATTGATGTAATTGCCGTCCTCTATACAAAGACTCACCATGATCTAAAGCCAACCTTTCGAGCTGACTAAGATCTAGACCAAGTAACTGAATCTTATGACTTTCCAATATGTCAAAAACTACCTAATAAGAATTCCATGGCCTAATTTGAACTCCACAATTACTAAAGCAATAAATCCAATCATTGCCCAGCGTCCATTTAGATTTTCAGTATGGTTGTGAAAACCATAGCTAGGCAATTTACGCTCTGGAATAATTTTCGGGTCGATCATTGAAGGTAGTAAATAACTTAAAAGCTTTTGAAATGGAGAAGTATTACTCGTCTGAGAGCAATCCCTCTTCTTGCAGACCTTCTAAAGCTGCAGGGTCTGGCGACTGATCCTCTTGGAAATTATCATCTCCACTTGGACGAGCAAATGCTGCAAAATTACTGGTAGAGGGGTCAATGCCATGTCGATTCCGAGTTGCCTCTAAATCAGCGTCACTCGGATCATCCAATACAGAAGTTAGATTTGCTGCCGCTGGTGAAGAAGGCATCTCGACCGTGTAATCAGGGCGAAGGTTTTGAATGCGACGATATCCTGCAGGATCTTCTGCCAAAATATCTGGGTGAGGTCCTGCCTCGGCACGCAATTCTTCTACAAAACCGCTAAATCCCGTACCAGCTGGAATCAAACGGCCAATAATGACATTCTCTTTAAGCCCTCTCAACCAATCAGATTTGCCTTCAATTGCAGCTTCCGTAAGAACTCTAGTTGTTTCTTGGAATGACGCTGCAGAGATAAAGCTATCTGTATTCAAAGAAGCTTTTGTAATACCCAATAAAACAGGCGTGAATTCAGCAGGCGCTCCTCCTGTAATTGAAATAGCTTGATTTGTATCTTCTACTTGTCGAATTTCTATCAACTCACCAGGCAAAAGAGTCGTATCACCAGCATCTTCAATACGAACTTTACTAGTCATTTGCCTAACAATTACCTCAATATGTTTGTCATCAATTGCTACACCCTGAGATTTATAAACATTCTGCACTTCAGTTACTAAGCGGTGTTGAAGTTTGGCTATTGCCTCTTGAGCCGCCTCCATAAGTGGCTTTCGATCACGAAGATCCCCAAAGAAACACTCTAATAATTCATGAGGATTAACAGGGCCATCTGTCAACAATTCTCCTGCCTTCACTTCCTGGCCATCACTAATCATAACATTCTTTCCAAGGAGAATTGGGTATTCCTCAATCAGGTCATCGCTTTCAATCACTTTTACTACTACCGAATCATCATCATCTCCTTGATTTATCTCTACAATTCCTCTTCTTTTACATAGTATCGCCGAGTCCCTAGGCCTTCTAGCTTCTAGCAACTCCTCAATTCTTGGAAGACCCTGTACAATGTCACCGGTTTTTTGTCTCTCGAACACCAAAAGTGCCAAACCATCTCCTCTCTGTACTAAATCACCATTCTTGACATGCAGAACTGAGTCTGGCGAGACCATATAAGGACGGCCTAATCTGAGGGTTACTTTATTTTCTTTGATGGCTTCAATCTCTCCACAACAATTTATAGGCTCTTCATTAGACAACAAATCGCCATCAATAACCCTTTGCCCTATTTTGACAACAGGCTTAGAAGCAGCAGTTAGAGTTACTGTATCTTCTTGACGCTCTACAATAAGTCTTCTAATAGGTTCATCTTCTTTCATCTCAGGTAATTGAACAATTCCTTTTTCCTTACATAGGATCTGCGTTGTTGCAACAATATCTCCAGCTTTTACAATCTGCTGATCTTTGACTTGCAACTCTGTATGAGTCGAACCATGACTTGAGTCGGAAATTGTGTCACGTCTAACAAGAATGCTTTCTAAAATAACTAGCCTTAATCTTTGAATTGTCTTAGTTGATTGATCTTCTGTTACTTCAACATCTACAGTCATTTGAGGTGTTGTATCAAATGTCTCTAAGATTAATTGTGTTTTAAGCAACTCGACTCCCTCTACAGACTTAATCAATTCGCCATCTTTATATCCAAGCCTTTGCGTAGCCTTCAAGCCTAAAGATGGCCCTTGTTGTTGGGTGACATGAGAAAGTTCTGGCAATTGAGCTTTATCTGGAATTGTATATTCTTCAACTGGTCTTAATAAAACACCTTTACCCTCAGTCGTTTCAATAGTCTGAACAAAGACCATTGCTTCTGGCTTTATTCCCTTTGCTATCGTCTCGCCAGGATTAACAATTTGTCCTTCATTATCAAAACGTTCCAAGATATTTGAATCAGTACAGAGATGAAATTCTCCACTCCTTACAATAATTTCTCTAAGGATGTCATTCTTTTGTGTGACTGTTACGATCCCAGCTGTTTGACTGAAAATATCCTTGACAACTTCTGTCCCAGCTTCAATCCATTGACGATCTTGAATCATTAACAAAGAAATATCCTTATTAATTTCATGGGTTTCCTGAGGAATCCATAACAAAGAACCTCCATTGCTTACTTCAAATCCATTTTTTGCTGATCGCGCTTTTTTGATGGCAAGACCAGGTGCATATTTAACCAAACCACCTGTCTTTGTTCTAAAACGATCATCAGACAACTCAGCAATTACTTCGTTGTTACCAATCTTGCTTCCAGGAATACTATTTATCCGATAGCGAGTACCATCATTTGCTTCAAGGTTCCATATTTCGCCTGAGTGATTAGACTCTTCAAGCAAGTTGTAATCCTTCAAAGTCATTGAAGTAGTTACTATCTGAACTTCTCGAGAATCTCCAATAGAATCACGAAGACGCACCTCACCACCAAATTCACTGGATTGACTAGCCTCAGCTAAGACTTTACCTGCTTGTACATTGGCATTACTTGCAATAACTGGTTTTGCATTAGGAGGAAGGTTATAGACATCACCAGCCAACACCCAAAGTCTCCCCAACCTCTGAGCCTTAAGGGTTATATTCCCTTGCCTATCAGTTACTTCTTTAGGTTGGATGGCTTCTTCATATCGAACTTGACCAGCCAAATCACATATCACATCTTTAGTGGCTTTTTCTACACTCTTCTTAATTGCACCAGCAGCTATTTGAGCCAGCGTCACATCAGCATCAACCTCTTGCCCGTCCTCTACAAAAATTAATGATCCACTAGAGATCTCTACCTTTTGACCCTTGCCTTTCTCAGTTGGCTTAATGTGCAAAAGGAAATCCACTTCAGCTTGCTGAGCTTCAACTCCATGAGGTGTCCTATAGCCTCGAACACGTGCTTTAGGGCCAAATTCAACTTTACCTGCAAGATTTGAGCGCACAACACCTGTTTCTGCTGTAGATACCCCCCCTGTATGGAAAGTTCTCATTGTCAACTGTGTACCAGGTTCACCAATTGACTGTGCAGCAATAATTCCAACAGCCTCGCCTAAATCAACTAATTGATTATGTGCCAGAGCCCATCCATAACACTTCCTACATACAGAACGAGTTGCCTCACAAGTCAATGGAGAGCGAATCATTACACCATTGACGTTTGCTTTTTCAATCTTCTTTGAAAGTTCTGGATCGATTGCAGTATCACGTTTGGCAATAACAGCATCTTCTTGATCCACAATATCTTCAGCAACTAAACGCCCTACCAATCGATTCCCAAAACGACCATCTTCTGCATTAATCAAAATTGCTCTAGTAGTCCCGCAATCTTCCTCACGGACAATTACATCTTGTGCTACATCAACTAGGCGTCTGGTTAAATAACCAGAATCTGCTGTCCTCAAGGCAGTATCAACTAAACCCTTACGTGCGCCATAGGAGGAGATTACATATTCAGTAACTGTAAGCCCTTCTCTAAAATTAGTACGAATAGGCAAGTCAATAATCTCACCTTGAGGGTTAGCCATCAATCCTCTCATGCCTACCAATTGACGGACTTGTGACATGTTTCCCCTTGCCCCAGAGTTTGCCATCATCCAGACAGAGTTCAGTGGATCATTGTGATTGAAATTCTTTTTAACCGCATCAACCAGACGCTCATTAGTTTCAGTCCATGTATCTATGACCTTCGTATGACGTTCTACTTCTGTAATCTCACCAAGTCGATAACATTCCTCAGTAGCAGTGATTTGCTCCTCTGCCTGTCCTAGTAAGTCTTGTTTAGCTTCAGGTACTTTTAAGTCATCTACAGAGATCGAAACTGCTGCTTGTGTTGCATATTTAAATCCAAGATCTTTTAAGTTATCTGCCATTGCTGCTGTAACAGCAGTTCCATGATTTTTAAATGCCCATGCAACTAATTGCTTCAGAGATTTCTTATCAACTACACAATTCCTAAAAGATGGAGGTGTTTTTGAAAGAGGTGGAATAACATTTTTTGAGCGAGCAGCCTTTTTTTTCGAACCTTTTCTTTTGCTGGAAGATTTGCGAGATTTTGGAGAGGTAGAAGTCATTGATAATGCCTAATCAGTTTTGAGAAATAAAGTGGTTAAAAGAAAGTTCAGCCTGAAGCTACAGCATCAATAATGGTGTTGTTCATTACTACACGTCCGACTGTTGTAAGGAGAAAGCGGCTAATTAAAGCGCCTTCTTCATCTAGGCGATCTCGTCGATAAGTCCATTGTTGAATCTGAGTACCATCTTCCAGAATTTGTGTATCTAGAGGAGAAGTCAATTCATCATCATCTTCTACTTCCCCATTAAAACGAACCCATACCCAATCATGAAGATTGATTCTTTTATCTTCGAAAGCATGAATTACATCTTCTAAGCCAGCGAAGGTTTTAGATTGATCTCCAAAATCTGGCTTAACTGCATCTGGTTGCAAAGCAGTTAAATAATAAGAACCAAGAACCATATCTTGAGATGGTGTCACTATTGGTTCCCCAGTCGCAGGAGAAAGAATATTATTGCTAGCAAGCATTAGCATTCTTGCCTCAGTTTGTGCCTCAATTGCTAGTGGGACGTGCACAGCCATTTGATCTCCATCAAAATCAGCATTAAATGCTGGACAAACCAATGGATGTAATTGAATTGCTCTACCTGCAACTAATTTCGGTTCAAAAGCTTGAATACCTAGACGATGCAAGGTAGGAGCTCTGTTTAACAAAATTGGATGCCCTTCTATAACCTCTTGCAAAACCTGCATCACCTCATCATCTGCACGTTGAATCAATTTCTTTGCAGCCTTAATGTTATTGACAATGTTTTGACGAATTAATCTATGAATTACGAAAGGCTGGAAAAGCTCTATTGCCATCTCCTTTGGTAGACCACATTGATGCATTTTCAATTTGGGGCCTACCACTATTACTGATCTACCTGAATAATCAACTCTCTTACCTAAAAGGTTTTGCCTAAATCTTCCTTGCTTACCTTCAATAATGTCACTCAAAGATTTCAAGGCTCGATTATTTGCCCCAACAACTGTTCTTCCTCTTCTCCCATTATCAACAAGAGCATCAACAGCTTCCTGAAGCATCCTCTTTTCATTTCGTACAATAATCTCAGGGGCCAATATTTCCTGAAGTCTTGCTAAACGATTATTCCTATTAATTACTCGTCTATATAAATCATTTAAATCAGAGGTGGCAAATCGGCCCCCATCTAATTGAACCATAGGCCGAAGATCTGGAGGAATAACTGGTATTGCATTTAGAACCATCCATTCTGGGCGGGCATTAGTTGCAATGAAATTATCAATTACTCTCAATCTCTTTATTAGTTTTGCTCTTTTCTGTCCTTTGCTACCAGTAATCTCTTCACGCAATTGTTCAGCAACCTCCTGCAAATCAAGATCTTCTAATAATTGCTTTAAGGCTTCTGCTCCTATACCTACTACAGGCTCATTTTCAATAGTAGAGTCTTCAGCATAGATTTCATCTTCCACTTCAAGCCATTCATCTTCCGTGAGTAATTGTTTGTACTTAAGATCTTTATGATCACCTTCATCAAGTACTACATAACAATTGAAGTAAACAATTTGCTCAACATCACGAAGTGGCATGTCCAGCAAAATAGCCACATAACTAGGAATACCCTTTAAATACCAAACATGTGAGACAGGAGCAGCTAAATTAATGAATCCCATTCTATGGCGACGTACTCTGCTTTCTGTAACTTCAACACCACAACGCTCACAAACAATTCCGCGATGTCTTACTCTTTTGTATTTACCGCAATGACACTCCCAATCTTTTGAAGGACCAAATATTTTCTCACAGAAAAGGCCATCCATTTCTGGCTTCAAAGTACGGTAATTAATAGTTTCTGGCTTTGTAACTTCACCAACAACTTGACCATTAGGTAGAGTACGTTGTCCCCAAGACATAACTCTTTCAGGAGAAGCCAAAGTAATTTTGACATAATCAAAATGATTCTCTGTTCTTAAATTGCTGTTAGTCATGACTAGTAAATAGTGTTAATTAAAAATGTAAGAAAACGGAGTAAAGATAGTTAATCCTCTTGATAATCAGAACCTAGAGATTCATAGGTTGGCCTACTTGGTGTACTTCTTCGAGGATTAACATCTTGCATTAAATCAACTTCTTTACCTTCATCTGTATAAACACCAATATCTAATCCTAGGGATTGAAGTTCTCGCATTAAAACCTTGAATGATTCGGGAGTGCCTGGTCTCGGGATAGGTTTACCTTTAACTATTGCATTCAAGGCCTCATTCCTACCTTGCATATCATCCGATTTAACAGTGAGCAATTCTTGCAATGTATATGCTGCACCATATGCCTCTAATGCCCAAACTTCCATTTCACCCAATCTTTGTCCACCTTGTTGAGCTTTTCCTCCAAGAGGCTGTTGAGTAACTAAAGAATAAGGACCTGTAGAACGAGCATGAATCTTGTCATCTACTAAATGAACCAATTTAAGGAAGTGAGAGTATCCAACTGCTACTGGTTGATCGAATGCCTCACCGGTTCTTCCATCTCTTAATAAAAGTTTTCCTGGATCATCTGGATTAAAGACCCATTCCTTTCCAGGTTGCTTAGCAGCTTCTTTTAGATAAAGCTGAACAGTTTCATAAGACTTTTCAGCTCCATACATTTCATCAAAAGGAACCACTTTAACTCTGCAATCAAGATTAGCTGCAGCCCATCCCATTAACAGTTCAAAAACCTGCCCTACATTCATTCTGCTCGGGACGCCAAGAGGATTCAATACAATGTCAACTGGAGTGCCATCTGGTAAATAAGGCATATCTTCTCGAGGCAAAATTCTACTGATTATCCCTTTATTCCCATGGCGTCCAGCCATCTTGTCGCCAACTTGAATCTTACGTCTTTGAGCAACGTATACCCTTACCACCATATTGGCGCCAGGGGGTAATTCGTCTCCTTGTTCTCGGGTATATATCCTTACATCAACAACTCTGCCTTTTTCAGTACTAGGGACCCTCAAAGAATTATCTCTTACATCGCGAGCTTTCTCTCCAAAAATTGCTCTCAAAAGCTTTTCTTCAGGCGGTTGATCAGATTCCCCCTTAGGGGTAACTTTACCTACAAGAATATCTCCACTTTCTACAAAAGCTCCTACACGAATAATCCCCATTTCATCAAGATTACCTAGGCTCTCTTCTGCAATATTGGGTATCTCTCTAGTAATCTCCTCAGGGCCCAATTTTGTTTGCCTAGCTTCTATTTCATACTTTTCTATATGGACGGAAGTATATAAGTCATCTTTGACTAATCTCTCGCTAACTAAAATTGCATCCTCATAGTTATATCCTTCCCAAGGCATGTACGCGATTAAAACATTTTGTCCCAGGGCGATTTCACCACCTTCACAAGCAGAACCATCAGCTAAAACTTGACCAATTATAACTTTGTCTCCATTCCTTACTATTGGTCTTTGATTAAGACAAGTATCTTGATTTGACCTTTGATATTTCTGTAACTCATGTAAATGCTCGCCACCCTCATCGTCAGTTACGACAATTGAATTTGCATCTACATAAGTGACTGTTCCATTTACCTGCGAAATAGGCACCATCCCAGAATCTCTTGCAACTTGAGTCTCTAATCCAGTACCAACAAGCGGCCGCTCAGGTCTTAAAAGTGGTACAGCTTGACGCTGCATATTTGATCCCATTAAAGCTCTGTTGGCATCATCATGTTCAACAAATGGGATAAGAGATGTTGCTACAGAAATAACTTGAACTGGAGAAAGTTGAACATAATCAACTTGAGCTGGCGGTACTTTTTCAAAATCTTGGCGATATCTGACTGGAATCAAATCTGCCAATATCATGCCATCTTTGTCAGTTGCAACATCACCTGGAGCCACTCGGCATTCATCTTCTAAATCTGCAGAAAGATAAATAGGGTCTCCTACTTTAATAACTCTTCCTTCCTCTACCTTCCAAAATGGGGTTTCTATAAAGCCATAAGAATTAACTCTCGCATGAGTAGCAAGTGAATTAATCAATCCTGCATTTGGCCCCTCAGGAGTTTCTATTGGACATAATCGACCGTAATGAGAAGGGTGAATATCACGAACAGCAAAACCTGCTCTCTCCCTTGTCAAACCTCCAGGACCTAAAGCAGATATACGCCTTTTGTGAGTTAATTCAGCAAGTGGATTAGTTTGATCCATAAACTGGCTTAACTGACTTGAGCCAAAAAACTCTTTAATAGCAGCTACAAGAGGTTTGGGATTAACAAGCTGAGCAGGTGTTAAGGAATCAGTCTCGCCAACTGTCATTCTTTCTTTAATAATTCTTTCTAATCGATTAAGTCCTACTCGAACTTGATTCTGAAGCAATTCACCAACTGATCTAACTCTACGGTTACCTAAGTGATCAATATCATCTAAAGTTGCTCCTCCAACATCAAGCTCTAAATTGATCAAATAGTCAATCGTAGAAAGAACATCTTCATGAGTCAATGTTCTGACTGAATCTGGAATAGTTAGTCTTAATTTCTTGTTAATCTTATATCTACCGACTCTACCTAAGTCATATCGTTTAGCATCAAAGAATCTACTTTGAAGTAGCTGCTGACCACCACTAACAGAAGGAGGTTCCCCAGGTCTTAGTTTCTTATAAAGTTCAAGAAGTGCCTGATCTTCGGAACTAATCCCTTCATCATCAGCCGCCTGAATAGACTTCTTATAATATTCTGGATGTCTTAACTTATCAATAACATCATTATCCGAGAGACCCATTGCCCTCATTAATACATGTGCATTTATTTTTCTGGTTTTATCGACTCTTACATGTAGAAGATCATTCTTGTCAGTTTCAAATTTTAACCAAGCTCCCCGATTAGGGATAACACTTGCATTATAAGTTCTTCTACCATTTTTATCCTGCTCATCTTTAAAATAAACACCAGGACTTCTTACAATTTGATTAACAATAACTCTTTCGGCACCATTAATGATAAATGTACCTCTTTCAGTCATTAATGGAAGTTCACCTATAAATACTTCTTGTTCTTTTATTTCACCAGTTTCTTTATTAACTAATCGACAAGTGACATACATTTGAGAAGCAAAAGTTGCATCTCTTCTTTTTGCTTCTTCAACATCATGTCTTGGACGCTTAAGTCTATATTCACTCCCAATAAAATGAAGTTCCAGCTTACCTGTATAGTCCGTTATTGGAGAAAAATTTTCAAGCTCCTCTATTAATCCTTTCTCTAGGAACCATTTGAAGCTTGCCCGCTGCACCTCAACCAAATCGGGCAGATATGTCGCGGTCTTAGCGACCTGAATCGCGCTTCTACTCATTCGAGAACCTACTGCTGAAAAAAGAAGGAACTAATCTTGGGGAAGGACCTAACTAAGTTGAATTGATGAATCACAATTCTGTCGCACTCCTCTATTAATAGAGAAAATACAAAGAACTGAATGGCTCAAATCAATCCAAATAAGAACGTCAATTGTCGAAACAATCCTTGTAGAGAGAAAAACTTCTCAAGATAGAGACGCAACAAACTACGCCAAACCCAAGACAATATCCAATATTACACTTATAACTTTTTTTTTTCTAGATAAATCACCAAATTATGGCAAACCGAACAATAATCTTGCATTAGAAGTACTTCTTTCTGCCACAAAAGCAAAGCTTTCCCCTCTTATATCAGCGACTTTAGAAGCCACTGCTTCAACATACGAAGGTTCATTCCTTTTACCTCTTTTAGGAACTGGCGCCAGAAAAGGGCAATCTGTTTCTATTAAAAACCGATCTTCTGGCACTTTTAAAGCACATTCATGAATTTTCGTAGCCTTTGGGAAAGTTACGGTTCCACTAAAACTTATATAAAAGCCAAAAGATAAAAACTTTTCCATTTCATGTACATCCCCACCCCAGCAATGCATTACCCCTTTTACTAAACGTCCTAATTCTTTAAGCTCTTGCAACAAGGAAATCATTGGAGTGGCAGCATCCCTGCAATGAACAATTACTGGCAAATCTAATTCAAATGCCAAATCAAGCTGAGGACGAAGCACTGCTAATTGTTCTTCTAAATTAGAATCTTTAAAAAGATCCAATCCCAACTCACCAATAGCAACAACTCTGGAATCTTGAAGCGCAGCCTTTCTTAAAACATCTATTGTTTCTATACCTCTCCAATGTTTTGTATCCAATGGGTGCACTCCAACAGAATATCGAAGCTCAGGGAATCTATCGGCTAAAGCCTTAATAGCGGGTATTTCAGAAGGCTCTACACAAGCATGTAAAAGACTTTTGACCCCAACGGCTCTCCATCGAGCTGCCACCTCTTCTAAATCATCTTCAAAATTAGGGAAAACGATGTGGCAATGACTATCTATAAGAGGACTACTTGTCACTTGCTAACTGCTTTTAAGAGAAACAAATTGCATCTTTCAATTATTTTTTAATTACTTCTAATAAAAGGAAACCTGATTTTATTTTATTTAACAACAGGTTCTATGGTTTTCTTAACAACAGAAGTCAATCTGGATTTCTGGTTAGCGCCAGTGTTTCTATGAAGAACGCCCGTTTTTACGGCCTTGTCAATCTTACTAAAAGCATCATTCATTGAATTCTGAATGTCTTTCTTAGCATCTTCACTAGGCTTCTCCGAATAAGCCCCACATGCTTCAAAACAACGCTTCATTAACGTTCTCATTGCAGACTTATAAGTCCTATTCTGAATTCGATTGCGCTCAGCAATCTGTATTCGCTTCTTGGCTGAATTGTTATTTGCCACCTTATGCTAGAAAATGCTTTGTAAGTTAGAAATTCTAGCCTAACAAACTAACTAAAAAAAATATCTTGTTCAAATAAAGGACAATTAAATAGAGAAGGATCTAACTTGGAGTAAGAGTTACCAGGTAAAAAGCTTGTCTGAAAGAAAGCAAATATTGAATTGCATTGATGATCCACAACAGGCTCTCATAATGCTGAAACGAATATCTGCTAGGACTTCATTGGAAGTTCAAGAAAATGCTATTTCCTCTGTACAAAATATTCTTACTGAAGTAAAGCAACTAGGTGATGAAGCCTTATTCCGACTTACAGAAAAATTTGATGGATTTATTCCTAAACCATTAGAAATAACTCCTGAACAGACATTAGAGGCTTGGGAGAAAACTCCTACACCTTTGCAAGAAGCCCTACAACTTGCAAAGAACCGAATCGAAGCATTTCACAAATATCAAATTCCAAAAGATTTTCTTAAAGAAGGGATTCATGGAGAACTTCTTGGAAAGAACTGGAGTCCAGTAGAAAAAGCAGGGATTTATATCCCAGGAGGAAGAGCCGCATATCCCAGTACAGTTCTTATGAATGCAGTTCCTGCCTTGGTAGCAGGAGTTAATGAAATTATTATGGTTTCACCTGCTGGCCCAAATGGTCAACTAAATAGAACTGTCCTTGCAGCAGCATATATTGCTGGAATTAAAAAAATCTTTCGTATTGGTGGTGCTCAGGCTATAGGCGCTCTCTCTTATGGAACGCAAACAATCCCCCGAGTAGATGTAATTAGTGGGCCAGGAAATTTATATGTAACTTTGGCAAAAAAATTGGTTTATGGACAAGTTGGCATTGATTCGCTTGCAGGGCCAAGTGAAGTATTAATAATTGCTGATCATAGTGCTGATGTTGAACAAGTGGCGACTGATCTGCTCGCACAAGCAGAACATGATCCTCTGGCTGCCTCAATCTTATTAACTACAGAGTCAAACCTTGCAAAGAAAATCAATTTAGAAATAGAGAATCAGTTAAAAGATCACCCTCGCTCAGCTATTTGCCGCAAATCATTAAAAGATTGGGGGCTGATAGTAATTTGCAAAGACATTAAATCTTGTGCTGCTTTAAGCAATAGTTTTGCCCCAGAGCATCTTGAATTATTAATTGAAAAGCCTTTCGAATTTATTTCTCAAATAAAAAATGCTGGAGCAATATTTCTAGGAGAATGGAGCCCTGAAGCTACTGGAGACTACCTAGCTGGACCAAATCACACTTTGCCGACTTCTGGAACCGCAAGATTCAGCAGTGCACTAAGTGTAGAAACTTTTATGAAAAGTACATCCATAATCAATTTCAACCAAGCAGCTTTGAATAAAACTAGTGCTGCAATAATGGAATTAGCTAATAGCGAAGGCCTACATAGCCACTCAAGGTCTATAGAAATAAGAAGGTCTAAGCCTTCTTCAGACGATTAACACTCGATACACCATTTTTAATTTCACCAACCAAAACTTCATCTGTCAGATTGACAAATAAACCATTCTCCAAAACTCCTGGAAAATTATTTATTTGTTTTTCAAGATTCTGAGGATCTGAAATTCCATCTGCAAATTGCACATCAAGGACTAAGTTCCCTTGATCAGTAACAATTGGCCCAGCTTTTTTCTCCGCCATTCGAAGATCAGATTTTGCTCCTAAGTCATTCAGCTCCTTTTGGACCAATTTCCAAGCCGCAGGTAACACCTCAACAGGAAGCTTAAATTCGAGATTTAACTTCTCTACAATTTTAGTTGAATCAACCACTACAACAAAACGATCTGCAATAGAAGCAACAAGTTTCTCTTGAACATGGCAAGCCCCTCCTCCCTTAATTAGCTGAAAATTAGGATCCACCTCATCAGCACCATCTATGGCTAAATCGATTTTGCTAACTGCTGAAAAAGCTCTTAAAGGTATCCCAAGCTGAGAAGCAAGTACTTCGCCTTGGAAAGAAGTTGGAACACCAATTATCTCTTTGAGGGAACCTTCTTTAAGTTTTTCACCTAAAGACTTAATCATCAAAGCAGCAGTAGACCCTGAGCCAAGACCAAGGATCATTCCGTCTTTTATCTCACCGATAGCCTCTTGAGCTACCGCTATTTTCATTTGTGTTTGCAGATCTGTCATCTAATAAAAAGAAAAATTGGACAAGGCACTTGCAAGTTTCCTAACTTATTCGAGGTAATGCTTCTGGTTGTATAGAAAGTTTTATCTCTCTATTATTTCGTAGAAGTTTTATTAGAAAAGGAGTGCCGATTCGCGAATTCTCGACTTTTTCCAGTAAAGCACTTGGGTCAGAAATTTCTTGTTCATCCGCTGAAATAATTAGATCCCCTCTTCTTAAACCAGCCTTTTCGGCTGGGCTATCAGATAATACTGATTGAACTAACGCACCTGATCTTTCAGGTAATTCAACTAAAGAATTTGGATCAAGATTATGCTCTTTAGCAATTTTTGCATCTAAAGGAATCAATTGCACCCCTAAATATGGATGAATCACCTCACCATTTGCTAATAACTGATCAGATATTCGTTTAGCTAGATTGATTGGTATAGCGAATCCAAGTCCGGCACCAGGACCAGATCGAACCAAAGTATTTATTCCAATAACTTCTCCCAAATAATTAACTAAAGGTCCGCCTGAATTCCCTGGATTTATAGCTGCATCTGTCTGTATTAAATCTAATCTTTTATCAGAGAATCCAAGACTATTAATATTCCTATGCAAGCTACTAACTATCCCTAGGGTTACTGTACGTTCCAATCCATAAGGAGTTCCTAAAGCTATAGCCCAATCTCCTACAGCAAGATCTTCAGAATTACCAAGAGGTGCAGCTTCTAATTTCGACAATAATTCTAATCTTACAAGTGCTAAATCTGTAACGAAATCTGTTCCGACAACACGTCCATTACTTTTCTCGCCATTAGCCATGGTGACACTTACCTCATCAACATTTTCTACAACGTGCGCATTAGTTAGTACTAAACCATTTTGATCAATAAGAACACCAGACCCCTGTCCTCTCTCTTTCTCTGGCCCAAGTGTTGGCTCCCCAAGCAAATCTCGCAATAAGGGGTCGATCAAAGTTGGGTCAAAAGGCTCATGCTCGACAGTTCTTTCTGTATCTATTCGAACAACCGCAGGTGCAACATTCTCAACAGCCTTCGCAACAAAGCTGTGCGTATATTCGTCAGACGCTTGAATACTCCCATAAATAGGGTTAACAGCGCCTAACAAAATAATTAAAGACAGAATCGATGCAAAATATCCTGGAAATCTCATAGAACTCTCAACATCACCGGCATTATTTATTTTAATGCTGAGAGCAAATCAACTGCAGCGAAGGTAAAAACAAAAATCTAGATGAGATAAAACCAATTCAATTATAGAAAAGTAAAAGATCATCCAGTAGAATTATCTTGTCTGACGGTTACCTCCATATGGAGGCAGATTAAATCAAAACCTGTTGGGCTTAAATCACCCAACTAGCATTTCTGCCTCTTGCAAAAGCATATCGTCAAAGATTTAGAACTTTTAGCAGCAAATGCGGCTGCTAAAGAGGGCTTTGAGATAATTAGGTTGGAAGTACTTGCCCAAATGAAGCCTATGAAAATTCAACTTCAAATTCGCCATAAAAATGGTAGTGATGTTTCTTTGGAAGATTGTTCTCGATTAAGTAGGCCAATTGGAGAAGTTATAGAGAATTCTAAATTAATTAATCAATCATATATTTTAGAAATTAGCAGCCCTGGTCTCAGTGATATCTTGGAAACAGATAAAGAGTTTGCAACATTCAAAGGGTTTCCAATTCAAGTTTCTACAAAAAATAAATCAAATTCTACAATTCTTCAAAATGGATTGTTACACACAAAATCAAAAGAACACCTGCTCATAAATATCAAAGGCAAAATGAGCAAAATACCAATAGACAATGTTATTCAAGTGCGACTAGCTAGTCCCACTGATTAGCATCAAAAAGATTAAACCAATCATTTCACATTTATTCCCCATCATCGATGGCATTAGTTCTTCTCCCTGGACTCAATAATTTAATCGAAGACATAAGTGAGGAGAAAAAACTCCCTGCTCAAGTCGTCGAAACAGCTCTTAGGGAAGCTTTGCTCAAAGGGTATGAAAGATATCGCAAAACGCTTTACTTAGGAATAAATGAGAATCCTTTTGAAGAAGAATATTTCAGCAATTTCGACATAGGTTTAGACCTTGATCAAGAAGGATATAGGGTATTAGCAAGCAAAATAATTGTTGAAGAAGTTGATAGTGAAGACCATCAAATAGCACTAGCAGAAGTAATGCAAGTCGCTGAAGATGCCCAAGCAGGTGACACTGTCGTACTTGATGTAACTCCAGAGAAAGAGGAGTTTGGTCGAATGGCTGCTTCAACCACAAAACAAGTTCTTTCGCAAAAGCTAAGAGATCAGCAAAGACGAATGATTCAGGAAGAATTTGCAGATCTTGAGGACCCTGTCTTAACAGCTCGCGTAATTCGTTTTGAACGTCAATCAGTGATCATGGCAGTAAGTTCTGGGTTGGGAAGGCCAGAAGTCGAAGCAGAGCTACCTAGGAGAGACCAGTTGCCAAACGATAACTATCGAGCCAATGCAACATTCAAAGTCTTTCTTAAAGAAGTTAGTGAAGTTCCTAGACGCGGTCCTCAGTTATTTGTGAGTCGAGCCAATGCAGGTTTAGTTGTTTATTTATTTGAAAATGAAGTTCCTGAAATCCAAGAAGGTTCTGTAAGAATTGTTGCTGTTGCTCGAGAAGCAAATCCCCCTAGTAGATCTGTAGGGCCACGGACAAAAGTTGCAGTAGATAGTATTGAAAGAGAAGTAGATCCAGTTGGAGCATGTATTGGAGCTAGAGGTTCAAGAATTCAACAAGTGGTCAATGAGCTTAGAGGGGAAAAAATTGATGTCATACGTTGGTCTACTGACCCAATTCAATACATTTGCAATTCTCTCAGTCCAGCCAGAGTTGAGAACGTAAGATTAGTAGACCCAGATGGGCAACACGCGCATGTACTTGTTCCTCCTGATCAATTAAGTCTCGCAATAGGTAGAGAAGGTCAAAACGTAAGACTTGCAGCCAGGCTAACTGGATGGAAAATTGATATTAAAAACTCTCAAGAATACGACCAATCTGCCGAAGATGCCATTGTGGCTGAGCTTATCACTCACAGAGAAGAAGAAGAATCCCTACAAAAAGAAGCCGAAGATCGCCTTGCTGCTGAGCAAGCTGCGAGGGCTGAAGAAGATGCTCGTCTAAGAGAGCTATACCCTCTTCCTGAAGATGAAGAAGAAGAATCTGAAAATATAGAAAACGACACAAGTAGTCTCGAAATGAATTACAACGATGAAGAAAGTAAAGATTCTTATATACCAGAAGAATCTAATTCCAATGAGGATAGAGAGCGGTGAAACGAAATTCCGTCCTGCGTCGCTGTGTTGCTTGTAAAAAGCTTGTTGACCGTAAGCAACTTTGGAGAGTAGTCAGGGACTATCAGGATGGCATTGTTCTCGATCAAGGTATGGGTAGATCTGCTTATCTATGTCCTTCAGAGAATTGCCTAAAAGAAGCATGGCAGCGAAAACGTTTGCAAAAAGCTCTGAGATGTCAGGTAAATGTAAGTGTTTTAGAGGTGCTGCAAAATAGATTGAATCACTGCAATGATTCAATTACTAAGGCAATATAAAAGATGTAACCCAAATCAAAGGGAACTACTGACAATTATTGCCTGTATCCACTCAAAAATTTAATGACCAGCAGCGGCAAAATCAGAATCTACGAGCTCTCCAGAGATTTACATCTGGAAAATAAAGATGTGCTTGACGCTGCAAACAAACTTTCAATATCAGCGAAGAGCCATAGCAGCTCTATTAGTGATGAAGACGCAACAAAAATCAAAAAGTTACTTTTGGCTCAAAAAAGTTCAAACTCTTCTTCGCCTCCAGCAAAGCAAAAACCAAACAAAGAAATACTAACCCTTAAGAAAGCCATTACTTCTCCTCCAACAAAGTCAGAAGCTAATGCAAAAACTAATGCTTCTCTAGACAAAACTTCCAGCCTAAAGAATAAGCCTGCTAGTCCAAAAAAGGAAATTCCAACATCTCCTAAACCTCCCTCTGCTGCGAAACAGAGAGTTGATGCGATAAAAAAACCAACTCCTTCAATATCTAAAAACAATTCATTAAAAGTACAGCCAACAATAAAAAAGCCTTCTTTAGTCTCTCCGAAACAACCAAATATTCCATCACCACCGATTGCACCAAATAAAGGAATCAAACCAACTATTAAAAGACAAGATTCAAATAATGAAAATCTTGAAACAAATAAAACCAAGGCAAAGCCAAATATTGTTAGCAAGCCCCAAGCCAGACAAATTAAACAATCCTCAGATTTAATTAATCGTTCTCCAAAAACATCTCCTAAGCAACCAATTCAAGAAATACAAACAAACAAGCCTAAAGCTCCTCAAAGACCAATAGCTCCGCCCCCACGACCAAAAGTACAGTCACAATTCAATCAAAAGCCTGGAAACAATAATCTAAGAGGCGGTCCAAATCAACGCAAAGGTATACCCCAAGGAGCCCCTTCAGGCCAACCAGGTAGTACAAAACATCCAAGGAATCTCCCTACAGGTTCGTACAAAGGAAATCGAGTAGAACTTGTAGGCGCACCTATTAGACGAAACACTAAGCCTGACAATGGTGGCAGAGGAGCAAGAGATGGTAACTTCCGTCAAGGAGGTCCAAATCAAGGTCCCCCAATATCGCGACAAGGTGGAGCTAGACGACAAGAAGGAGGCGGAGGGCGTGGTCAACAAATGAGACCACGCACAGGGATGCCTCCTGGCATGCGTAAGCCAGTAGCACCTGGAGAGCTTATGCAATTGCAGAAGCCAACAAGCAGCGCTACACCTCCTATAAAGCGTGGTGACCTTAATAAAGGTCCTAAAAAGGATGGCATCTCAACTGCCAAACCACCTGCTAACAGACCAACCCCTTCTGCAGCCCCTAAACGGCCGCCAGCAAGAACAGGTGCTCCAGGTTCCTCAAGAAAAAGAAAGCCTGATTGGGATGATGCCGCTAAACTTGAAGCTCTTAGAAACAAATCGCCTCAAAAGCAACGTCAAAAAGTTCACATTATTGGTGAAAACGATGATGCTTTAACTGCAGAAACAAGTGGCTTTGCAGGTGGAGGTCAAGCAGTAGTACTTTCAGCAAGTCTTGCACGCCCTGGCAAACCAAAAGCAAGCAAAAAAAGTGGTTCCAAGCCAACAGGTGCACTCCGCAAACGCAAAAAAGAATCAACTCGACAAAGGCAACGTAGAAGAGCTATGGAATTGCGAGCTGCTAGAGAAGCTAAGCAAATTCGTCCGGAAATGATTGTTGTTCCTGAAGACAACATCACCGTCCAAGAGCTTGCTGACAAACTGAGCGTAGAGAGTTCTGAAATCATCAAATCTCTTTTCTTTAAGGGCATTACCGCAACAGTTACTCAATCATTAGATCTATCAACAATTGAAACTGTCGCAGAAGAATTTGGTGTCCCTGTTTTACAAGACGACATCGAAGAGGCTGCAAAGAAAACTGTTGAGATGATCGAAGAAACAGATATCAAACACTTAACGAGAAGACCACCAGTAGTAACAGTTATGGGGCATGTAGATCATGGGAAAACAAGTCTTCTCGATGCAATTCGCAAAGCAAGAGTCGCAGCAGGAGAGGCGGGAGGCATTACTCAGCATATTGGCGCTTATCAAGTCGAAGTCGAACATGAAAAGAAGCTACGCACCCTAACATTTTTGGATACTCCTGGTCATGAAGCTTTCACAGCAATGCGAGCTAGAGGAACAAAAGTCACTGATGTAGCTGTTCTTGTAGTCGCAGCTGATGATGGCGTCAGGCCACAAACCTTAGAAGCTATTAGTCACGCACGCGCAGCAAAAGTGCCAATAGTAGTTGCTATTAACAAAATTGATAAAGAAGGAGCGTCTCCTGATCGCGTAAAACAAGAGTTATCTGAGCAAGAGTTAGTAGCTGAAGAATGGGGTGGAGATGTAGTAATGATGCCCGTAAGCGCAATAAAAGGAGAAAATATAGATAAGTTATTAGAAATGATTCTTCTAGTCACTGAAGTTGAAGACTTACAAGCCAACCCAGCACGGCTCGCTAAAGGAACTGTAATCGAAGCACATCTTGATAAAGCAAAAGGACCTGTGGCGACATTGCTAGTACAAAATGGCACATTGAAAGCAGGCGATGTTGTAGCCGCTGGGCCTGTGCTTGGAAAAGTTAGAGCAATGGTTGATGAAAATGGGAAACGACTAAAAGAAGCTGGTCCTTCATGCCCAGTGGAAGCTCTTGGATTTAATGAAGTACCTACAGCCGGAGATGAATTCGAAGTCTACCCCGATGAAAAATCCGCAAGAAGTGTAGTAGGTGAAAGAGCTTCTGATGCTAGAGCTACACGCTTAGCGCAACAAATGGCGTCAAGAAGAGTATCTCTTTCAGCAATGTCAGGCCAAGTGAATGATGGTGATCTCAAAGAGTTAAACCTTATTCTTAAAGCTGATGTGCAAGGAAGCGTTGAGGCCATACTAGGTTCATTAGAACAACTGCCAAAAGATGAAGTCCAAGTCAGAGTCCTCCTATCTGCTCCAGGTGAAATAACAGAAACAGATGTTGATCTTGCTGCCGCCTCCGGAGCAGTAATTATTGGGTTCAATACATCTATGGCTTCTGGAGCAAAAAAAGCCGCCGATGCAAACAGTGTTGATGTTCGAGACTATGAAGTCATTTACAAACTTCTTGAAGATATACAATTAGCAATGGAAGGTCTGCTTGAACCTGATTTAGTAGAAGAGAAAATTGGAGAAGCTGAAGTAAGAGCAATATTTACTATTGGCAAAAGTGCAGTTGCAGGCTGTTATATAACAAATGGGAAGCTACAGCGCAATTGCAAAGTCCGTGTTAAAAGAGCTGATCAAATTGTTTTCAATGGAGATCTTGACTCTTTGAGACGAAATAAAGATGTAGTTAAAGATGTCTCGAGTGGCTTTGAATGTGGAATAGGCTGCGATAGGTTTGCCAATTGGAAAGAAGGCGACACAATTGAAGGCTATAAATTAGTAACACAGCGCAGAAAGTTAAATACTTAAAGCATGAAAACTATCTTATCAACTCATGAAAAGAGATGATATTCTATAAACAACTATTAAGGTGAGATATAACTTGTTAGTCTTCTTCAATCATTTTTGGAGCGATCAATAAGCACTAAAGAAGCAAACAATACAAAGGCTGTAATCTGAATAATTAAATCGTTTTTCAAGACATTTTCACCAGCGAAAGATCTTATGCCCATAATCAAAAGGCCAATGCCAGCAGAAGCTGATAAGGCAAGCCATAAAACACGTCTTATCCCCCTAAAAGGGTTTCGAGACTCTTGTAAAAGTTTTTCACGAATGTTGGGATCTAAATTCAAGGTAAAGTTCCATTGTTAGCCGGTGTAGCTCAGGGGTAGAGCAACTGATTCGTAACCAGTAGGCCAGCGGTTCAATTCCGCTCACCGGCATATTTTGAATTCCAAGTCTAATCATTAAGTCACACAAGAAAATAACTCAATAACCAGAAGATTTATAAATACAACAAAGGAGAGGCCTAAATAGGCCTCTCCTTAATCCAACCGAAAGTATTAAAAATTAATTAATAAAGATTAGATAGAAAGATAACGAAGATTCTGGCTAATGGCACCTGGGGCCATATTTCTACTTGTAAGGCTTAACCTCCTTTAAGGGCACCTAAACGATGCATAGGAGTACCGACTAAATTGACGCACCTTAATCATTGATCCTTGTCAATTCAGACGAAAGCCCAATTTAAATTGAGACTGTTGGAGCAGGCACCAGAAGTCAGCGTGCTTCTAGTAAATGCTCAGGTGGAGTATCTACCGTCATAAGGCACCTCCGAGTTCGATACAAGTATCATTACTGGATATTTATTTCAACGCAATCAGTCTTAATGCCCATTGCGATTTGCTGGTAATTGGATGAAAATGAAAGATTGGCCTAAAAGGAAAAGGTCTGAACGAGTCTCGTAGATCAAACGTTTTTATACATGACAACTGAAAGCATTAAAAAAAGATAATTACTATTAATCCAGGAGAAAGATGCTATTTCAACTTAGCTACTAGCCATATCGGCATATAAGAAATCATCCATTAATAAAGAAGCTCATTGTCTGAAATTTTTTATTGAACAGAGAAAGAAGCATACTACTCTTAAATTATGACAAGTGAAGTCTAAATACCTCAAATAAATTAATCTTATTACGATAATTATTTTTTTAAATATAGATAATAGGTTCTAGTTATGATATTTAAGCATGTATTATATGCTTAAATATCTTTTGCTAACTTAATAATTAATTCCACCAATTCGTCTCCAAAACAATTAGAGTTTATTCTAGCCTTATTATTGGCATGAATAGATTTATCTGAGTTTAGTGTTTGAGGCTCTCTACTGTCACAACAATTACAAACTATATGCACTTTCCTGCCGTCCTTTTGTTCTTTAACTCTAGCAAATACCCAAGACTTAGCTTGTATGTTTGTCCAATTTTCAAATGGACCTTGGCAATCTATTTGCTTTTGACAAGTATCCTTATCACGAAAGATACCTGAATGCTGCAAGTGTTTATATCTGAAACCTTGCTGTCTAGCCTGCTTGATTCCTATGTGTGTAATTTGGGAGTGCAATTTTAGTGTAGTTATAAATAAGACTTAACTGAATATATATTAAGAATACAAAAATAAACAAAATAATCAAATATCAGAAGTCACATGAAGATGAGAAGCCTTCTAAAACAACTGGATAGATGCTGATATATCCTCTTAGAAGAACTCCTATAACAATTAATTCTCAAGTCTTTTAAGTGCATGATCACTATTCAATTGATTTAGGCTAGTAAAGTTAGGCAATGAGTAACCCTCAATCCAAGAAATTAAATGCCCTAAGGCAACCATCTTCGACTTTAGAGAATGCAAAAGTCTTGATTATAAGGTTGCCTTGCAACCCAATATTTCCAATAGGACCAATCTATTTAGCTGATCACCTCCATAAATGCTTTCCAACACTACCTATAAAAATTCTTGATCTTGCAGCCTTACCAAGTATTGATGTTGAAAGAGTTTTAATATCTAATATCAATAGTTTTCAGCCTACTCTTCTAGTTTTTTCTTGGAGAGATATACAAATTTATGCACCTGTTGATGGGCGAGGGGGCAATCCTCTTCAACATTCTTTTGAAGCATTTTATGCACAAAATCCACTAAAAAAAATAAGAGGTGCAATTGGCGGCTTGCGTTTGATGAAAAGTCATTATGGAGAACTCTGGCGCAATCAACGTTTAATAAAAAAAGGAGTTGAGCAAGCCAAAATTTATTTCAAAAATGCAATGGCTTTAGTTGGTGGTGGAGCTGTAAGTGTTTTTTATGAGCAACTTGGTAAATCTCTCCCCAAAGGAACCATTATTTCTATTGGAGAAGGAGAGCCTTTGTTAGAGAAATTGCTTTTGGGCAAGAGTATTAACGAAGAAAGATGTTTTATTGTTGGTAAAACTCCTAGATCAGGATTAATACATGAGCAACCAAAAAGTGCTATTAAAACTGCCTGTGATTATTCATACATTGCCTCTATTTGGCCTCAATTGAACTGGTATCTTGATGGAGGCGACTTTTATATAGGTGTTCAAACTAAGAGAGGTTGTCCACATAATTGTTGCTATTGTGTTTATACAGTAGTCGAGGGTAAACAAGTCAGAGTAAACCCTGTCGAAGAAGTTATTAGTGAAATTCGTCAATTATATAAATTAGGTGTTAGAAATATATGGTTCACTGACGCTCAATTCATACCAGCTAAGCGTTATATAGAAGATGCCAAAGAACTCCTCAAAGCTATTAAAAAAGAGAAGATGGATGGGATACGTTGGGCTGCATATATCCGAGCAGACAACTTAGACGCCGAGCTCGCAAAACTAATGGTTGAAACAGGTATGAGTTACTTTGAGATTGGGATTACATCTGGATCTCAAGAGTTGGTTAGAAAAATGCGAATGGGATACAACTTAAGGACTGTAATTGAGAACTGTATTTTACTTGCTAATGCTGGTTTTAAAGATCATGTCTCTGTCAATTACTCATTCAATGTCATTGATGAAAGGCCTGAAACCATTCGTCAAACAATTGCCTACCATAGAGAACTAGAAAGGATTTTTGGAGTGAAGAAAGTTGAGCCAGCCATCTTCTTTATAGGGCTACAACCTCATACTCATCTTGAACAATATGGCTTTGACAAAGGTCTTCTCAAACCAGGCTACAACCCTATGAGCATGATGCCATGGACAGCTCGAAAGCTTTTGTGGAATCCAGAACCAATGGGCAAAACATTCGGGAGAATATGTTTAGAAGCATTTGACTCTTGTCCAAATGACTTTGGGCGTACAGTTATGAACTTATTGGAAAGAGATTATGGAGTTGCACCTTTAGCAGAAGCATTGCGCGCTCCATTAGAAGGACGTTCAGCTATAGCAAAAGCAGTTCGATAACAAAAGAGAGTCAACGCAAGACATACAATTCCTATAAGGCCTCCAATTGGGTTAGGAGTAACTGAACCTGGACCTACAATCCAAGTAGGTGTAGTCGGAAGAATTTCTATCAAGTCAGCATCAATAAGAAACCATAAGCCAACCAAACCTCCATGTAAGCCTATACAACCACTTAATGACCCATTGTCGAGTATCCTTCTTAAAGCAAGAACTAACCCCAATAGAAATAACCCTATCAAAAGACTTATTAATTCAACAAAGGATAAATCAGATTTTATCAGCGCACTCAAATGAGCCAAGCTAAAAATTCCAGCTTGTAAGAAAATACCTTTAGAAGCTCCTACTAATAAGTTAGCTTCACCCCACAACCAACTTCGAAAAACCAATTCTTCTGCAAATCCAACACCTATACCGAGAAACACAGCATTTATGAAATTGGCAATGCTAATTCCACCACCTACCAAATCACCCCAAGAACCTAGGAAAATAGGTGCAAGTATGCAAACCAATAACACTCCAGCCCAACAAAACCCCCTAAAAAATGATCTAACAGAATGCTTACTAGCTAAACCACTCAATCCTAAAGCAAGAGAAGGTTTTCTATAGCGCCATCTAAACTTTACCCAACTTGGGAGTGTAAATAAAAAGAAAGTAAAGGTAAATAATGTACCTACTAAAGAAAGATCATTCTGCTCAATCTTTTCGAAAAGAAATCCTAAAGGTCTTACTATTAACCAACCACAAAAATATAAAAATGGTAAATGCGAAACAGTAGGTATCCAACGTCGACGCTGAAGTAGCCAATTCTTCCAAGAAGCAGCAATTAAATTAATCAGCTTTCTGGTTCTATAGTACTGGTAAGGCCTTTGCCTTTAAGAGATTCAGAATAAAATTCTGCAGGTTCAAGATCACATGTAATAACTAAACCAATTCCAGTATTATGGGTTTCAAGCATAACCGCCATAGCATCTTGCTCACTTAGCTGTGGCACAACCTGCCGCAAGGTAGTAACAACATAATCCATAGTATTTACAGGATCATTATGAAGCAAGACCTTATATCGAGGAGAGGTCTTCCTCACTCGCTCAGTCTGCTTGTCAACAACTGCCGCACCGCCAGGGCCACGGCCTGGATTTCCGACCATATTCAGAATTGCTAATTAAACCAAATGTACGAACAATTTAACCTATAGAACCTAATCAAAATCAAATACTAGTGATCCTTCGCATAGCTTCTTCTACATTTGACCGGCTATTAAAAGCCGAAAGACGGAAATAGCCCTCCCCCGCTACACCAAAACCACTGCCAGGCGTCCCCACTATATTTGCTTTATTAAGTAAATGATCAAAGAATTGCCAAGAATCCATCTCTGTTGGTGCTTCTAACCAAACATAAGGAGCATGTTTGCCTCCATATATCTTGTAACCAGCCAATGTCAGCTGTTTGCGAATAATTTCAGCATTTTTCATATAAAAACTAACCAGCTTATTGGTTTGAGATTGACCTTCTAATGAATAAACCGCTTCTGCCCCTCTTTGAACTATGTAACTAACACCATTGAACTTAGTGCTTTGGCGACGATTCCAAAGTGACCAGAAATCAACTTCTGCCCCATCCAAAGTTTTGCCTTTAAGTGATTTCGGTATAACAGTGAAAGCACATCGCGTTCCTGTAAAACCCGCGTTTTTAGAAAATGAGCGAAATTCAATTGCGCAATCAGTTGCTCCATCAATTTCAAAAATTGAATGCGGCAATAAAGGGTCTTGAATAAATGATTCATAAGCAGCATCAAAAAGAATCAATGCATGATTTTTCTTCGCATACTCAACCCATTTGGTCAATTGAACCTTTGAGGCAACAGCACCAGTAGGATTATTGGGAAAACATAAATAAATCAAATCAACTGGCTCTGATGGCAATTCTGCTTCAAAACCATTCTCTGCATTCAAAGGTATATAAACTAGCCCTTCATAATGTCCTGAAGAGGCTGCTATACCAGTTTGTCCTGCCATAACATTACTATCCACATAAACCGGGTATACGGGATCAGTTACTGCAATCTTGTTACCTGTGCCAAGAATATCGAGAATATTACTGCTATCGCATTTTGAGCCATCAGAAACGAAAATTTCATCAGCCGAGATTTGGCATCCTCTTGATTGAAAATCATTTTTAGCAATTGCCTCACGAAGCCATAAATAGCCTTGCTCTGGCCCATAACCACGAAAACCAGAGGTGCTTCCCATCTCTTCAATTGCTGTTTTCATAGCCTTACAGCATGCTTGAGGCAGTGGCTCAGTAACATCGCCTATACCCAATCGAATAAGACTGGCAGTTGGATTGAGCTCACAAAAAGCATTGACTCGTCTAGAGATCTCGGGGAAGAGATAACCCGCTTTAAGCTTTAGGTAATTACTGTTGACCTGAACCACGAGGAAAAGCTATTTAAACCTTATATATACTGCCTTGGAAAGGTACCTATATGGAAGAAAATTGCATACGATATGACAAGGAAAGCTTTTTAACTTTGACAGCTTCTGTAAGTTCTGGCGCAAAATATAAGCATCTTGGTGAACCAATTCACTTTGAGACATTAGTAGATGTTGATATTCATCAGCCTGGCCAATATATGGGACATGAGCTAGGGGTTGAAGAGAAAAACTGGCATGAGAGTAACGTTCGCTGGGTACTTAGCTATCCAGAAACATATCAAGTTGGTGCAAGCAATCTTGGTCACATCATTTTATATTCCATTTTAAATACAATCCCAGGGCAAATTTGCGATAGAGCATATCTTCCTGGCATTGATTTAGCCCAACGTTTAAGAGAAAAGTCGATACCTTTATTCGCTGTAGAATCAAGATGTGCACTGAAGAACTTTGATATTGTTGGATTCAGCCTTAGTTATGAATTAGGAGCAACCAATATTTTAGAAATGCTTGATTTGGCAGGCATAGATCTCTACTCGAACAAAAGAAAAGATCTTCCTCTCAATGATCCAAGTTCATTGCCTCTTATATTTGCAGGAGGTCCAACAGCAACGAGTAATCCTGAACCTTATGCAAATTTTTTCGACTTTTTTGCTCTTGGAGATGGAGAGGAACTACTTCCTGAAATTGGTCTAATAATTGCACAATCAAAAAAGTTAGGAGTTAAACGTTCGCAAGCACTTCTCAATCTTGCCGAAATTCCAGGTGTATATGTTCCTTCCCTATATCAACAATCAAAAGATTGTGCATCAATAAAACCATCACATACCTCTGCACCTAAAAGAATTATTAGGCGAGTAGCGCAACCTATTCCGTATTATTCAATGGGATTAGTATCAAATGTTGAAACAGTTCACGATCGACTAACCATTGAGATCAGAAGAGGCTGTACTCGAGGTTGTCGTTTTTGTCAGCCAGGTATGTTGACAAGACCCGCTAGAGATGTGGAGCCTAAAGAAGTCATCGAAGCTGTTGAAAATGGGATGAAGAAAACAGGTTATAGCGATTTTTCTTTGCTTTCTCTTAGCTGTAGTGACTATTTATCACTACCAGAAGTCGGTGTTGAGCTTAGAAACAGACTTGGAGAAAAAAATATTACCTTACAATTACCAAGTCAACGCGTCGATAGATTTGATGACAATATTGCTCATATTCTTGGGGGGAGTCGTCAAGCAGGGCTTACATTTGCTCCAGAGGCTGGAACTCAAAGACTGCGAAACATTATCAATAAAGGGTTAACAAACGATGAGCTGCTCAATGGAATACGTAAGGCAATGGAACATCAATATAAAAAAGTTAAGCTTTATTTTATGATAGGACTACCAGGCGAGCTAGATGAAGACATCCAAGGAATTGCTCAGACTTGTAAATGGCTTCAAGAACAATGCCAAGATATAGGCAGATTGAAATTAAATATAACTATTAGTAATTTCACGCCCAAACCTCATACACCATTTCAATGGCACAGTGTTGCAACTACTGAGTTATTAAGGCGACAACAAATTCTAAAAGATGCTATTTCCGATTTCAAAATCAGGAATATCAAAGTTAATTTTACTGATGTAAGGATTTCAGCAATAGAAGACTTTCTGGGTCGAGGGGATAGGAGATTAGGATCTGTCATTGAATCCGCTTGGCGAAGTGGAGCTGGAATGGATGCTTGGTTTGAATCCCAAGATCGTGCATATAACGCATGGACTACTGCAATTTCAAAAGCAGGCTTTGCTAATGAGCTTAGAAAGTTAGAAATGGGTAATTGGGGCAATGTAAAAACTTTGGATGAAAAAAATGATCTCATTAATTTCTGCGCCCAACCCCTCCCATGGGATCACATAGATACAGGCATAGACAAAGATTGGTTAATCAAAGATCTTCAACAAGCTCTTAATGCAACCGTTGTTCCTGACTGTTCATTTTATAAATGCAGTAGCTGTGGCGTATGTGGCCCTGAGTTAGGTCACAATAAAGTCATAACACCTACATCTATACCTCCTATACAAGACTCTAAACTTCCACAAACACAGAAAGCCTGTCGAATAAGAATTCAATTTGAAAAAGCCAAGCCAATGCATCTCATTAGTCACCTTGATCTAATTCGTTTGTTAGAGAGAGCATTACGAAGAAGTAACTTGCCTATTAGCTATACAGGAGGGTTTCATCCGCTCCCTCGTTTGCAAGTTGCACTTGCATTGCCTCTTGGCATTGAAGGATTAGGAGAATGGATGGACATGGATTTCTTCGAAGACATTAATGCCACATCTATGAAGGATGAACTCCAAAAATATTTACCTAAAGGAATCAAGTTAATTCAAGCCCAAGCAATCCCAGTGAGTAAAACAAGCCTTTCTCAAGAACTAGTTCAAGCAAACTGGAGCTTTAAGCTAGAGAACAGCTCTAAGCAAAAACCAGAATCAAAAAAGTGGGTCGACACAATCCAAACAATTTTAAATTCAAAAGAATTAATATGGATAGATAAAGATAAAAAAGGTCGAAAACGAGAAAGGGATTTTCGTCCTGAATTAAAAAGTTTATTTATCACAAAATTCCAATCTGATAAATCAAATTCCAAGCAAATAATCTCAATAGAATTGAAGTCTTTGATCAGCCCAATAGGGAAAAGCATCAAGCCGATTCATGTAAAGCATTGGCTTGAAAAGGCTACTGAAAAGGAATTGAAGATTACAGACATCCAAAGAAATGAGCTGGTCTTAAAAAAGTGCTAAAGTAAATATGGTTAGTAGAAAGGCTCAGCAGAGCTCACTTAACCTGAGTTTTTGAAGAAAGTCCTGTCTAAATTAGACAAATCTGGCACGCCATATCCGGATTTCCAACATCAACCTTCAATCAGAACTAATCCGAATTGACTATCTCTTTCAAAAACTGAGTACAAAAAGTTTATCTAACTAACAGCAGTTTTACTGCAAATTAATTTTAATTCTGAGCTAAAGAGCTCTCATTTCTTTATATGCCTCAAAAAATTATCATCGCAGAGCAAGAGCGAATAGCTGCCTTGCTTACCGATGGAAGAGTAGACAAATTAATTGTCGCCCAGTGTCATTATCAAATTGGAGATATTTATCTTGGTATAATCGAAAATGTAAAGCCTGGAATAGATGCAGCCTTTGTAAATATCGGTCCAAGTGAAAAGAATGGGTTTTTAAATGTAAATGATCTAGGCCCTTTAAGATCAAAGCAAACTGCAGCAAGTATTAATGAATTACTCAGACCTAGTCAACCAGTATTAGTTCAAGTACTAAAAGAACCTACTGGAAATAAAGGTCCACGTTTGACAGGTAATATTTCTTTGCCAGGACGATACCTAGTTCTACAGCCAACTGGGCAAGGAGTAAATGTATCTCGTCAAATAAATACTGAAACTGAGCGCAATAGATTAAAAGCTTTAGGGGTATTAATTAAGCCTCCAGGAACAGGCCTTACAGTTCGTTCAGAAGCTGCGGAAGTCACGGAAGAATTAATAATCGATGATCTTGAAAATCTTCTTAAGAAATGGGAGTTAATACAACAAACAAGAGACCGTGCAAATCCGCCTTCTCTTCTAAGTCGTGATGAGGATTTCATCCACCGTGTTCTTCGAGACAACACAAATTCTGATCTTTCTGAAGTTATTGTTGAAACAACAGAAGCTAGTGATAAGGCTAAAAGATTTCTTACACCAAGCAATAAAAATGTAACTGTAGAATGTTTAAGTGAGAGCGTTAATTTACTACAGCATTATCAAATTGATATAGCAATATTAAATGCTCTTAAGCCTAGAGTAGATTTACCTTCTGGTGGATATATAATAATTGAACCAACAGAAGCATTAACGGTAATTGATGTTAATTCAGGGTCATTTGCTTCAGCCAATTCAAGTGAAACTGTTCTCTGGACAAACTGTGAAGCTGCAATAGAAATAGCAAGACAATTAAAACTAAGAAATATAGGTGGAATTATTATTGTTGATTTTATTGACATGGATTCACGTAGAGATCAGTTGCAACTCTTAGAATATTTCACATCTGCTATAAAGGATGATTCTTCCCGCCCAAAAATCTCACAATTAACTGAACTAGGTTTAGTAGAGTTAACTAGAAAAAGGCAAGGTCAAAATATTTATGAACTATTTAGCAAAGAGTGTTCAGCGTGTTCTGGTTTAGGTCACATTTCAAATATACCTCAAAAGAATCAAATACAACCCTCTGCTTTAAATCTAGGGTTGGTTGAATCTACACCCGTACTTCAAAATGAAGTGAAGTTAAATAATAATAATAAATCCAAAAATAATGACCAAAATGAACTATCAGATTCAATAAATTTATCGAAAAATGTGAATCGGGATAATAATTTAGACCAACCAATTATTAAGCAAGAGCAAATTGAAATAAAAATGAATGAAGATGAAGAGTATGTGTTTAGCTCGCTTGGCCTGAATCCAACATTAATGTTAGACAATCAAACCAATCACGAAAACCTTTCAATTCAAATAATAAAAGCTGAGAGTCATAAAAAAATAACAACTAATAAAACGGAAGAAAAACAAAGCTCTTCAGAAATCAAAAAAGAAAAAGGAAATTCAAGAGTATTTTCTAGTCTAGAAGAGGATGAGGAGTCAATCTTGGATGATTCCAACAAAGATAATGAACTTGTGTCAGATTCTTCCAAACAAGACGAAATAAACAATCAAATAGAAACTTCCGTTGAATTAATAAACTCACAAAGCACCTCGATAGATCCAGAATCCTCAGAACAAGACCTGGAAGAAACTAGACGCCGTAGGCGTCGTTCTTCTGCTGCAAATTAAGCCTTGAAAGCTTATACCGCAGCAGGTCTAGATGAAGTGGGACGAGGGGCTCTATTTGGGCCAGTATTTGCAGGAGCAGTAATTTTAGATAACCAAGCAGAAGATCAATTAATTGATGCTGGGCTTAAAGACAGCAAAAAATTATCCGCGCTAAAAAGATCGAATTTAGTACCTCTAATAAAAAAAATTTCACACTGCTGGGCTATTGGGCAATCATCCGCAAGGGAAATAGATCTACTAGGCATTCGTAATGCGACAGAAAAAGCAATGATCAGAGCAGTTCACCGTTTAGAAAAACAACCAGATGTTCTCTTGATTGATGGCTGTTTAAATTTAAGACTTTGGCATGGAGAACAAAAAACTGTCATCAAAGGAGAAGATCTCTATCCATCAATTGCAGCAGCAAGTGTCTTAGCAAAAGTAGCTAGAGATGATCTCATAAAACGAATGGCTGAAAAATATCCCCAATATGGTCTTGAAAAGCATGTTGGCTATGGAACAGCGCTACATCGTGCCGCTATAAGCAAATTTGGCAAAACTAAACTTCATAGAAAAACATTTCTTTCAAAGATCCAATAAATTACGGTTCAAAAACTATTCATTCTTCACTACACCAACTCGAAAAATCTTGAATCAATTGTTGACCTACACGAGCCTTTATACCTAGCAAAATACCATTCAAAATAGAATGTCCTGTTGATTCAAGTATTTTTGGTGGGATCAATCGCAACAACGGAGGTTGACTTACACTAACTCCAAGGAAAGCCTCTCCAACCAAGCCTGTATCCGTTGCGATGAGAGTTGCATCAAGCATTAATTCAAAATCATCCACTATTCCTAAGCCATCAAGCTCACTATCAGTAGCATGCATATGTAATTTTCTACCTTCACTATTTACAACAGCTATTGAAACCACTGGATTTACCTCTAATTGAAAAACTTTAAAACTAGTAACGGTATATCGAAAATTACCTTTGCCTAAAGAAACAAGCTTTTTGGGATCAAGCATTGCTCCAACAACTCTTTCCTGTTGTAAGAGATAATCAGGAAGTCGCTGAATATGCGTTTTGACAGGTAAATCAATTTTCTGTCTAGCATTGAAAGCCAGAGACATGATTGGCAGCTGACGCGACATGATCCTATCGACACTTGCCCTCTTTTTTAACTAATGCCAACTCAAGTCGCCTATCTCGGACCTAAAGGGACCTATGCCGAACAGGCAGCTGGCTATTTAGCAAAGCTAGAAAAGCTGTCTCAGCCAGAGTTTATACCTTGTTGTGGGCTGAGATCAGTAATCGAACACCTTGTCAATAAACATTGTGAAGCTGCTGTCGTACCTATAGAAAATTCTGTAGAAGGAGGGGTTACCACAACATTAGATTCCTTATGGGCTCATCCAAATTTATTCATACAAAGAGCATTAGTTTTGCCAATTCGCCATGCATTTATTAGTAGTGGATCTCTTAATGAAATCACAGAAGTCTTGTCACACCCTCAAGCTCTTGCTCAATGCACAGATTGGTTGAGCAATAATGTTCCAAATGCTATTCAATTACCAACCAATTCCACTTCAGAAGCAGTAAGGATGGTTAAAGGTAGCAAATTCCGAGCTGCAATAGCATCCAAAACATCATCTGAAGTTGAAGGTCTTGAAAATATTGCTTACCCGATTAATGACGTAGCAGGGAATTGCACTAGATTTGTACTACTAACAAATCAGAAAAGCGATATAACAGGCGACATCGCAAGCTTTGCATTTTCTTTACATGCAAATAAGCCAGGTGCATTATTAAAAGCATTAACATGCATTGCTGATTTAGGTCTAAATATGAACCGAATAGAATCAAGGCCTTCAAAAAGAGAATTAGGCGAATATATTTTTTTCGTAGATATTGACTTACAAGAAAAGTCTATTGACACAAAAGATAGGCTCAACAAGCTGCTAAAACCTTTATGTGAAAATATTATTTATTTTGGTAGTTATGTAACTAGTGAAATGACTTTAGATTAAATTATCCTCTAGAGCGAAAAACTCCAAATTGCATAAGGCCAGTATGAAAGGCCCATCGCATTAATACAATTGTAGGCACTTCTCTAATTGCTTTAAAAAAAGATCCTAAACCCAAGTCAAAAAAAACATTTGGCCTTCGAATACCTTCAATAATTGAATCATTCCAAGAAGGTATCGTATATTTTGTCCAGTCATCAGTTTCGACTCTGCCTGCAGAGTAAATACTATCTGATAGATTATTTCTAAAACCATAAATAGTTGCAAAGTCTGGGTGAGACCATTGATTTAATAACTGTTTAAGAACTAAACTATTTAAAAATCCAATTTCTTTTTTCGCATAATCTCTTCTATTCCAATCAGCAACAGCCAAAACACCCCCTGGACGTAATACTCTAAGCATTTCATCAGCAAATAATTGTTTATTTAAAATATGAGGACCTGCTTCAACACTCCAAACCCCATCGAAACTTCCATCTTCGAATTTCAAATTAAGTGCATTCATGATTTCAAAGTGACATTTGAGCTCTTTTGGAGTTAATTGATTTGCTCTTTTTACTTGTTCGGAACTAATTGTTATACCAACAACATCAAATCCGTAGTCTTTAGCTAAAATCCTGGAACTTCCTCCAATACCACAACCAATATCAATAATACGAGAACCTTTAGGAAGAGTGGAAAGCCCACTCCAATGAGCTAACTTATGAACAAAATCTATCTTTGCCTGTCGAAAATCCTTCGTTTTATAAGAATTTTCATAATAACCAAGATGAATATGTTCACCCCACAATTTTTCTAGCAAGCGATCATTAGTCCATGAATCATATGCTGAAGAAACACTTTCAGAAGATTTATACTTTCTGTCATTAAATAGCCATAAAAATATTAAAGAAAGGACTAATAGAGAGACTATTGGCAATAAGAAAGCTATCATTAATTATTTTTCTGATCAGCATTAGATAGTGTTTCTTTTAATGCCGTTCGTGCAGCTAATTGTTTACGAGTATGGTCAAGCATTTGATATTCGCGGCTTAGTCTATGCTTGGTATCCAACATTTCCAGAAGTTTTTGCTGCTCATCAGCAACTGGCCCTCCTAAATGTGATGCGACCCAAAAAGACAATTCCCTTGGAATTGTAGGTAATCCCTCAGGCAAGTTTCTTTCAGAGTCTGTCAGTTTGCCTGTCAAAGAAACCACATCTTTCAATGCAATCAATACAGAGTTCGAAAGATCACTTAACTCATCTTGGTCAGAATCAATACCATCATCTACCCAACTGACCATAGCTGTATAAAAAGGTGCTTCTCGAAGAATCTCTAAAACACGAAAACGTTGCTGACCAAGTGTAACTAAGTTGCTGCGTCCATCTTCAGATGTTTGATGTTTGATTATCTGAGCGCAGCAACCAACATCTGCAATTTTTTTGGTTGCAGGGTTCAGTCGAATCACTCCAAATCGACTATCAGCTTCTAAAACAGTTTGAAGCATTATTCGATACCTTGATTCAAAAATATGAAGTGGCAATACCTCCTGAGGAAATAAGACAACATCAGGTAGAGGAAACAACGGTAACTCCCTGACTGAAATATCCGTCACGGAATCTTCTCGAACACATATAGATACTACTTAAATCTTGTGGTCATTGACGTATTAACAACATCAAAGCTTAACTTCGATATCAACTCCGCTTGGTAAATCAAGCTTCATCAGAGCATCGATTGTCTTTGCTGAAGGGCTATAAATATCTATGATTCTTCTATGGGTCCTAGTCTCAAAGTGCTCTCTAGAGTCTTTATCTACATGGGGGGATCTAAGAACGCAATATATCTTCCTTTTTGTAGGAAGAGGGATAGGACCAATTGCTGTCGCTGCAGTATTGTCAGCTGTTTCAATGATCTTGTCGCATGAAAGATCTAACATCCGCCTATCAAATGCTTTAAGGCGTATCCTTATCTTCTGTTGTGCTATTGCCGTTGACATAAGTTCCTTATTGTATGTTTCCCCTAAAGGGGGTGATGAAAATAAATTTTCAAGGTTCAAAAGCTTTAGAAAGACTAAAGCCCAAGTTGTTAATTTAACTTATTGGAGATTTTTCTCCAGCAAAAAACAAAGATCTACTTAATAATCTTTGAAACGACACCAGCGCCAATTGTTCGGCCACCTTCACGAATAGCAAATCTCATACCTTGTTCAATTGCAACTGGACAAATAAGTTCTCCTGTCATTTTGATGCGATCTCCAGGCATAACCATTTCCACACTACTTCCGTCATCAGCTGTAAAAGCTGTGATTTGTCCTGTCACATCGGTTGTACGTATGTAAAACTGTGGTCTATACCCAGCAAAGAAAGGAGTGTGTCTTCCTCCTTCTTCTTTCTTAAGCACATAAACCTCTCCTTCAAATTGAGTATGAGGAGTAATGGATCCTTTTTTAACAAGAACCATTCCGCGCTCAATATCCTCTTTCTGTATTCCCCTTAGCAAAAGGCCTACATTGTCGCCTGCCATCCCTTCGTCGAGAAGCTTACGAAACATCTCTACTCCGGTGACGGTTGTAAGCCTTGTATCTCTAATACCAACTATCTCTACCTCCTCTCCTACAGTCACCTTCCCACGCTCAATTCGTCCTGTTGCAACTGTGCCTCTACCGGTAATTGAAAAGACATCTTCTACTGCCATTAAAAAAGGCTTATCAACTTCTCGTTCTGGCTCAGGAATTGAAGCATCTACAGCCTTCATTAACTCCTCAACCTTGCCTTCCCATTCAGAATCTCCTTCAAGAGCTTTTAAACCTGATACTTGAACAATAGGGATCTCATCTCCAGGGAAATCATAACTATCTAATAGTTCACGAATCTCCATCTCAACTAATTCAATGATCTCAGGATCATCAACCATGTCGCACTTATTAAGGGCAACTACAAGAGCTGGAACTCCCACTTGCTTAGCAAGAAGTATGTGCTCCTTAGTTTGTGCCATTGGGCCATCAGTAGCCGCACAAACTAAAATAGCTCCGTCCATTTGAGCTGCACCTGTGATCATATTTTTCACATAGTCAGCATGACCTGGACAATCAACATGGGCGTAATGTCTGCCATCAGTCTCATACTCAACATGAGCTGTATTAATTGTGATACCGCGCTCTCTCTCTTCTGGAGCACCATCTATATCACCATAATCTTGAGCTTGGGCTTGTCCCTTCTTGGCTAACACATTTGTGATAGCTGCAGTAAGGGTAGTTTTCCCATGATCAACATGCCCAATTGTCCCAATGTTGACGTGAGGCTTGTTTCTTTCGAACTTCTCTCTGGCCATTTGTTTAAAGAATCAGGTTAATAATAGACGATTGATGATGAAGATATCAGGAATTGCCCTGATTCTTAGAGATGATTGCTTCAGCAACATTCCGAGGAACCTCCTCATACTTGCTGAACTCCATTGAGAATATACCTCGCCCTTGAGTCATTGATCGCAGTTGAGTGGCGTAACCGAACATTTCAGCCAAAGGTACTTTTGATTGAACCTTTGAAATTCCATCATCAATAGATTGGCCTTCAACTTGACCCCTTCTTGAAGAAAGATCTCCAATAATTGAACCTAGGAAGTCCTCAGGAACCTCAACTTCTACTTTCATCATTGGCTCTAGAAGAACAGGGTTACACTTTTTAACCCCATCTTTGAAGGCCATTGAGCCAGCAATCTTAAATGCCATTTCAGATGAATCAACATCATGAAAAGAACCATCAACCATAGTTACCTTTACATCAATCAAAGGATATCCAGCCAATACACCAGATTCACATGTCTCTTTCATACCATTCGATGCAGGGCCGATATATTCCTTAGGCACAACACCACCAACAATTTTATTAATAAATTCAAATCCTGATCCTGGTTCACCTGGTTCCATTTCAATAACGACATGTCCATATTGCCCCTTACCTCCTGTTTGGCGCGCATACTTACCTTCGCCTTTTGAACTCGATCTAATTGTTTCTCTATAAGAAACTTGAGGTGCTCCAATATTGGCTTCGACTTTAAACTCACGAAGCATTCTGTCTACAAGAATCTCCAAGTGAAGTTCTCCCATACCAGCAATAACAGTCTGATTTGTTTCTTGGTCAGTACTTACACGAAATGTTGGATCTTCTTCTGCAAGAGATACTAAAGCCTTAGAAAGTTTCTCCATATCACCTTTGGTTTTAGGCTCTACTGCAACAGAAATCACAGGCTCTGGAACAAAAAGCGTCTCAAGAACAATCGGGTCATCAGTGGAACATAAAGTATCTCCGGTAGTGGTATTTTTTAAACCAAGTACAGCACCCAAATCTCCTGCACGCAGCTGATCAACTTCCTCGCGATCATCTGCCTTTAATACTACTAGTCTTGAAATTCTTTCTTTAGCATCCTTAGTGGAATTAAGGACATAACTTCCTTTTTCAAGGACACCTGAATACATCCTTACAAAAGTTAGTTTGCCATAAGGATCAGCCATAACTTTAAAAGCTAATGCACTAAATGGAGCATTATCTTCAGAGGGCCTTACGTCATCCTTTCCACTAGGCAAAACACCTTGAATAGGAGGAACATCAATAGGGGCTGGTAAATAGTCAATTACTGCATCAAGAACTAACTGAACACCTTTGTTTTTGAAAGCTGAACCACACAACATTGGAACAAGCCCATGCTTTAAAACTCCTTCTCGAATACCTTTTTTCAATTGGTCGATAGTAAGTTCACCATTCTCAAGGAAAGATTCAATTAATTCTTCATCAGTTTCTGCAACAGTTTCCATTAATTTTGATCTCCATTCAGCAGCTTTCTCGGCCATATCAGATGGGATTTCAGTCTCTTCTATATCAGTCCCAAGATCGTTTTTATATATGTGAGCTTTATTACTAACTAGATCAATAATCCCCGACAGATCTCCTTCTGCGCCAATAGGTAGCTGAATTGGAGCAGCATTTGCTTTCAGTCGATCTTTAATCTGGTCATAAACCTTTAAGAAATCTGCTCCTGTTCTATCCATCTTATTGACAAAGACCATTCTAGGGACTGAATAACGGTCAGCTTGACGCCATACGGTCTCTGACTGTGGTTGAACTCCACCAACCGCACAGAAAACTGCAATTACACCATCAAGGACTCGCATGGATCTTTCCACCTCAATGGTGAAATCCACGTGCCCAGGAGTGTCAATAATGTTAATCCTATGCTCTTGCCAACTTGTGGAAATTGCTGCTGCAGTAATAGTTATCCCCCTTTCTCTCTCTTGAGCCATCCAATCAGTTACGGCAGCTCCATCATGAACTTCACCAATCTTGTGAACTACACCTGAATAGAAAAGTATCCTTTCAGTGGTAGTGGTTTTTCCAGCGTCAATATGCGCTGCAATACCAATATTTCTTACGCGTTCTAGGGGGAAGGCACGAGCCACAGCTATTTCTCCAGTTTCAGGGTTTAAAAGCGGATGTGACTCTACAGTCCATCAGGTAAAAGTGAAAGTATTTGGTATTTATATCTAAAAAATCAATACCGATAATGAGCAAAAGCTTTATTTGCTTCGGCCATTTTATGGGTTTCCTCACGCTTGCGAACTGCATTACCAGCTTCATTTGCAGCATCCATTAATTCTCCAGCAAGTTTATGAGCCATGCTTCGACCATTTCTTGATCTGGAGAAATTAACAAGCCACCTTAATGCCATCGCTGTACCCCTCTCCTGACGAACTTCCATAGGGACTTGGTATGTAGCGCCACCTACACGTCTTGCTCGAACTTCAACAAGAGGAGTGGCGTTTTTGATAGCTGTTTCAAAAAGCTCTATAGGATCTCCACCAGTTCGCTCGTTTATTAAACCAAATGCTTGCGAAAGAATTTTTTGCGCAGTGGACTTTTTACCATGTTTCATTAGTCTTGCAACCATCATTGTTGCCAGACGATTATTAAATTGTGGGTCAGGTAAGACTGGTCGTTTTTCAGCTGCGTTTCTTCTAGACATTTGGTTAAATTAATTTAGTTAAGTAATTGATGAAAAATTTCTTTACGATTTTGGAGCCTTAGCTCCATATTTTGATCGAGCTTGCCGACGATCTTTGACACCGGCAGTATCAAGCGTTCCTCGAATAATGTGATAACGGACCCCAGGAAGGTCTTTAACCCGGCCGCCACGCAATAGCACAACTGAGTGTTCTTGAAGATTATGTCCTATACCAGGGATATAAGCTGTCACTTCAAAGCCTGAAGTAAGTCGAACTCTAGCGACTTTGCGCAATGCAGAATTTGGCTTTTTTGGCGTTGATGTATAAACCCTTGTACAAACGCCCCTCCTTTCCGGGCATGATCGCAATGCTGGCGACTTGGTTTTGCGAGTAAGTCGCTGTCGCTCAGTTCTAATTAGCTGTTGAATGGTTGGCATCGAAGATTGACTCGGTCAGTAATTTGGGTCCGAACTGATAATCTTCTATTCTACTAGCTCGAGGGCAATAAGAAGAATTTTTTATAAACCCATTTGTCTCAATACGAAGCTATTAAATAAAAAAGCACTCAAAACATTTGATTTATAACCTCTTGGCGTTTTAAATCAATTAAACAAATACACCTAGAATCATTTGATACCTAACACACTATTTTTCAATCTGCTAAGGCGAATCTAAAAAGCTTGATTTCTTTCATGCCTAAACAACCACATATTCCCAATTGGCCTTACTGTGACAGCAGCTCTCCCAATGCCTTGACAGGTGAAAGGGATGCTTGCGGTGTTGGTTTTTTAGCACAAATTGAAGGCAATTCCAATCATTGGGTTTTAGAGCAAGCACTTCGAGGTTTGGAGTGTATGGAACATCGAGGTGGATGTGGAGGTGATAGTGATTCTGGTGATGGAGCAGGGCTATTATGTGAAATTCCTTGGAGTTTTTTAGAAAGCATTTGGTCGGAAATTAAAAGTCGAAATAACTCACAGAAATTAGGGTTGGGGATGCTTTTTATGCCCAATAACTTAGAAGAATGCACAAAGGCTAAAAATATTTTTGAAAAAGAAGCAAAAACTCTTGGATTGACTTCTAGAGGATGGCGTGAAGTTCCTGTTAACCCTTCTGTCCTTGGTCCTCTAGCTAAAGAAACAGCACCTTTTATATTGCAATGGCTTGTAGAAGGAAATGATCAAGAAGAAAATTTTGAAAGTTTGCTATTTCGCTTAAGGAAGCGTATTCAAAATCAATGTGCTAATTCATTCAAAGAAATTGACAAACAACCCTATATAGCTTCTTTAAGTTCTCGCACAGTTGTTTATAAAGGAATGGTTAGATCAGAAGTTTTAGCAGATTTTTACCAAGATCTTCGTCACAAGGAATTTAAAATTTCTTTTGCTATTTATCATAGACGATTCAGTACAAACACTCTTCCCCGTTGGCCTCTCGCACAACCTATGCGACTACTAGGACACAATGGTGAAATCAATACTCTTCTTGGAAATTTAAATTGGGCAAAAGCCACAGAAGTGCATCTAGAAGAAATTTGGGGTGAATCAGCAAAAGACCTAACACCTGTCGTCAATTCTTCATTTAGTGATTCAGCTAATCTAGATGCAACTCTTGAACTCCTTGTTCGTAGTGGCCGTCCAATTACAGATAGTCTGCTAACTCTAGTCCCAGAGGCTTTCAGAGATCAGCCCGAACTAGAAGAGCAAGAAGAAATAAATGCCTTTTATGAATATTCAGCATGCACTCAAGAAGCATGGGACGGGCCTGCTTTACTAGTTTTTTCTGATGGTCATTTTATCGGAGCAACATTAGATAGAAATGGACTACGCCCAGCAAGATATTGCGTCACAAAAGATAATCTTGTGATAATGGGATCTGAGACTGGAGTAGTTGACATTGAAGACAGCCAAATTATAGAAAAAGGAAGATTAGGGCCAGGTCAAATGTTGGCAGTTGACCTGCAAAAAGGAAGATTATTAAAGAATTGGGAAGTAAAGAAAGAAGCTGCAAATAGGCATCCCTATCAAAGCTGGTTATCAGCAAATCGTGTCATCTTTAAGAATCAACCATGGGTAGAAAAAACTAATTTAGAGCAATTAGATCTACTTCAAAAACAAACTGCTTTCGGTTTTTCTGCTGAGGATTTTGATTTAATTATTAATACAATGGCAAGCGAAGGCAAAGAGCCTACATATTGCATGGGAAATGATATCCCGCTTGCAATTCTTTCTAATAAAGCTCATATATTATACGACTACTTTAAACAAAGATTTGCACAAGTTACAAATCCTCCTATAGATCCATTACGTGAAAAACTTGTAATGAGTCTTGAAATGCATCTAGGGAAAAAAGGTTCTCCGCTATCGCCACAAAAAGATGGATTCTCAGTAATTAGTTTAAACTCTCCAATAATTAATGAAAATGATCTTATTAAGCTTTGCAGTCAAGGTCTCTCTACAAAAATAATTTCAACATTAATATCAATTGAAGAAGGTCTTATAGGGCTAGAAAAAGTACTTAAAGATATCTGTAATGATGCAGAATTAGCAGTCAGAAATGGCACAAGAGTATTAATACTTTCAGACCGAGGATTAAATCAAAGCAAAACATATATACCTCCATTATTAGCTGTTGGAGCAGTTCACCATCATTTGCTAAAACATAAATTGAGGCTTGATGTATCAATAATTATTGATACTGCTCAATGCTGGAGCACGCATCACGTTGCTTGTCTAATTGGCTACGGAGCAAGCGCTATATGTCCTTGGTTGGCTTGGGAAACAACTAGGCATTGGTGGAAAAGTCCTAAAACTCAAAAACTAATAGAAAGTCAAAATCTTGCAAATTTAACAATTCAAACAGCACAAGCCAATTTAAAGAAAGCATTAGAAGATGGCTTGCGAAAGATACTATCAAAAATTGGTATTTCCCTTTTAGCTAGTTATAACGGAGCGCAGATTTTCGAAGCAGTCGGGATAGGTGCTGACATAATTGACATAGCTTTTAAAGGAACAACAAGCAGAATATCGGGATTAACCCTTAAAGAATTGGCCAATGAAACACTTTCATTTCATTCAAAAGCTTTCCCAAATATAGATCTAAAAAAACTTGAGTTCTTTGGTTTTGTTCAATTTCGGAGTGGTGGAGAATTTCATTTAAACAACCCTGCAATGTCAAAAGCATTGCATTCTGCAGTAAGGCAAGGGTCTAACTATGATCATTTTTCCACTTATCAATCTCTACTTGAATCAAGACCAGCGACTTCCCTTCGCGATTTATTGACATTTAAAAAAGCCAAAAAGCCTTTACCTATCGAGCAAGTTGAAAGTGTTGAAAACATTTGCAAACGGTTTTGCACAGGAGGAATGAGCTTAGGTGCTCTTTCCAGAGAGGCCCATGAGGTCCTAGCAATAGCTATGAACCGCATTGGAGGTAAAAGCAATAGCGGAGAAGGAGGCGAAGATCCTCAAAGATTCAAAATTCTTACTGACGTAGATGAACAAAACCTTTCAGCCAGTTTCCCAAACCTAAAAGGACTTAAGAATGGCGATAGTGCATGTTCAGCAATTAAACAAATAGCTTCGGGCAGGTTTGGTGTTACTCCTGAATATCTAAGAAGTGGCAAACAATTAGAAATTAAAGTAGCCCAAGGTGCAAAGCCTGGCGAAGGTGGGCAATTACCTGGCAAGAAAGTAGACACTTATATTGCAAAATTACGAAATAGCAAAGCTGGTGTTGCTCTAATTTCTCCACCACCTCATCACGATATTTATTCAATCGAAGATCTAGCTCAATTAATCCATGATCTCCATCAAATTCATCCAAAAGCCAAAGTAAGTGTGAAGTTAGTTGCAGAAATAGGCATAGGTACAATTGCTGCAGGAGTAGCAAAAGCAAATGCAGATGTTATACAAATATCTGGTCATGATGGAGGTACTGGCGCCTCTCCTCTTAGTTCAATCACCCATGCAGGATTGCCGTGGGAGTTGGGCTTGACTGAAGTACATAGAGTTCTCTTGGAAAATGGATTAAGAAATCGAGTATTACTTAGAGCAGATGGAGGTTTAAAAACAGGATGGGATGTTGTTATGGCGGCCCTCCTAGGGGCAGAAGAATATGGATTCGGCTCAATTGCAATGATTGCAGAAGGTTGCATAATGGCGCGCATATGCCATACCAATAAATGTCCAGTAGGAGTAGCTACTCAACAAGAGGCCTTAAGAAAGCGCTTCTCTGGAGTTCCTGAACATGTAGTTAATTTTTTTCTATTTGTAGCAGAGGAAGTCAGACAAATAATGAGTCTCTTAGGGGCATCAACATTGGAAGAAATTATTGGCAACACAGAAATGCTGCAATCTCGAAATGTAAAGCTTGCCAAAACGAAGGAAGTAGATCTTTCCTCTTTGCTAAAACCAATACCAAAAGTTCAAGACAGGTCATGGCTTGTGCATCAAATTGAGCCGCATAGCAATGGAAACGTTCTCGAAAATGCACTTCTAAAAGACTCAGAGATTTGCAATGCAATAATTAATCATGGAAATGTTTCTAGAATTATTCCAATAGCAAACACGGATAGGAGTGTTTGTGCTCGTATTTCTGGCGAGATAGCAAAAGAACACGGTAATAAAGGTTTCAAAGGAACACTTGATCTAACCTTTAAAGGTGCTTCAGGACAAAGCTTTGGCGCATTCTTATTACAAGGTATGAATGTTCGTCTTATAGGCGAAGCTAATGATTATGTAGGGAAAGGCATTAACGGCGGAGCAATTACTTTAATCCCCCCCACTATTAATGAAAATGCCTCTAACCAGGTAATTCTTGGCAACACATGTCTATATGGAGGTACTGGCGGAAAATTATTTGCTCTTGGAAAAGCAGGGGAACGTTTTGCAGTAAGAAATAGTGGGGTAGAAACAGTGGTTGAAGGAGCAGGCGATCATTGCTGTGAATACATGACTGGTGGAATAGTGGTAGTGCTAGGAGAAACTGGCAGAAATGTTGGAGCAGGAATGACTGGAGGAATAACTTTTTTACTCAATGAAGATAATCAAGTAAATAATCGCGTAAACACCGAAATCGTTGAAATTCATAGTTTATTAACAACTGAGCAAGAAGATATTGTTAAGCCATTAATAAAAGAACATTATCAAAAAACGAAGAGTTTTAAAGCTCAAAAAATAATTAATGAATGGGCGTATTATAAGCAAAAGTTCAAGATTTTAGTACCACCAAGTGAGAAATTAAGATTAGGGTTGTTAGACCAATAAATCAGTAAATTACAATGCCTTTATTTATAAAAAAAGAACAATTTACACAAGAGACTTTATCATTATTGCCAGAAATAAAAAAACAATATCTTGCAGATCACAAAATCTGGGTTAAGGAATTAATCGCTTCTGGCAAGAATATTTCTTCCGGGTATCTAACCGATCAAGAAAGGAATCCTGGAGGTGGAGGATTACTTTTTATAGAAGCAACTAACTTTGAAGAAGCCAAGGATATTATTCAGCAAGATCCAATGATTAGAAATAACTTGGTAAATTGGGAAATTCAAGAATGGGTTCCAGTTGCTGGGAATTTATTAGAACAATTCAACGTGGATAAATTTGCATAAGTCTCTTAACTTCGCCAGCGTGATAACTACTACGAGTTAATGGAGAACTAACTACCTGTAGAAAACCAAATCGGGTTTGTCCTTCCTCCTTGTATTTTTGAAACTGGTCAGGAGTCACAAATCTATCTACTGGCAAATGCTTTGTCCCTGGAGAAAGATATTGACCTATCGTAACTATATCTACATTATTATCATGAAGATCTGAAAGCACTTGCAAGACCTCATCATCTGTCTCACCAAGTCCAACCATCAAACCTGATTTGGAATATACATTTGGAGATTCTTGTCTAACACGTCTTAACAGTTCTAATGAACGCTTATATAAACCTTGGGGTCTTGCTCGTTTATATAATCTAGGGACAGTTTCAATATTGTGATTTAAAACATTTGGGGAAGCATTCATAACCTTTTTAAAAGCATCCCAATTTCCACAAAAATCGGGAATGAGTAATTCAATTGTGGTTTCTACAGAACTAGCTCGAACTGCATCAATGCAACTAACAAATTGACTGGCTCCTCCGTCTTCTAAATCGTCCCTATTTACAGAAGTAATTACTACATGTTTTAAGCCCAGTCTTTTAACTGCTTCGCCAAGTCTTTCAGGTTCAGAAGGATCCAAACTTCGAACACTTTTATCAAAATCAATATCACAATAAGGACATGCTCTAGTACAACCTGGTCCCATTATCAAAAACGTAGCTGTGCCACCTGCAAAACACTCACCAATATTTGGGCAACTAGCTTCTTGACAAACAGTATTTAAATTTAAATCTGATAATAAATCAGCTACATAACCAATCCGTTCATGCTGAGGAGCTTTCACTCTTAGCCAATCAGGCTTATGCGTATTCATACTTGCCACAACTTAAAAATAAGCAAAGCCATTTCATAAAAAACATACTAATAACCACGAGGAGTAACTAAACATCCGTCTTTGAAAAAGCTCTTGCTATTACCAACTAGTAATAGTGTAAGCATGTCCACCCTATCTATAGGGAAAGAACCAATAGTATGAACTTCAACTGTTTCATCAGCTCTACCGAGTTGTCGAGCAAAAGCTATTGGAGTATGTAGCGGCTTATTTTGAAGCAAAATTTCAAATGCTTTTTGCAGTTGCCAATTACGACTTTTAGACTTTGGGTTATAAAAAGCAATAACAAAATCAGAGATAGATGCTGCTCTAACCCTTTCTTCAATTTGCTCCCATGGCGTTAAACAATCACTAAGACTAATCGCACAAAAATCATGCATTAATGGAGCACCTATTCTTGCAGCAGCAAGCTGAATAGAACTAATACCCGGATGAACTTTGAATTCTGGGCGATCTTCTTTTGGTCGTTCCAACCAAAGCTCTAAAGCTAAACCAGCCATCCCATAAATTCCGCTATCGCCAGAAGAAATTAATGAAACGCGAATACCTTGCGTAGCTAGGTTTAATGCCTGCTCACACCTATCTCGTTCGTTCGTTAAAAAACTATCAATGCGAGCTTGGTCAAATTTCCTAATTGGCTCAAGCAAGTCTAAATATGGCTTGTAACCAATCCAAACAGCACTTCTTGCAAGGGCAAGACGAGAATCATTTGTTAAAAAACTTGGATCACCTGGGCCACTCCCCACTAAATGGAGCTCACCTCGTGTGGGAGCGAAAGGCTCTATTGCTTCTGCTATTGCAATAGTTACTGAACCTTTTTCGGATTTGTTTGATGTATAAATGTGTTTTTGAAATTTAAGGATGCCTCTTTCACCAGCAGCTAAAATTGATGCAGCTTCCGCAACTGATGGAGTACCTACTTCAGAATCAACTATTCTGGAAGGATTAGGTACATCAATTTGAGAAAGGTCTTGGGCACTATATAAACGTAGTGGGAAGAAATATTTAGATCGAAGAGATTTTATAGCAGGCTCATCATATTTAATGTCTATAGTTGCCAGCCCAGCAATAGCTTCTCTTGCTAAACAAGCCTCTTCAAGTGCTGCTTCTAAGGCTCTTGTAACAAGCCCATAACTTGTATTTCTTTCACATCCAATCCCAACCCACAATGTTGCTGGATGCCAACAACATTGTGGCGATTTCTGTGAAGAGATTTTCATCAAATGAGATTTAGGAATATCTTTCTGATTTTTAGATCCCTCCAAAGTATTTATTGCTCCTTCCATTGTTTTCCATAAAAGAGAGCCACTAGTTTGTTCAACTTTGATTGGTTCTTTTAAAGCGATTAGAATCATTAAGTTCTTCCAATCTGATATATCCCCTTTACGCCTCCATCCCCAAGCATCACCAAAACTATCAAGTGCAATATTTTCTTCAGTTCTCGAAAAGCCTGTAGATACAAAATGGCCACCAAAATCTTCAGCCAATTGACAAGCAAGTTCATCAGCACCAGCTTGATGACCTCCTAATAAGGAAACAATGTTCTGCGCTCTTGAATCCATGACAACAACAGCAGGGTCACTCTCTTTATCTGTTATCAAAGGAGCAATCATTCTTACAACCGCTCCAATCGCCCCTACAACAATAAAAGCTGCTCTAGGTTCCCAAAACCTTTGAAAAATATCTTCCGGTTTATGAACCAAGCATTTGCTACCAAAAAGATCTACTTGTGCAGCAGCTTTAGGACTTAAAGCAATGGAGTCCACATGCCCACGAGCTTTTAATCTCAGCAATAGGCTATATGCAGAAGATGAAAAGGCAAGCGCAACTCTGTTATTCGGGTTCAATGAAGAAATAATCTGTGGGTTTGTAAAGAATTTGAGAGGCTCGAAGTGATATAAAAATTACTTTTTATTCATACATTAATTTTAATGATTCGACCACTCCTGACAATTCTAAAAAGCAAAGCCCTTGCCTTCACTATGTTTACGCATTCAAGTGCCGAGTATTTTCCATTTTTCACCTAATTAGAAAAATTTTCCTGGGTAGAACATTTGTTACTTGAATACGTAGTAACTGGCTCTCGGATCTATGCTTCCTAAATCAGATCCTTTAATAGGGATCCTTTCATTCAATTTAGAAATAGATTTGGTTCTATTTCATTAATTGAAAACCAGGTGGAAACAAACCCACCTAGAACCCATTCCTCGAGGAAAAATCTCGATGACCATTAGCCCACCAGAACGTGGGGAGAAAGCAAAAGGGGCAGCACCCACCCCTTACGACCAGCCAGTTGATAGAGATCATGCTCCTATCGACTATGAAAAACTCAACAAACCTGGGTTCTGGTCTTCAAAGCTTTCAAAAGGTCCCAAAACCACAACTTGGATTTGGAATCTCCACGCTGACGCTCACGACTTCGATACTCATCTAGGTGACCTAGAAGAGACCAGTAGAAAGATCTTTTCTGCGCATTTTGGACACTTAGCAGTCGTCTTCATTTGGATGAGTGCTGCTTTCTTCCATGGAGCGCGCTTCTCTAATTACACAGGCTGGTTAGCCGATCCTACAAACGTAAAGCCTGGAGCACAGGTTGTATGGCCAGTAGTTGGACAAGAAATTCTTAATGCTGATTTAGGAGGCAACTATCAAGGCCTCCAAATCACATCAGGTATTTTCCAAATGTGGCGTGCATGGGGCATTACCAGTGAAGTGCAACTGATGGCCTTAGCTATCGGTGGTGTAATCATGGCTGCCTTAATGCTTCATGGTGGTATTTATCACTACCACAAAGCTGCTCCAAAACTTGAATGGTTCAGAAAGATTGAACCAATGCTCCAACATCATCAAATTGCTTTGATTGGTTTGGGCTCAATTGCTTGGGCTGGTCATTTGATTCATATAGGAGCGCCAGTTGCAGCACTCTTAGATGCAATAGATGCAGGGAACCCTCTTGTAGTAGATGGGGTTTCAATTGCTAGCGCAGCAGACGTTACAAACCTTGCACCAAGGCTTTGTGATCCAGCTGTAGCAAGTCAAATTTTCCCTAGCCTTGCAGGCCGTACTGTAGAGAACTTCTTCACTCTCAATTGGTGGGCATTTACCGATATTCTTACAAACAAAGGTGGCTTAAATCCAGTAACTGGAAGCCTTTGGATGACAGATATCTCGCACCACCATCTTGCGTTTGGTGTGTTTGCCATTTTCGGCGGACATATGTGGAGAAACAACGTTCATGGTGTTGGCCACAGCATGAAAGAAATCATGGATGTTCATAAAGGAGATCCAATTCTTTTCCCCGCACCTAAAGGTCATCAAGGAATCTTTGAGTTCCTTAGCAATAGTTGGCATGGTCAATTAAGTATCAACCTTGCAATGGTTGGATCCGCAAGCATTGTGGTTGCACACCATATGTATGCATTGCCTCCATACCCTTACATAGCTATTGACTATCCCACGGTTCTAGGCCTATTTACTCATCACATGTGGATAGGTGGTTTGTTTATATGCGGTGCTGCGGCTCATGCTGGCATTGCCATGATCAGAGATTATGACCCAGCAGTTCATATAGATAACGTATTGGATCGTATCCTTAAAGCACGAGATGCCATTATTAGTCACTTAAATTGGGTTTGTATGTGGCTTGGCTTCCATAGTTTTGGCCTTTATATCCATAATGATGTAATGAGGGCTCTTGGAAGACCTAAGGATATGTTTAGCGATACAGGTATTCAATTGCAGCCATTCTTGGCCCAATGGGTACAGAATCTTCAGCAGAGTGCAGTTGGAACTGGAGACTTAGTAGGCGCTGGTAATTTACCTGGAAGTGTTCTAAGTGAAGTTTTCAATGGAAATGTTGTTGAGGTAGGAGGCAAAGTTGCTATTGCTCCGATTCCCTTAGGAACTGCTGACTTGATGATTCATCATGTTCACGCTTTTACTATCCATGTAACTCTCCTAATACTTCTCAAGGGTGTTTTATACGCAAGAAGCTCAAGACTTATTCCTGATAAAGCTCAGCTTGGATTCCGTTTCCCTTGTGATGGTCCTGGTAGAGGAGGAACATGTCAGGTTTCTTCTTGGGACCACGTCTTCCTAGGTCTATTCTGGATGTACAACAGTCTTTCTGTTGTTATCTTCCATTTTTCTTGGAAGATGCAAAGTGATGTCTGGGGGCTAACAGGTGGGAATTTTGCACAAAGTTCTATCACTATTAACGGTTGGCTTCGTGACTTCCTTTGGGCTCAGTCTTCACAGGTGCTTACAAGCTATGGCCAGCCTATTAGCATGTATGGCCTAATGTTCCTTGGTGCTCATTTTGTATGGGCATTCAGCCTTATGTTCCTATTCAGTGGCAGAGGCTACTGGCAGGAACTTTTTGAGTCCATAATTTGGGCACATAATAAATTGAAAGTTGCTCCAACTATTCAGCCACGTGCTCTTTCAATTACCCAAGGTCGTGCAGTAGGTGTTGCTCACTTCCTTCTAGGTGGAATCGCTACCACCTGGGCCTTTTTCCACGCCCGCCTTATCGGGCTCGGCTAACCTTTCCTGAACCTCTCCCTCAATGGCAACGAAATTTCCATCGTTCAACCAGGGTCTGGCACAGGACCCTACAACCCGTCGTATTTGGTACGGCATCGCAACAGCTCATGACTTTGAAAGTCATGACGGAATGACCGAAGAGCAGCTTTATCAAAAGCTATTTGCTACTCACTTTGGTCATCTAGCCATAATTGGCTTATGGGTTGCAGGGAACCTGTTCCATATCGCCTGGCAGGGCAACTTCGAACAGTGGGTTACCGACCCGCTACATATTCGCCCAATTGCCCATGCAATTTGGGACCCTCACTTTGGCCAAGGCATTACAGATGCCTTAACCCAAGCTGGGGCAACCTCTCCTGTAAACATTGCTTATTCAGGTCTTTACCATTGGTGGTACACCATTGGAATGAGGACCAATGCACAACTTTTCCAGGGTGCGATTTTTCTAAATATTCTTGTTTGCTGGTTATTGTTTGCTGGTTGGTTGCATTTACAACCCAAATTCAGACCTTCCCTAGCATGGTTCAAGAATGCTGAAGCTCAATTAAATCATCATTTAGCTGTTTTATTTGGTTTTAGCAGCATTGCTTGGACAGGCCACCTTGTTCATGTAGCTATACCTGAATCAAGAGGTCAGCATGTTGGCTGGGATAACTGGCTAAGCGTCCTACCTCACCCTCAAGGTCTTGCTCCATTCTTCTCATTAAATTGGGGTGCATATGCTCAGAATCCTGATTCCTTAGATGCTGTTTTCGGCACTTCTCAAGGAGCAGGAACAGCTATTTTCACATTCCTAGGAGGACTTCATCCTCAAAGTGAATCTCTATGGCTAACTGATATTGCTCATCACCACCTAGCAATTGGTGTGATGTTCATAATTGCTGGTCATATGTATAGAAATACATTTGGGATAGGCCACACTTTAAAAGAAATAACAGAAGCACATAACACTGATAATCCAAATGATCCTCATACCACTGCCAAGGATGGGCGTCATTTTGGTGTTAATCACAATGGGATTTTTGAGACAGTTAACAACTCTCTCCATTTCCAACTTGGACTTGCTCTTGCTTCTCTAGGAGCTGCATGTAGCTTGGTTGCTCAACATATGGGGGCTCTTCCCTCTTATGCTTTCATAGCTAGGGACTACACAACACAGTCTGCTCTTTATACGCATCATCAATACATAGCTATGTTCTTGATGGTTGGAGCTTTCTCTCATGGAGCAATATTCTTTGTTCGGGACTATGATCCAGAACTAAATAAAGGTAATGTTCTTGCAAGAGTTTTAGAAACTAAAGAAGCCCTAATTAGTCATCTAAGCTGGGTGACTATGCTGTTAGGTTTCCATACCCTTGGCATATATGTTCACAACGATGTTGTAGTTGCTTTTGGTAATCCAGAAAAGCAAATACTTGTTGAACCAGTTTTCGCTCAAGCCATCCAAGCATTTAGCGGAAAAGTCATGTATGGCATTAACGCCCTCTTGGCAAATGCCAATAGTTCAGCAACCCTTGCAGCGAACAGCATGCCTGGCAATCACTATTGGATGGACATGATTAACAGGCAAGATGCCTTAACTAATTTCCTTCCAATTGGACCTGCTGATTTCTTAGTTCACCATGCGATTGCACTTGGTTTGCATACAACTGCATTGATCCTTATTAAAGGAGCTCTTGATGCACGAGGATCCAAACTCATTCCTGATAAGAAAGATTTTGGATATGCCTTCCCTTGTGACGGTCCTGGTAGAGGAGGTACCTGCGATAGTTCAGCTTGGGATGCTACTTACCTCGCTATGTTCTGGGCACTTAATACAATTGCTTGGATCACCTTCTATTGGCACTGGAAGCATTTGGCTATTTGGCAAGGCAATGTTGCTCAATTCAATGAATCAGGAACTTATCTAATGGGATGGTTCAGAGATTATCTGTGGCTAAATAGTTCACAGTTAATCAATGGATATAATCCATTTGGGGTAAATGCTTTGTCTCCTTGGGCATGGATGTTCCTATTTGGCCACTTGATATGGGCTACTGGTTTTATGTTCTTGATCTCCTGGAGAGGGTACTGGCAAGAACTAATAGAGACTCTTGTGTGGGCTCATCAACGTACTCCAATTGCCAATCTTGTTGGTTGGAGAGATAAGCCGGTAGCACTTTCTATTGTTCAGGCCCGTTTAGTTGGTTTAACACACTTCACTGTTGGTAACTTTGTAACCTTTGGTGCTTTTGTGATTGCCTCTACTTCAGGTAAATTCGGATAACTAAGCCTAGTTGAGAGTAGAAAGGAAAGGAAACCCTGTCAGCAGTTATGTTGACAGGGTTTTTTCTTGAATATTCCATTTCCGCAATTCATTTGCGAAAGCAGGTAACAAAAAATTATCTTCAGCTAAAGTTTTGCCTTCAGAAAACACTATCAATAACATAGTCATCCCTTGAGGTGTAATGAACCAAGCCGCATCATGCCTTGCTTCACTCATTAAACCAGCTTTGCTCCATAATTTTGTCCCTTTGATTAATCCTTCGCCAAGAAAGCCATCTATCTGATTATCAGGATTACTCTTTCTTGTCATAAGGTCTAAAGAACGAAAAAGCAGTCGTTTTAGATTATTGGTTGCCTTTGGGGTTAGCAAAATCCCCGTCATCAAAGCTTCAAACAACCTTGCAGTTCCAATGGTGGTTAATGCGTTTCTATTGTTATTATTTCGCCCATAGAAATCACTATCACGTCCAAAAGGTCCATCACCCCAAGTTTTTTGGCAACAATTAATAGATTTAAATTCTGACCAATTAAAACTACGAATCCAATCATTGATCAAATATCTCTGTTTTTTCCAAATTTCCCATCCTTCCCCTTTTAAAGAAGGCCCACTGGTAGTGGCTGTTAAGAGATCCACAATATAGCTTGTTGCATCATTGCTGGAATTAACAATCATGTCAGCTATCGCTCTACGCATTTCAGTCGAGTCAACTAACAAATCTTTTTGCAACCAAGTTTCAATAGCACATGCATAGAACAACTTAACTACACTGGCAGGGTATATAAGTTTGTTTTCCAACCAACCAGCTCCTATTCCACTAAATGGCTCTGGATTCTGAGTTTTATAACAAACCCACGTGATAGAAACTTTCTTATGAAGATCTGGTCTGGATTCTTTCTCAAATCTCTCGATTAATTCACGCAACAAAATCCCCATCTCAGGATTATGAATGTAAAAGCTCATCGCATGTGTATGTAATCAATGGCTGTACTAAAAATAGCTTGTCAAAAAGAGACTCTTATCCCTGGGAGCCTCTGGTTACTAAATAATAATATTAATGGCTACAAAAATATTGCAAGCAATGAACTTGCAACAGAGGTAATTGCTGGAAGGAAATTCGAAATAATATATGACACCCAATCAACATCACCTCCCTCTGAAAAAGAAAGAGTCAAAGTTCGGCTATTGGAGGATGGTTACATTTGTTGGCTTGAAATAAGAGATATTTTTGATCAAATTGAAACTACTGCGCCCTGGGAGCCAATATTGCTTGAGAAACATGAAATCGCTAATAGATTACCTAAAATCTTAATTTGGATAGAAAAAACATCTAAATCTCCTAATCAATATTTGTGGGGTGGAACTGCAGGGCCAAACTTTGATTGTTCTGGCTTAGTACAAACTGCATTTTCCTCAGAAGATATTTGGTTACCTCGTGATGCTTATCAACAAGAGAAATTTTGTAAGCCAGTAGATTTTAATAAAAATACTTTAAAAGAAATTATTCCAGGTGACTTATTATTTTTTGGAGATAGCAAAAAATGCACGCATGTTGCCATATACAAAGGCAAAGGTAATTATTGGCATAGCTCAGGCACAAAAAATGGTAGGAATGGTATAGGCATAGATACCTTGAACCCCATACATAAAAATTCTATTTCCTCTTATTATTCCTCAATCTTAAGAGGAGCAGGGAGAGTTGAATCTTGTCATGATGGGTCTTCAATAGCCTAATCAATCAAAACATCCAAAATTATTCTTTAATGATCAATCAAATAGATATATCTATTGTTATTCCTATCTTCAATGAGGAAGAAAGTCTTCCTCAACTTGTGCAAGAAGTATTAAATTCAATGAGACCAACTCAAGAGAAATTTGAACTGATTTTAGTTAACGATGGTTCTTCTGATAAAAGTGCTGAAGTCTTATCAAAGCTAAGTAAAGAGATCCCAGAGTTAATATGCATCTTACTTAGGAAGAATTATGGTCAAACTGCTGCAATGGCAGCAGGTTTCGACATATCCAATGGAGAAATAATAGTTAGCCTTGATGGTGATCTTCAAAATGATCCTGCAGACATACCATTACTTATAGATAAATTAAGAGATGGTTTTGATTTGGTTAGTGGATGGAGGTACGATAGGAAAGATTCAATAATTACTAGAAAATTTCCTTCTAAAATTGCAAATAAACTTATCGGGAAAGTAACAGGTGTTATTCTTAATGATTACGGTTGTTCTTTAAAAGCCTATCGACGTGAAGTGCTTTCTGATATGAAATTATATGGAGAGCTTCATCGTTTTTTACCTGTACTTGCCAATATTGAAGGTGGAAGAATAACTGAGATAAAAGTTAATCACAGAGCACGCAGATTTGGCAAAAGTAAATATGGAATTGATAGGACTTTTAGAGTCATGATGGATTTATTGACTATTTGGTTCTTAAACAGATTTCTAACTAGACCAATGTATATTTTTGGTTTTGGAGGGATAATTGCAATATTAAGTAGCTTACTAACAAGCTTTTACTTGTTAATAATGAAAATATTAGGAGAAGATATTGGCAATCGTCCCCTTTTAACATTTTCATTAATTCTTGGTGTCGCTGGTGTACAACTTTTTTGTTTTGGGCTTCTAGGTGAATTGCAAATACGTACATACCATGAAAGCCAAGGTCGCCCTATTTATCGCATTCGAGAAACATTAAGAGGATGACGAACTAACTTTATATTTTTAGTGTTCTGACTATGACCTTTAAATCTAGCAATTGCACTTGCTGCTTTTGCCACTACACGACTATCAACATCTCTCAAACCTAATTTTAATATCGGAAGAACTGACAAATCTCGCCATTTATCAGCTATTTCCATAGCCAGCAATCTTTCTTCTGACCCAGAGCAAATCAATCCTTTCATATATTTTCTAAGGTTGGATTTTTCTTTTGCAGTTTTTGGAGGCTGAAAATCAAAGAAATCCGAATGCATCTTAATTTTTTCTATATGAGCTGGCTCTGAGCGGTAAACCAAAGACATATGGTTTACATAACGATACCCCGAGAACTTAGTCGCAAGAAGTCTTTTTGGCTTTCGGCCAAATCCCAAAAGCGTTATAGTAATCAGCAAGGCAGCACCTGCAGCGAAAAATTGATTCATCGATTTAGAAGTGATAGATGTGTCATTGATTCGTATTGGATTGAACTTTTATGTCACCAATGGGGTCTTTACGTTTCTATTACACGTTAACTCTATACAGTAATGGTGGAACTTTTGGTATTTCCAATGTCTAGCGAGTTTGCCGCGACCTGGCTTCCTGCTGTCTTCGTCCCTCTTATAGGGCTTGTGACACCAGCAGTCTTTATTGTGCTCATTGGTCGGTACATCACAGCAACCGACTGAAACACATTTTGTTTCCCTTAAGTCAACAAAGTTCTTTATACGCCCATGACTGAATTCCAAGACCCTTTTTTAAAGTCATCTGAACCTGTCAAATTCAACGAAAAATACGTTGACAGCTCAGTTCGCCCTGGAGACATAGGAATTGTCGATCAGTGGGCTGTAACACCAGTCTCTGATCCATGCGTTGGTAATTTGTCGACACCTGTTAACAGTGGATATTTTACAAAAGCATTCCTAAATAATCTTCCCTTTTATAGGGGTGGACTTTCTCCAAATTTTCGTGGCCTAGAAGTAGGCGCGGCTTTTGGATATTTACTTTACGGTCCTTATGCAATGACTGGGCCGTTAAGAAATACAGATTATGCTCTTACCGCTGGATTATTAGGAACCATTGGAGCAGTTCACATACTTACAGCTTTATTGGTTTTATATAATGCCCCAGGCAAGGCACCTAATATCCAACCCTCGGACTGCACTATTAACAATCCACCAGCAGATTTATTTACGAGATCTGGCTGGGCAGATTTTACCAGTGGATTCTGGCTAGGTGGTTGCGGTGGAGCAGTATTTGCCTGGTTACTGTGTGGCACGCTTCATCTAGATACAATAATGCCTATCGTTAGAGGAGTTTGGGCAGCTGGTTAGTATCATTAATTGTTGATCGAAAAAATTGCCCGAGAAGGTTTAAACACTTTCTCGGGCAATTTTTTTCGATCAGCTACAACTTTGAATATCCTTTAAATGATTTTAATTGAAAAGCATAAACAATTCATTTCTTGGTATCAAAAAAAGCTTGGCCTAAGTGATTACGGTTTGCTATGGCTAGTTTTTTTTAAAGGAGTAATAGTTACTCTAATTATTCAAAAATTGCTAATAAATTAGTTCAAGAACATGATCTTTCTATCAATTTATTAGATCAACTCAACGAATATTTGTTGAGTTGACATAGAGCGGAGAGGGAGGGATTCGAACCCTCGACAGGAGTTGCCTCCTGTAACTCCTTAGCAGGGAGCCGCTTTCAACCACTCAGCCACCTCTCCAGCAATATCAATACCTTATCAAGCCAAGATTCATAAATAAAGAAATCATGCTGATTCCTTCAGAAATATCAAATTACCACTCTGGGCAGCCGGTATTTAAAACTACACAAAATCTCCCAAGGAATAGATCCACTTATTTCGCTCCAATCATATGGTGTTATCGCTGAATCTCCATCAACCCCAAGTAGAGTAACAACTGATCCTATTTGTATTTGAGGACTTTCAGTGATATCTATAACAAGTTGATCCATCGTTATTGAACCCACTTGTGGATAAAACTTTCCATCAATTAATACAGACATTTTCCCAGATAACGCACGACTTATACCATCAGCATATCCAATTCCCACAACTGCAAGTCTACTAGGGCGCTGCGTTATAAAAGTATGGCCATAACTAACTCCTGTGTCAGAAGGAACATCTCTCAAAAGAGTAACTTTTGCTCTAACAGCCAAAGCAGGCTGCAAAGAGAAATTATTCCTTAAATCTTTTAAAGGGCTATAACCATACAAAGCCAAGCCAACTCGAACCATATCAAAATGTAGTCCTTTGTCTCTAAGAGTTCCTGCTGAATTAGCTAGATGCCTGTAAAGAGGCTTTCCTCTTGGCATCACGCTTGACAAAAGTGTTTCAAATTTTTCTTTCTGTTTGCTAGTAAATGAATTTGCTTGACCATTTGCTTCTACATCAGCCAAAGCAAGATGACTATAAATTCCTCGAAGAGAAAGATTTTTAAGGTTGTCAACAAGTTGAATCAGCTCTGAGGCAAGCCTTAAATCGCATCCCAGCCTTGTCATGCCTGTATCAACTTTTATATGGACACAAAACTCTTTGTCGTGAGATTCAGCAATTTGATTGCACAATAAGGCCTCTCTAGCACTGCTTAATGTGGGCATTAAATCCCAATGAATGCAAGCATCTAAATCTTCGGGATTAATTAAATTGCCAAGAACAAGTATCGGACAAACAATCCCTGCCTTTCTTAGCTCCAATGCTTCCTGCAATGTTGCCACTCCTAAATTAGTAGCACCACCAGCCAAAGCAGCTTCGGCAACAGTTTCAGAACCATGCCCATAACCATCTGCTTTAACAACTGCCATCAACAAGCACTGTTCATCTAATAAACTTCTAATGGCAAGAGTATTTGCCTTTATTGCATCTGGGGACACCTCTACCCAAGCTCTCTGGCGTGGATCAATTTTATTTAAAGGCATAGAAGTGGTAGCCAAGATAAAAGCAACTTTCCTTCAATACAAGTATGATGATTCAAAATTAACCAGCTGGCAGAATGAGCCAGGTTCTAGTATTAAATGCATCTTATGAGCCTCTGAACATCACCACTTGGCGGAGGGCTACAGTGCTGATGATGAAAGGGAAGGCTGAAAGTTTAGAAGAAGATTCAAACCATCCCATTAGAAATAATATAAATCTGCCAACTGTTATAAGACTGCGATATTTCATTAAAATTCCATATAGAGAAGTTGCGCTTAATAGGAAGAATCTCATTCAAAGAGACAATTATTGCTGCCAATATTGTGGATATGCTGGAGAAAAATTATCAATTGACCATGTTCTTCCTAGAAGCAGAGGAGGCAAAGATTCATGGGAAAACGTTACTACAGCATGCCTGTCATGCAACATAAAAAAAGGTGATCAAACGCCTAAAGAGGCAAACATGCCATTAAAAAGACAGCCTCATAAGCCATTTGGGACACTATCATTTGAAGCAACTAAACAAATCGACTCGGGACTGTATAAAGAGTGGAGTAAATACGTAATAGGATGGAGGAATACAACGTAAAAATTACTCTTCTGATTGATTGCCCAACTTTTCCATTTTCAATCTTTGTTCTTCGGCAATACAAGCACCTATCAAATCATCCAATTCCCCTTCTAGCACTGTCTCTAATGGAAAATTTACACCTAAGCGATGATCAGTAGTACGATTGTCCTTGTAATTGTATGTACGAATTTTTTCACTCCTATCACCAGTTCCGACTTGGGCTAATCTTGCAGAACGCTCTTTAGCATTAGCCTCTTCAATTTCCCTCTCTAATAATTTAGCTCTAAGTATCTCCAAGGCTCTTTCTCTATTTTGCAATTGAGAACGTTCCTGTGTACAGAAAACTCTTATCCCTGTTGGCTTATGCAGTAAATCAACAGCTGTCTCTACTTTATTTACGTTCTGTCCACCAGCTCCTCCAGATCTAGCAGTACTTATTTCTAAATCAGTTGGTTCTAATTTAACTTCTACTGGATCTGCCTCGGGCATTACTGCCACTGTTGCAGTAGAAGTATGAACTCTCCCTTGTGATTCTGTAGCAGGAACTCTCTGCACCCTATGCACACCAGCTTCGAATTTAAGTTGGCTAAAGACTGCTTTCCCTTTGACAGAGATAATCAATTCACGAAACCCACCCAAGTCAGCCTCAGTTGCACTCATAGCCTTTACGACCCAACCTACTTTGAGACCATATCTCTCATACATTCTTGCCAAATCACCTGCCCAAATACAGGCTTCATCCCCTCCAGCACCAGCTCTAATCTCAAGCATTACACTTCTTTCATCTCTTGGGTCTTTAGGCAAAAGGGCTAAAGTCAATCGATTAACTAAATCTTTCTCAAGCTCTTCCAATCTGATTAACTCTTCTTGGGCTAATGCCTCCATCTCTTTATCTGATTTACTTTGACGAAGTAACTCTTTTGCTTCTTTGTACTCCAAATCTATCGCTTGAAGTTCTTTATAATCTAAAACCAAAGGCTCTAATCTTGCTCTCTCTCTGGCAATTGTTTCTAGTTTTTTTGGGTCTGATGCAACATCAGGATCGGCTAATTGCAATTCCAAGTTGTTAAAAGTTGCACTTGCTGTCTCTAATCTTGCTTTCAAGGTTGAAGTGTCCATACCACATCAACTCAAAATGTTTGTAAATAAATTAATTAGGACCCCTTTGATGATGAATCCTCAGAAGTTTCTTTTTTAGATGACTTTGTATTCTTAGTGCTATCTTCATCGGGATTAGCCATGCCATATTTACGCATAAAGCGATCCACCCTACCTTCAGTATCAAGAATTTTTTGAGTGCCGGTAAAGAATGGATGATTTCCACTCCAAACATCAACATGAATCTCAGGTTGAGTCGAGCCAGTAGTCATAACGACCTCTCCATTGCAAATAACCTTTGCATCTGGATACCAATTAGGGTGTATATCTTTTTTGGGCATTACTAAAAATAGTGTGAGAGTACAGGGGATGAAAAAGAAGTTTTTAGCGTTTAGAGAACTGAGGTGCTTTACGCGCTTTCTTTAATCCATATTTACGCCTTTCTTTAGCCCTAGGGTCTCTACTAAGATGACCCTCTGTTTTTAAAGGTTTGCGATTATCTACAGATAGTTCACATAAAGCCCTAGCAGCTCCTTGCTTAATTGCATCAGACTGCCCAGTAAGACCGCCACCATAGACGTTGACTAAAACATCATATGCTTCTCCTAATCCAAGTGTATGCAATGGGGCTTTTACAGCAGAAAGATATGCAGGATTAAAATTCAAATAATGATCTCCTGGTCGTCCGTTAATTGTGATTTTTCCAGTGCCTGGAATTAATCTGACTCGAGCTACAGAAGTTTTTCGTCGGCCAGTGCCCCAATAGACAACAGCATTCTTGGAAGAACTATTCATTTAACTAATTCGTTGGTAGTAATACTAAGAACCTGAGGGTTTTGAGCCGAATGAGGATGCTCAGAGCCCTTATAAACCTTCAACTTTCTAAAAAGTTGTCTGCCAAGAGCATTGTGTGGAAGCATTCCTTTAATAGCTTTTTCAACAATTCTTTCAGGAATTCTTTCTTGAAGTGAATTAAAAGTTTCTACTTTCATTCCTCCAGGACGTCCTGAATGCCGGCGATAAAGCTTTTGCATTCCCTTTTTACCAGTAACCTTAATTTTTTCAGCATTGACAATGATGACAAAATCCCCTGTATCTAAATGAGGAGTAAAGCTAGGTTTGTTCTTTCCTCGAAGAACAGAAGCCACCTCAGTAGCCAGTCTTCCAAGCGTCTGATTTTCGGCATCTACGAGATACCACTGACGATTGATTGAGTCGATGGAGGGAGTAATAGTCTTGTTCATCTCTCCGGCATGCCGGGTTTAATTATGCCACTGTTTTGAACAGGGCCTGGTCTATGAGAGTAAGACCAAACCAATGATCTATAGCTCAAATAAATATTTTACACTTTTAAGGAAGCTTTTAGAAAAAAATTCAGAAAGTCCTTTTAAAGAAGAATCTAAATAATTCTTTCTGGAGGATCATTCGTAAGTAATAAAAAACCTGGAAAACTGTCAAAAACAATATTTTCACGAAAAATAGATTCCTTATATCCTGCGCGAATAAAACAAAGACCACGTGCAGGTGCAGCCTCTTTAACTTCGGATCTCAGTTTTAATTTCCATCTTGTTTCGAAATCATTAATAGAAAGCCTATGTTCTCCTATTGATACAAGTTGCCCTACGAGTAATCTGACCATCCCATACAAAAAACCACTTGCTTGGATATCAAAAACTAATAAATCTCCATGCCTTACAAGCTTAACCTCTTGAATTGTTGTAAAAGCATGGGTGCGATTACTTCCACTTCGCTGAAAAGCAGAAAAATCATGCATTCCAATAAGTCCTTTTGCAGCTTCTTCCATTAATTCTTCATCAAGTTGATATTGGTATTTATGCCAAGTCCAAGGGTTTAAAAAGAGGTTTGGAGTACATCCGTTATAAATGATATAGCGATATCTTCTATATACAGCTGAATGACAAGCATGCCAATCAAGAGATTGCTCAACAGAATCACGAACTCTAATTGCTTCTGGCAATCTCCCATTTAAAGCAGAAGGCCACCTATGAACAGGAATTGGGCCAAAACTATCAAAATGTACTACTTGCCCAGCAGCATGAACCCCAGCATCAGTTCTACCAGCTGCAACAACTTTTGCTGGTTTAGAAGAATCTAATGAGAAAATGGCGTCTTCAAGAATTGCCTGAATAGTGTGTCCAACTTTCTGACGTTGCCATCCAGAAAAATTTGAACCTTGATATTGAATTGATAATGCAATTCGTTTGATTTTCGATTCTTTGTTGCAGTCAAAACCTTTTGTAGTTGCCATTTCATTAAGCAACTTTCCAATTATTCAAACAAGTTCAATAATTGCCATTTCAGCATTATCCCCTCGTCTAGGAACAGTTCTAACTATGCGAGTATATCCACCTTGTCTGTCACCATAACGTTCTTGAGCTTTTTCAAAAAGAGAATGAACCAGTTTTTTATCATAGATATATCCAATCGCCCTTCTTCTTGCAGCAAGACTTCCATCCTTTGCAAGACCAATCATTCTTTCAACTTCATCTCTTAGGGCTTTAGCCCTTGTTTTCGTTGTTGTAACCCTGCCTTCACGTATCAACTGTGTAGTTAAACCGCGTAATAAAGCTTTTCTCTGATCTGCTGGGCGCCCAAGTTGTGGGACTCGAAGTTGATGTCGCATGTTATGAAAGCTCCTGAAACTAATAAAAATTTAAATTTATGCAGAAGTTCTGCTCTGAGGAATAGAAATACCTATTCTCTCAAGAGCTTCTATAACTTCATCTGCGGATTTAGAGCCAAAGTTTTTAATCTCTAATAGATCTTCATAACTAAAGCCCATCAAATCTGAAACAGAATTGACTTGAGCTCTCTTAAGACAGTTGTAAGCTCTAACTGAAAGATTCAATTCCTCTAAAGGAATCTGGGCTTCTGCAGTCGGTTCAGGTTCTTGAGGGACCTCCTCAACCATTGTGACAGTTGCTAACGGCTGGAATAGCTCTATCAACTGATTAGCTGCCTCGGCCACAGCATCGTCAGGAGTTATTGAACCATCAGTAACAATTTCCATTCGTAATCTTTCACGCGTTGAACCACCTTCAGATACTGCGGTTTCATCGATAGTGAAATTGACTTTTTTAACCGGCATAAACACAGCATCAATCTGAAGCAGGTCGATAGCAGTAGTAGCTTCATTGCGCCTATCTACAGGGCGATATCCAACCCCTCTTTCAACATGAAGTTCTAACTCCAAGCTATGCCCGGAATGTACAGTTGCGATTGGACGATCAACATCAACAATTTGAACTTGAGAAGAAAATTGAAGATCACGAGCTTTGACTTCTGCTGGTCCAGTTACAACAAGGCGGCCAATTTCTAACTCTTGACTTCTACTGTTGACGGTGAGCTCTTTACAATTCAGAAGAATATCGAGAACATCCTCGCGAACTCCAGGGACAGTTGCATATTCATGATTTACTCCTGAAATACGCACCGCTGTTACTGCACTGCCTTCTAGGCCACCCATAAGTACTCTTCTAAGAGAGTTACCCAAGGTTGTTGCCTGCCCTCTTTCAAGAGGGCCTATTAGGAATATTCCTGTTTGGGAGCGATCATCAGAAACTTGATGTTCGATCCGATCAATCTGGTATTGCAACACGGGCTAAATCAAATAAGAAAGAGTTTAAAGAAATTCACATTAAGTGAAGTGAAGCGAAGAAGGTTAAACGCGCCTGCGTTTTGCCCTTCTACAACCATTGTGAGGGAGAGGTGTCACATCTCTAATCAATGTGATCTCAAGACCAGCCACTTGTAGTGCACGAATAGCTGTTTCACGACCAGAACCGGGTCCTCTTACGAGAACCTCGATCTGACGCATGCCTTGATCAAGTGCTCGCCTAGCTGCAGCTTCAGCTGCAGTTTGCGCCGCAAATGGTGTACCTTTTCTAGCTCCTTTAAAGCCACTTGCACCTGCTGATGACCAAGAGATAACTTCTCCATTTGTATCAGTTATAGAAACAATTGTGTTATTGAAGGTGCTTTGAATGTGCACAACACCGTTTGGGACGTTGCGCTTAGACTTCTTTGAACCTGTTTTCTTTGCTGGTGTGGCCATTAGATGGGGCCTGCTTGGTAGTAAATGGGGAGGGGAACCTTCTTTATTAAAAGGTAGAAAATTTAGATCTTATTTTTTCCTTCCTGCAACAGTTTTACGAGAACCTCTACGAGTACGCGCATTTGTTCTAGTACGTTGTCCTCTAACGGGAAGACTCATTCGGTGACGACGGCCACGGAGACATCCTATGTCCTGCAGTCGTTTAAGAGCCATGCCCTCTTGACGACGCAAATCTCCTTCAATAGTGAAGGATTCAGTCGCAGCTCTTAGTTTTTGAACATCACCATCTTCTAAATCCTTTACACGTATATCAGGGTTGACCCCTGTTTTTGCAAGGATATTTTGGGCTCGGGTTAAACCAATCCCATATATATAGGTGAGGGCAATTTCAACCCGTTTGTCACGGGGTAAGTCAATGCCGGCGATTCTTGCCACTTAAACTTTGAATCAAAGGAGAAGAAAATCCACTCTGTGAGTAGAAAGAAGATTGCTAGAAAAAGTACTTGATGAAAAAACACCTTAAACTTTTAATCTAGTAATTTGCCAAAGAATTACCCCTGACGTTGTTTGTGTTTTTGAGTAGCAGTACAAATGACCATTACCCTGCCATGGCGACGAATCACCCGGCACTTTTCACACATTTTTTTGACTGAGGCTCGCACCTTCATTGGGTGAGGCTCCCCATATTTGCAAAGGTCTATTTTACTACACCATTCAGCTTAATGCTTCCTTGATCCGACTATTAACATCTTCGACACTCCCGCAACCATTAATAGACTTAAGAATTCCTTGTTTTTTGTAGTGATCTACTAATGGAGAAGTTTGGTCTTTATATATCTTGAGTCTATTCTTTATAACTGCTTTATTGTCATCTTTTCTACCTCGTCCAAGCATTCTCTCAGTCAAAATTTCATCGTCTATTTCTATTAAGAGAACAATTTCAATAGGCTGTGAAATTCTTCCAAGCAAATTTTGTAACAAACTAGCTTGTGCAAGATTCCTTGGGAATCCATCCAAAAGCCACCCTTCTGAATATTTGATAAGTCTTTTTTCAACAATAGATATAACAATTTCATCACTTACAAGCTCACCTTTATTCATTATCAATTCAGCTTTTTTCCCTAAATCGGTTCCCCCAGAAACTTCTTCGCGTAATAAATCTCCTGTAGACAAATGCAAAAAACCTTGATCTTTACAAATAAGGCTTGCCTGTGTACCTTTCCCTGCACCAGGGGGACCTAAAAATAGCAATCGATTCTTCATTGAATTCATCTAGAAAAGTTTTTGTAGGAAATCATTGCCGAACAAGACCTTCATACCTTTGTGAAATCACATAAGTCTGAACTTGTTTAGCAGTATCAATTGCAACCCCAACGAGAATCAATAAAGAGGTTGCACCTAAACCTTGAAATGTTTGAACATTGGTAGCTCTCTCGACTGCAGCAGGAACAATTGCAACAGAACCTAAAAAAAGTCCTCCTAGCAAAGTCAGCCTATTTTGAACACCTGAAAGATACTTTGATGTTGCACTACCAGGCCTCACCCCTGGAATTGCTACACCCCCCCTCTTTAAATTTGCTGCAATGTCAATGGGATTAATTGTCAAAGAAGCATAAAAATATGCAAATCCAAGAATTAAAGCAAAAAAAGTAATTGCATAAGGCCAAGGATTTGCAGAACTTGGATTCAAAGCACTAGCAGCTTGTATTAAAAGTGGGTTTTTAGTGAAATTGGCAATTGTAATTGGAAGAAAAATCAACGCAGAGGCAAATATGATCGGCATCACTCCCCCAGCATTTAATTTTAAAGGCAAATAACTTTGTCTGGTTGGTAATAAAGCAGTACCGCCTATTTGTCTTTTGGCACTCACAATTGGCAATCTTCTCGCACCTTCTTGGACGAAAATAATTCCTACAATAGTTATCAAGAAAACTATTAAAAGAACAATTATTCCAAATACATCATTTCTGTCCCCAGTTTGGGCCTTCTCAATCGTAGAACTAAGTGCCTTAGGAAGAGTTGCCACGATATTCAAGAAAATAACTAATGAAGCGCCCTGACCAATACCCTTTTCGGTAATAATTTCACTCAGCCACATAACAATCATTGATCCAGTAACTAATGCAATTGCTGTTTGAAAAACAAATGCAGTTTCACTCAAACTCTCAATTGCATATTGTCTAAGAATTAATGCAAAAACTAAGCTCTGCATAAGCCCCCAACCAAGAGCGACATAACGAGTTATCTGAGAAATCTTTCGACGCCCTGCTTCACCTTCATTTTTCTGCAAATCTTCCAACTGAGGCAAAGCCGCAGTTAATAATTGAATAATGATTGATGCATTAATGAAAGGCAAAATACCTAAGGCGAAAATGCCAAGAGTTGAAATACCTCCCCCAGTAAATATGTCTAGGAAACCAATAAGCTGTCCTCCTTGCTGAATAAATTCCTTAAAAGCTTCTCTGTCTATTCCAGGTACAGGAATATATATACCAAGTCTTACAAACAACAACATGCCTAAAGTTATTAGAACCCTTCCCCTAAGTTCCTTATTTAGAACTAGTTGGGTAATAACTTCTGATGCACTCGGATTGCGACCTCTAGTAACAAGCATGTACTGAAATAATGAATTTCAATCTAATAAGTAAAATGTAGTAAAGAAAACTTTGCCTTGCCCGGTTTACTCAAAAACCTCACAGCTGCCTCCAGCTCCTTCGATCTTAGTTTTAGCAGAAGCAGTAAATGCAGCAGCTTGAACTACAAGCTTAACTTTTAAATTACCATTACCTAAAACTTTTAAAGGGTACTTAGGGCTAGTAACTATACCGGTTTTCACTAACGAATCTAGATTTACTGTGCTGCCTTCTTTCAGTGAATTTAAAGATGCAACATTTATTAGGGTAAAAGATTTGGAATTAACTAAAGGAAAATGTTTTAACTTGGGAACTCTCCTATATAAAGGCATCTGACCACCTTCAAATCCAGGACGCGTTGGCCTACCTGATCTGGATTTTTGGCCTCTCATTCCAAAACCACAACTTGCTCCTTGACCAGCAGCAATCCCACGGCCTTTTCGCGTTTTTCTCTTACGAGCTCCTTTATTTGGTTTTAAAGAATCGAGGCTAATAGAAGTCATTTGAAATCAAGAGTAAATCTGTTCGAGGGATATGCCTCGTTCTTTTGCAGTAGCTTTATGAGTGCGTAATAACGATAAAGCTACCATTGCAGCTCGCGCATTATTTAGTGGTGTTTTACTACCCAATCGTTTAGCTAAAACATTTTTAATACCTGCAAGTTCTAAGACAGTACGAATAGAACCACCAGCAATTACACCAGTACCAGGAGCAGCAGGGCGTATTAAAACACTTGCGGCGCCATCCCTCCCGTTAGAAAGAGTTGGGATTGAACTATTTGGAGTCAAAGGAACTCTTACAAGATTCTTTTTACCATCAGCTACACCCTTTCTTACTGCTCCAATGACATCTCCTGCCTTGCCTACACCTACACCTACCTGACCTTTTTCATTACCAACTACAACTATTGCCCTAAAACTCATTTTCTTACCACCTTTAACAGTCTTTGAGACTCTTCGGATCTGAATAACTCTCTCTTGCCATTCTGAATCTCTATCCTGATTCCTTCTATCAGAACGACGCCCTCGTCGCTCTCCTCCGCGGCTATTGCCTCTTTTTTGCTCCTGTTGTTGGCCTTCAGCAGCAGCGGGCACAGGAGACGAGGAATTCTCTTTTGATTTGCTCTTTGCTTTAGTTTCAGTCATTTTAAAAAGGAGGAATTCAGAATGTAAGGCCAGCTTGACGAGCAGCTTCAGCTAGAGCTTTAACCCTGCCATGATAAAGACTGCCACCACGATCAAAAACAACTTGCTTAATACCTTTACCAAGAGCTCGTTTTGCAAGCATTTCACCTACAGCCGTAGAAGCAGCACAAGTACTTGCATTAACTTTACTATTTGAGAGAAACTCCTTTTCAAGAGTTGAAGCTGCGCAAAGAGTATTTTGAGCTACATCATCAATAACTTGAGCATAAATATGATTATTTGATCTGAAAACAGCAAGACGAGGCCTCTGATCTGTTCCACTTAAGTTACGACGAAGTCGTTTGTGCCGTTTTTGAGTTTTTTGTTTTCTAGAGAGAGTTGACATAATTAAAAAAGAGTATTTTTAGTTGAAGAAAATTTTATTTCTTCCCAGACTTGCCAGCCTTTCTGAGGATACGTTCGCCCAAGTACTTGATTCCTTTACCTTTGTAAGGCTCAGGTGGGCGAATAGCTCGGATTTTTGCAGCCTCATTTCCCACAAGCTCTTTATCAATACCGCTTACCAATACATTCGTATTATTTTCCACCTTAAAAGTAATCCCTTCAGGAGGTATTACCTCAACTGGATGGCTGTATCCAGCACTCACGACAAGTGTCTTACCCTTCACTTGTGCTCTAGAACCTACTCCAACAATCTCCAATTGCTTTGAATAACCATTGTTCACACCTTCAATCATATTGGCAACCAACGTCCTAGAAAGGCCATGCCGTTCTCTAGACTTTCTTTTCTCACTATCTGCAGAAACTATTATTAATCCATCTGTTTGATCAATAGTTACTCCTTCAGGGAGAGTTCTAGTTAATTCACCTTTAGGTCCTTTTACAGTTACCAAAAGTCCATCTAAAGTCACAGCGACCTTTTCAGGAACTGGTATAGGTTTTTTGCCAATCCGAGACATAATAAAAGCTCCTTAATAGACGTAGCAGAGAACTTCTCCGCCAACCCCTTGTTTTCGGGCATCCCTGTCACTCATAACTCCCTTAGAAGTAGAAATAATTGCGACCCCTAGCCCACCAAGAACCTTTGGCAGGCCTCGATTATTTTTATAAATACGCAATCCAGGTTTACTAACTCTCTTCATAGAGCGAATTGTTGGATGACGATGCTTACCGCTGTATTTCAATTCAAGTACAAGCTGAGTTTTAACTCCTTCTCCCTCCTCACTGACTTGAGAAATAAATCCCTCATTTTGAAGAACTTTAGCAATGCTTCTAGACATGCGAGAGGCAGGGATTCGAGTATTCTCATGACGCTTTTGACTCGCATTCCTAATACGAGTAAGCATGTCTGAAATTGGATCGTGATTAGCCATAGTTTCAGTTACTCCGGAAAGGCATTCCCATCTCCTTAAGAAGAGCTCGGCCCTCCTCATCGGTTCTGGCACTGGTAACAATCGTTATATCCATACCTCTAATAGCATCAATTTTATCAAAAGATATTTCAGGGAAAATAAGTTGTTCTTTTACTCCAAGAGTAAAGTTCCCTCGACCATCAAAACTTTTCGGGCTAACCCCTCTAAAATCCCGAATCCTAGGCAGGGCAAGATTGATTAATCGCTCTAAAAATGCATACATTCTTTCTCCACGAAGAGTAACCGCACAACCAATTGGCATACCCTGACGAATCTTGAAACCTGCAATTGCCTTTTTGGCTCGTGTTACAAGAGCTTTCTGACCAGTAATTGTTGAGACTTCAGAAAGAGAAGCTTCTAGCGCTTTAGAATTCTGTGCTGCTTCTCCTAAGCCCCTATTAACATTGATTTTGACAACTTTAGGGACTTGATGCAGATTTGAGAAACCTAAATCCTTCAATAATTTAGGTCTAATGGTCTCTCGATAACGATTTTTGAGTGACATGGTTGTTTGAGAAAGGATTCTGGTCTTAGTTAGAATTAATAGAAGAAAATTTCTTAAAGAGAAGGGGGAAAGAAATACTGCAAATTAATCAATCAATTCGCCAGTTTTCTTAAGCCGTCGTTTTTTAGAGCCATCCTTATCGATAAAAACTTCAACTCGACTTGCAGTTTTTTGCTTTGTGGAATAAACCATCACATTGGAAGCATGAAGTGAAGCTTCTTCAGTCACAATCCTTCCTGATTCACCTTCTTGTGTTGGTTTCACATGACGTGTACGAAGATTAATACCTTGAACTATTACACGATTTTCAATTGGCAAAGTTTTTAGCACTTCTCCGGTTTTACCTTTTTCCTTACCATTAATAACTTGGACCGTATCCCCTTTTCGAATACGCATCTTGATAGGTAAAGAAGCTTTTTTAGTTTGATTAAGATTGAACATTTAAATCACCTCCGGAGCTAAAGAAACTATTTTCGTATAATTGCGTTCTCGCAATTCACGAGCAACAGGACCGAAAACCCTTGTGCCACGAGGGTTTTTATCTTCATTTATAAGTACTGCCGCATTGTCATCAAACCTAATTGAGTTACCTGTCTCTCTTCTCAAGGTTGCTTTTGTACGAACCACAACAGCTTTAACAACATCTGATTTTTTAACACCCATATTAGGTACAGCATCTTTCACCGCTGCAACTATCACATCACCGACATGTGCATATCTGCGATTAGAACCAAGAACACGTATGCACTGCAAGCGCTTTGCTCCACTATTATCTGCGACAGTAAGATATGTCTCTTGTTGAATCATTTGACAGCCTCCTTTTCTTGCTTAGTGGTTCTCAATACTTCAGCAACAGACCATCGTTTAGTAGCACTTAATGGGCGAGTTTCAGTAATACGAACTCTGTCACCCACCTTGCAATTATTCTCTTCATCGTGAGCTTTGTATCGAGTGGTTCTACTAACCGTCTTTTGATAGATGGAGTGTGGAAAACGGTTTACAACCGCAACAACAACTGTTTTATCCATCTTGTCACTAACAACGGTTCCTAATCTTTCCTTGAGTGCCATGATTTTAAAAAGATTTTGTTTTAGGTATTGGAGCGACTACGCTCGCCCTGAGCAGTTAGAAGCTGTGCCAATTGAACACGCGCTTTCTTAAATCGATGCGTTTCATTTAGCTGCCTAGTTGCACGCTGGAAACGTAGATCAAACAGTTCGCGACGAGTGACATCGATTTTTTCTTTGATCTCAATGTCAGTCAATTTGCTGACATCTAATTTTTCTGATTCAGCCATGATTTAAGACTCCAAGGGGGTAACTGATGATGCACTAGACGCTTCAGTGCCAGCCTGAGCAGCAGCAGTTTCAGTTTCATCTGAGGGCAAGAATGATGACTTTGGAGGCGCCTTACCAACTTGAGTAGGCTTCTCTCCTTCAGCTAATGCCAAGAATTTTGTTTTTATTGGAAGCTTGTACTGAGCAAGACGCATTGCTTCTTTAGCAATTTCCTCAGTGATTTCTTCTCCACCCATTTCAAAAAGTATTCGGCCAGGCTTTACAACAGCAACCCAAAATTCAGGATTACCTTTTCCTGAGCCCATACGAGTTTCGGCAGGCCTCATTGTGACTGGTTTGTCCGGGAAAATACGAATCCATATTTGCCCACCACGCTTGACATATCGAGTCATAGCCCTACGACTTGCTTCAATCTGTCTTGATGTAATCCAGCCACACTCTTGGGCTTGTAAAGCAAACTGACCAAAAGCAATTTTATTGCCTCTAGTAGCAACGCCTCTCATGCGACCGCGTTGCTGCTTACGAAATTTAGTACGTTTTGGACTAAGCATGTTTATACCTCCTTATTTTCCATCATTAGATCTGTCCTCAAATTGTTGAGGCCTTCGATTGCCTTTCCTTCTAGGACTTGCTCCCACAGGCAAAGGCTGTTCTTCTTTAGAAAGAACTTCACCTTTAAAAACCCAAACCTTAATGCCAAGAACGCCATACGTTGTATTGGCAGTCTTATTTGCATAATCAATCTCGGCTCTAAGAGTATGTAGAGGGACACGTCCCTCTCTAGTCCATTCAGATCTAGCAATTTCTGCTCCATTCAAACGGCCACCTACCTGAATTTTTAGGCCAAGAACTCCAGCCCTTTGAGCTCGTTGAACCGCCATACGTATCGTTCTTCTGAAAGCGACTCTTTTTTCAAGTTGCTGAGCTATGTATTCAGCTAAAAGGTGTGCATCTGCATCAACTCGTTCAATTTCAACAACATTAATACGTACCTGTCTACTGCGATCACCAATTGTCTTTTGTATTCCAGATCTTAACTCTTCAATTCCACTGCCTTGACGACCAACGATCACTCCTGGACGTGCAGTTTTGAGCTCAACCTCGAGTTGATCTGCTTTACGCGCAATCAAAACATCACTGATACCTGCAGCCCCATACTTCTTTTGAATGAAAACTCGAATACGGTCATCCTCCTGAAGTAGTAAAGGATAGGTTTTACTTGAGGCATACCAACGAGAACGATGTTCTTGAGTAATTCCTAAGCGTAAACCGTTTGGGTGGATTTTATGTCCCATCAGTCAGAAGCCTCCGTGGTCGTTGATTGATTAGAAGGAGCCACAGCAATACTGATATGGCAAGTTTGTTTTTTAATGGCAAATGCCCTCCCTTGAGCTCTTGGTCGATAACGTTTCATAGAAGGACCCATATCAGCTGAAGCAGTTTTAATAATTAAAGAAGAAGGGTCCATCCCAAGATTGTTCTCTGCATTAGCTACAGCAGAACGAAGAACTTTAGTTATTGGGCCAGTCGAGCGATAAGGCATGAACTCAAGCATTATCAAAGCATCGCGATAGGTTCTACCACGAATTTGATCTAATACACGACGAACCTTAGAAGCAGAACCTCGTATAAAACGACCATGTGCTTGAGCAAGTGGTAAGTCTGACATGATTAACGGCCTCCTTTTTTATCTTTCATATGGCCTCTATAGGTTCTAGTAGGAGCAAACTCTCCTAACTTATGGCCAACCATCTGCTCAGTAATAAAAACAGGCACATGAGTCTTACCGTTATGAACGGCAATAGTATGACCAATCATCATTGGAAGAATTGTGGAAGCCCTGGACCAGGTCTTAATGACGGATTTGTCATCATCACTATTTTGTTTTTCAACCTTTTTAATAAGGCTGTCGGCAATAAAAGGGCCTTTTTTGAGTGAACGTCCCATGGAGAGTTAAGAGAAATACATGACTATGAAGAACATCAAGAATCACGTCCTCCTCGACTCCTTTTGGAGACTCGACGACGTTTCCTAAGAACAAACCTATTACTAGGCTTATTACGTTTTCGGGTCTTCAACCCGAGGGCTGGTTTTCCCCAAGGAGTTACAGGGCCAGCACGGCCAACTGGTGCACGACCCTCACCTCCACCGTGGGGATGATCACAAGGATTCATAACGCTTCCTCTAACTTGAGGCCGCCTTCCTAACCAACGTCTTCTACCCGCTTTGCCTAAACTTGTATTTCGAATTTCTGAATTCCCCACTTCTCCGAGTGTGGCATAGCATTCTCCTCTAACTAATCTAACTTCTGTGGAAGGAAGCTTTAAAGCTACATACTCTCCTTCCTTAGCCATAAGCTGAGCACTTGATCCAGCACAACGAACCATTTGTCCGCCTCTCCCTGGATACAATTCCACGCAGTGAACACTAGATCCTAACGGAATAGAAGATAACGGTAGTGCATTACCTATCTCAATTGGAACATCTTTCCCCGATAGCACTTCTTGCCCAATGCTTATTCCAGCTGGAGCTAAGATATACCTCTTTTCGCCATCTTTGTAAAAAAGCAATGCTAAACGAGCATTGCGATGTGGATCATAGTGAATCGCAGCAACCTTCGCTGGTACACCATGCTTATTGCGACGAAAATCAACCAATCTATATTGCCTTTTATGTCCACCTCCTCTATGGCGACATGTAATAACCCCTCTATTATTGCGTCCTTTTAAGCGGTGCTTTGCAATAACTAGAGAACGTTCGGGTTTGCGACCAGTTACCTCATTAAAGTCTGTGACGACCCTTGTACGGGTACCAGGTGTATAAGGACGGAAAGTACGGATTGCCATTTTTAACTTTCAGAATCTGGGAATAATTGAATGGAATTACCTTCAGCCAATCTCACAATGGCCTTCTTAACCTGAGCTCTTTTACCAGAAAAGCGCCCAACTCTCCTGCTACGCCGAGGAGGATTCATAGTACTAATACCAATTACTTTTACATCAAACAGTTTCTCTACAGCTGCCTTGATATCAGGCTTTGCCGCGCGATGATCAACTTCGAAAGTATATTGATTGATATCAAGGCCTTTCGTAGCTTTTTCTGTAATCAACGGACGTCGAATTACATCAGCAAGTCGCTCTTTAAACATCTCAGTCATCTCCATATACCTCTTTAATTTTGCCTAAAGCATCTTCACCAATAATCAAGGAGTTGGCATTAAGCAAGTCAAAAACATTGAGGTGCTCTGCGGCAATTAATTTTACCTTCTCTAAATTCCTTACAGATCGACGAATAATATCGGAAGGTTGAGAAAGAATTATAAGCACTTTGGAGTTCGATGAAATATCCAAACGTGCAAGAAAATCTTGAATTTCCTTAGTCTTTGGAACTTTAAGCTTGGAACCAAAGTCTTTGACAGCAATGACATCATTGAATCTAGCCATTAGAGCAGTCCTTAACGCTAAGCGTCTTTCCTTGCGATTCATGGAGAGATTATATTGTCTTGGCTTAGGACCAAAAATAATTCCTCCTCCAGGGCGAAGAGGAGTTCTAATAGAACCCTGCCTAGCCCTACCAGTACCTTTTTGCTTGTAAGGTTTACGACCTCCACCTCGCACTTCAGCTCTAGTCAAAGTACTTGCAGTGCCTTGGCGGGAATGAGCCTGCTGGCGTAGAACAGCTCTATGCATTAAATCAACAGCACTAGAATCTTTAGCAACCTTTAAATTTAAGCTCGCTTTACCAGCTTCCTTACCCTGCCAATCAAGAACAGCACAATTAGCCATTACTTATTCCCTCCTTTTGATGAATTCAATCCAACACACTTAGCGGGACGAATGTTAAGCAAGGATCCTGGTTTACCAGGAAGAGAACCCTTGATCACTAAAAGATTTTTATCGCTATCTACCTTCATAATCATGAGTCCTCTGGTAGTAATCTTCTTGCCACCATAACGACCTGCCATCCTTTTACCTGGATAAATTCTTCCAGGCGTAGTGCCAGCACCTGTAGAACCAGGTTCCCGGTGATTTTTTGAACCATGGCTCATTGGTCCGCGACTAAAACCATGTCTTTTTTGATACCCAGAAAAACCTCTACCCATACTGGTACCACTAACATCTACTTTCTGTCCTTCCTCAAAATCACCAACTGTAATTTGAGCTCCTAACTGAAATTCTCCAACATCTTTTACGCGATATTCACTCATGTAGCGCAACAAGTCATCTCCAGACTTTGCAAGATGACCTTGAAAAGGCTTATTGATTAATTTCTCACGCACAGCACCAAAGGCAATCTGAACAGCAGAATAACCATCAGTTGCTGAACTTTTAAGTTGAGTAATTCGACAAGGACCTGCCTCTACCAAAGTAACTGGTATAGACCTACCCTTCTCATCAAAGAACTGGGACATGCCCAATTTCTTCCCTAAAATGCCTATAGACATAAGAACAATAAAGCCAGCTTGTGAAGCACTTAATTAAAAGCAACTTATATTGAGTTATTAGCTGATTAAAAACCCTGAATTAACAAAAAAGTCAAACCTAAATTAATAGGTATTTAAAATCTTGTTCAGCTAGGGCTAGCAAAAAATCAGCTGGCTGAGACTGGATCGAATTAATAAAGTTCGATTAGTTTCTCGACAGATTCAGCAAAAAGCCATCTGTACTAACCAATAGATCCAACGCAAACGCTGGAACAGCCTTGTCTTCTGGAGGCCCGGCTAGCATACGGGCACAGATAAACACTGCGTTTTAATAGAATACACTAAAGCCCCCTTCAAAGTTCACCATTTAGCTGCCAGAATCTAAATAAATAAAATTGATTTCATTCAAAAGAATGCCTCTTTTGCTATCTGGTAGAAAATTTCGTCATGATCTTGAGGCTTCTGGATGTCTTGCGATCAATGTTCCTTTGGAAGGTGGAGCAGAAACACGTTTATTAAGACGCCTTAAAGCAGCTGGCTATAAGACTCAAATCACTTCTGTACGAGGACTAGGAGATCCAGAAGCTTTTCTTCTCAAGCTTCATGGAATACGACCACCTCATTTAGGACACCAAAATGTAGGCCGCAATGGAGCATTAGGCGAAGTACAACAAGTTATTCCGCAAGTAAATGAATTGCTTGCGGGAGAGAAATCTGTAGTTCTTTGGCTATTAGAAGGACAAGTCTTATCTCGTTCAGAAATACTTTCTCTATGTGATTTATGCGATAAAGAGCCCAGATTAAAAATTGTTATAGAAATGGGGGGTGCAAGAGCTCTTCGATGGCAATCTATGCGCTCTTTTATCCAATAAACGAAAGATTGAGTTTTTCATTGAACGAAAGTCACTATTCAAATGAAATTTCCTTGAGAAGAGGAACTTGGGTGAAATTAATTTGTGGCGCCAGTAATGATGATCTAACTTCTATTTCTGATTTATGTTCTGTTTATGCAGCAGCGGGTGTGAATTGTATAGATATAGCAGCTGATATTGCAGTTGTTGCAGCTGCAAGAGAAGGTATCACCTGGGCAAAAGACAATCTTGGCATTAAACCTTGGCTAATGATTTCCTTAAGTGATGGTAAAGATATTCATTTTAGAAAAGCGTATTTCAATCCAAAAGTTTGTCCAAAAGAATGTTCAAGGCCATGTGAAAAAGTATGCCCTACCAATGCAATAAATCCAACACTAGGAATAATTCAAGATCTCTGTTATGGGTGTGGGCGCTGCATTCCAGCTTGTCCTTTAGAATTAATTCAAGAAAAGGATAATCTTCTAAGAATTCAAGATTTTGGAAATTTAATTTCTAAAGCTAAGCCTGATGCAATTGAGATTCATACTGCTCCAGGGCGAATTAAAGCATTTGAACAATCTGTAAAAGAAGTTGTGAAGTCTAAAGTGCAATTAAAAAGAGTTGCAGTTAGCTGTGGATTAGAAGGTCATGGAATTACAAAAGATCAACTCTCGCAAGAACTTTGGTCCCGCCATGAATGTTTATGTAGATACAATCAAAAACCTATCTGGCAACTTGATGGCCGTCCTATGAGTGGTGACATAGGACGTGGGACTGCCAAAGCAGCAATATTACTCTTAGAGAAAATGCATTCTATAGCTCCACCTGGTCCTATTCAGCTTGCAGGAGGAACAAATGAGCAAACCATTCTTCATTTACAAAAGAATCATCGTTTAGCAGGAATTGCATTTGGTGGAATGGCTCGAAAATTAATACAACCTTTTTTAATCGAAGCCAAAGCACAAAATAAAAAACTAATTGACTGGCCTGAAGGGTGGGATAAAGCCTTGAAATTGGCCAAAGGGCTTATCAAACCATGGTTAAACAATGAATATAGAATGCACTATTAATTAATTAAAAGCGCAAGAAAAAGCAATTCAAGTGCATTTAACTCATATCAATCAAAAACCATGTCGTGATGAGATGAACTTGGTGAGTCCACAATGTGCAATTATTTTGTATAAGTAAAGAAGAGTCCCTTCTAAAGACTCAGTCCTCAATGGGGCGTCGCCAAGTGGTAAGGCAGCGGGTTTTGGTCTCGCCATTCCTAGGTTCGAATCCTAGCGCCCCAGTTTTTTCAATCTTTTTGTGACACTGCCGCAAATTTTGGTTTTTGACTTTGATGGAGTCATTGTTGATGGTCTATTGGAATATTGGGATAGTTCTCGCAAAGCATTTTTAAAAATTCAAGGGGCACTTGATACAGACGATCAATTACCTCTTGAGATGCCTCACGAGTTCCGTCAACTTCGTCCATGGGTAAAAAACGGTTGGGAGATGGTTCTGCTAACAGCAGAACTAATCAGAAAAGATAGTCCTCTCTCGATGCATGGTGCCTTCCATTTTGCAAATGAATATCACAAAAATTGCCACACAGCCCTCAAAACATGGGGATGGGAACCTAAGCAATTACAAAATGCGTTAGACAATATCCGAAAAGAAACTATTAAGACTGATAAGAAAAAATGGCTCGCAAGTCATAAATTATTTCCGAATATCGCAGAAAGAATTCATCAACTAGAAAATGAAAGCGTCGACTTTGGAGTATTAACAACCAAGAGTGCTGAATTCACTTCAGAGCTACTAAACCATTTCAATCTGCATCCCAACTTCCTATATGGTCACGAATCAGGCCAAAAAACTACTGTCTTACTTCAAATCTCGAAAGATCATTCGGTTCGTGGTTTTATTGAAGATCGTAGAGCAACCCTTGAGACAGTTCTCAATACTCCTGGGATAAGTTCCATCCCATGCTATTTAGCTGATTGGGGCTATCTGAAGCCTGACGATAGAAAAGATCTTCCTTCAGACATCCATTTATTAAAGCCAGAAAAATTAATGTCCCCATTGGCGAATTGGCCTTGACTCGTTAGCGTACGTGTGTACTAATGGCGAAAGGGACAAGCTGTGAATGCTGAATTTTTCATCCATCAAAACTTGCCACAACTTTGCTTTTCACTCAGATAAGTAATCACAATGTCAAACGAAATTAAGTCAATCTCATCTTCCAACTCATCCTGTCCTCCAAATGAAGCACGTTCTGGAGAAAGAGATAAAGCTCTCAGCCTTGTACTAGGTCAAATAGAACGAAACTTTGGCAAAGGCTCCATCATGCGCTTAGGGGATGCTTCCAAAATGCGTGTGGAGACAATCTCTACTGGAGCACTGACTCTTGATCTTGCCTTAGGCGGTGGATATCCCAAAGGTAGGGTCGTAGAAGTCTATGGTCCAGAAAGTTCTGGTAAAACAACGCTGACATTACATGCTATCGCCGAGGTTCAAAAACGGGGTGGAGTAGCCGCTTTTGTTGATGCAGAACATGCTCTAGACCCTGTATATGCAGCATCTCTAGGAGTTGACATTGAAAACCTTTTGGTCTCACAACCCGATACAGGAGAAATGGCGCTAGAGATTGTTGATCAATTAATTCGATCATCAGCTGTTGACCTTGTGGTTGTTGATTCAGTAGCAGCACTCACGCCTCGATCAGAAATTGAAGGGGAAATGGGCGATCATGCAGTAGGTAGCCAAGCGAGATTAATGAGTCAAGCAATGCGAAAAATTACGGGGAATATAGGGAAATCAGGCTGTACTGTGATCTTTCTAAATCAATTACGACTCAAAATTGGAGTTACCTATGGAAACCCTGAAACGACTACAGGTGGGAATGCTCTAAAATTTTATGCCTCTGTGCGACTCGATATCAGGCGAATTCAAACCCTGAAAAGAGGCACAGAGGAATATGGGATACGTGCCAAAGTAAAGGTTGCAAAAAACAAAGTTGCTCCTCCATTTCGAATTGCTGAATTTGATATTTTATTTGGAAAAGGCATTAGCACATTAGGATGTCTACTTGATATGGCAGAAGAAACAAATATTGTCACCCGCAAAGGTGCTTGGTATAGCTATGAAGGAGATAATATAGGTCAAGGGCGAGACAATACAATTACTTGGCTAGAAGAAAATTCAGAAGCAAAAGAGAAAATAGAAAAATTAGTTCGTCAAAAGTTAACCGAAGGTTCAGAAGTGAGCGCTAATTCCATGAAACCTCTGGCATCAGCAGCTCGTGCAGCAAATACACCACCTGTCATGAAAAAAATATCTAATGCTGCATAAGCTTAATCTCAAGTACTCAATGTAAATCGGCGGGAACCCACCATCCTGCCGCAGGACCGACAATCCGCACCACAATCCATATAACAGCCAAAAGGCCTATACCTATCCAACCACCTTGAACAGTTATCTCAAGAAATTTATTTCTTTGTTTCACTGTTAAAGGAAGCCAATCAATAATTCGTGGGGAATCATTCTTGCCTACTTGATGTTTGTTTTTTGGATTTTGGTTGCCTAGATCATTTTTAGATCTACGTCGAGCTTCTCCCATGTGTTGTAATTTGATTAATATCATTCTATGAAATGTAAATTGAAATGCCTATTTCATTAATCAGGCAAAAGACGTTCTAACGGAGTCCAAGGTTCAAGAGCATCAAAAACCTTCATTCCCCAAGCTCGTGAACGCAACCGTCCATCTAAGACAGCAATTCGTCCTTGATTTTTCCTAACAGGTAAAACCAATCGTGGCAAAAGTCCTAAACACTCTGGTAAAAGCAAGTCTCGAAACCAATCACGTCCTTGCTGTTTAAAGGCTTCAACCCTAGAAGCAGTCAAGGGAGTTTCCAAGCTACTAATTGGGAGTAAAGCTAGTATTAATTGTTCTGGAGAAGGGAGATGAATATGTGAGGCAAGCCACCAAGAAGAAGTACAACAGATCACTCCATTAGAATCAGGAGCCGTAGATTCATAAACCACTCTTGTCCCAAACTCAGAAGCAAGTTCAGAGGTTAATTGTCTCAGCAATCGAAGATCATCAAGAAGAATAACTGTGAGACCTTGGCGTCCCAATATCAAACGTCTAGATTGCTCCAACAAATGTTCTGTAAAGCATTCTGCATTAGGCAAAGGTTGTCGATAAGGAACAAATAGTTTAATGGGATCTTGATAAATTGGACTACCTAATTTGACCTTAACGTTTGCAAGTGTATCGAGACATCCCAATTCATGTTGAAATGCGCCGCTTAACAGAACAAAAGGATTATCAATAAAAAGTTTATGAAGAATGTGCAATGGTTCTAAAGGTTGTAAGTGCCATGTCCAATCGAGAAGCTTGTAATCAAGTTCAGCCCAACTAGCCCATCGTTGATTTGTGGCATCCAGTACATCTGCCCATGGTGCTGGGGGCTGGGGGAGCACTCCTAATAAATCTTTTAATCTCAAAACATCGCTTAAATCAATCCTTACTAATGCATCAGGGCGAATAGCCTGTGAAAATAATCTACGACTTAAACGCTCATATAAATTAATTAATGCAGATGATGTAGAGGGATAGGCTCTTCTTAAACAATCCCAATGAGAAGAAGAAACATGTATAGCCATTGCCTCTCGGATTCTCCTGCTAAAAAACTCTCCTTCTGGAATAATTAATTGTCTTGAAGAAAGATGGTTTTTACGAAACGCATTAACAAAACCGACAAAATCTAGAACCCAAACCTTCCCATCTAAAGGTGGGTCAGCTCCTTCCCATATAGGGAGAGTTAATCCCTCCTCTTTTAGCCTAGGAATTTCCACTTGAAACAATCGATTTTTTTGACTTGATGTAACAACCAATACAGCTCCAAAGCTTTGCAAGCAAAGGGGAATAAGAACACCTAACCAATAATCCTCATGATTACTTATTTCGAGCTGAAAAATTGATTTATCTCTTCGACGCAAACTCCTGGAAACAAGTCTACTCAAAGTCAAATTATGAGGCCAAATCAAATCATCCTCCTTTAGGAGGTTCTTTAGATAATTATGAGCATATGCCTCAATCATATATTGAGATTACTTAACGAAGATAATTTCCGCCCTATAGTAAAGCGAAAGTTAAGACGAATAAGGAGCATTCTCAAGATTAATGGTATTACATCGCATTGGCATAGTTGGACTTGGTCTCATTGGAGGGTCTCTAGGACTAGATCTTCAAAAATTAGGATATGAAGTCTATGGGGTAGTGCGTCGAAAGCAAACGTTAAAAAAGGCTCAATCACGAGGGTTAGCCCAACTTATAAGTACGGAATTTAAAATACTTAAAGATTGTTCAATGGTAATCATGGCATTGCCATTATCTCAACTTATTCATCCACCAGAAGAATTAATTCATGCACTACCTGAAAATGCTGTAATTACAGATGTAGGCTCTGTAAAAGTTCCTGTTATCAATTCATGGCAAAAATTACACCCTAGATTTGTAGGAAGTCATCCTATGGCCGGAACAATAGAAACTGGAGTAGATGCTGGCAAATTTGGATTATTTAATAATCGCCCTTGGATAGCTACCCCTAACCAGGCAACTGATCTTAAGGCTCTTGAAATAGTACATCAATTAGCTATAGATCTTGGAAGCAACTGGATTACAACAGATCCCAAAATGCATGATCAGGCAGTAGCTCTGATCTCACATTTACCAGTATTTATAAGTGCTGCATTAATACAAACAGTGGGCAATGAGAAAAATGCTAAATTGCTAAAACTAGCCCAAGCAATTGCTTCTAGTGGTTTTGAAGATACCACAAGAATAGGAGGGGGTAATCCTTATCTTGGAGTCGCAATGGCAGAAAATAATACATCAGCCATATTAGATGCTATGACATCTTATAGATCATCAATAGAAGCTCTAGAAGCAATTATCAGATCAAAAGACTGGTCAGGATTACAACAAGAACTAGAAGCAACTCAAAGCACTAGGCCTAATTTTATTAACAGCAAGAAATTATCGACTTAAATTTAATTCTAGCCCCTTTTCAGACATGAATTGCTTACAAGCCATAACAGAAGACTGACTTACTCCCGCTGTACCTTCACCAGGGTAAATAGAATCACCACATAACCATAAACCATTCATAGGAGTTCTACTAGATAATCCAAAAGGTCCAAAAATTGTTGGCTTCTGCCCTAAACCACCAACAATACCTTGAGGACGACCTGTCCATTTTGCAAAACTTTTTGGAGTTGCTAATTCTTTATGCTGCCAATTCTCATGTTCAATATTTAACTCTGTATTTAAAACTTCCGTAATGTTTGTTAGAGCCAATTTTTTTTGTATTCGATATTCAACTTCATTGCAAGACATCCAAGGTGAAACATCTGTAAAAGCACTTGCAATGACAGTTGCTTCACCAACAGGAGCACGGCCATCCCCTTCTTGACTAATAGAAATAAATAATGAACCTTGTTTATCAGACATTACTTGAATATGCCCTGCAATGTTTAAAGGAAGATGACACCGTTTAATTGCGCCATAAAAAACAATAGCTCCAGAGGGTTGTGATAGATTCTCTAATCTATGGCGATATTTTAGAGGCAATCCAACAACTAAGTCTAATAGACTCTGTGGGGGAAGGGTAAATATCAAATCTGATGCTTGAAAGTTTAACGACAATTGTTTGTTGATTACTTTTAACTTCCATCCACTGTTCTCATTTTTTTTTACTATTTCTACAACTTTATGACCTAATAATAAATTTCCACCATCTCGTAAAAAACAAGCAAGTAAATGATCGCTAAGTTTTTGCATAGACCCATGAAGGTGATATAACCCAAGTGGAGCCTGCGCCATTTGAAGAACAGTTGCTCCATATAAAGCAGCTGTTTCATCACTTAGCTCTTGAGAATAAAGTTTTAGTTGCAAGTCTAAAAATGCTTTCAATCGTTTATCTTGATTACATGCACAAAGCCAAAGGAGGTCAGTGACAGATGACCGGCTGAAGAATCCAGACAATACATTCATCGGCCTCGTTGCTTTAACAAACTGCTTTAAATCCCAGTAATTTTGAATAGGCAGAATCGGATCATTGCAAGCAAAGGACCAATTGCTTTGATGTAATTGACTACATAAATACCAAAAAAGCTCACTCCCAGGGAATTGATCCTTTCTTTCTTCTTGCCATTTGGAAGGATCGTGCCAGAGATGTATTGGTCTCTTCCCATCCCCAAGGTGGACTACACAAGCAGGGTCTAGGACATCTGCGCTAGGTAAAGGCCATTGAAGATGTCTGAAAATTCGCTCATGAATACCGCCTCTTTCAAAGCCAGCAACTTGTGTTGCTCCAACATCAAAAATATAAGGTCCTCGTCGAAATGTACCTGCACACCCACCTACTTGATTATGTGCCTCAAGCAAAGTTACATTGATCCCTTCATGAGCCAATAAGGCTCCTGCGGTTAAACCAGCTATCCCACCACCAATTACAATTACTGATTGCTCAAGCATAATCAGTAATTGTAAGAGCATCCACAAAGGACAAGCTAATGGACTTCGCTCTTAGAGAAGAAGTAGTCAGCACTAAAGGACCTCTTTCAGGAGAAAAAATCATTGAGGCGACCGCCGTAACTGGAGGTTGTATTCATGATGCATGGAAAATTAAATTAAGCACAGGAGAAAAGTTTTTTGCGAAAACATGTCCTGTAGAAAATATTGGAATGTTGAAATATGAAGAGATAGGGCTTGCTTCATTAAATGAAAAGATAGATCCAAATTTTTTAATAATACCCAAACCAATTATCACTCAAAAACTAGAAACAGCAGCAATATTATTAATGTCTTGGATCGACATAAATAGAGGCAATGAAAGAAAGTTAGGTGAAGGTTTAGCTCTAATGCACAAGCACTCTGCAGAGCACAGTCAAAAGAGTTTTGGTTGGCAAGAAGATGGATTTATTGGTCGCAGCACACAAGTTGGAGGATGGCGAAAAAGCTGGGGGGAGTGCTTTGTCACACTTCGATTAGCCCCTCAATTGGCTATGGCCGAAGAATGGGGCTTATGTATTCAAAAAGACAAGCTTTTTTCTAAACTTATTGAATATCTTGACAAACATGATCCCCAGCCCTCGATAGTTCATGGAGACTTGTGGAAAGGAAATACTGGAATTCATAGAGATGGAAAAGGTATAATATTTGATCCTGCAATTTGGTGGGCAGATAGAGAAGTCGATATTGCAATGACAAAATTATTCGGAGGATTCTCTATTGATTTTTATAACGGATACAACGAGACATACCCATTAGCTAAAAGTCATGAAGAAAGATCTGACATATATAACCTGTATCACTTATTAAACCATGCAAACTTATTTGGAGGAAATTATCAACAAAGCTCTATATCTACTCTTGATAAAATTACGATACTCTTAAGCAAGTAATCATTGAGTTAATCTATGTATTCCTTCCTAAGATTTTGAACTTTTTCTACAACTGCAGCTCGCTTTTCACTTGTAGTAAGATTTTGCCAACTCCATTGTCCAACAACTACAAGGCCTAAAAGTTCTAGCAAGCCTGGCAAAATTGGGAAGAAGTTAACAGTGTCAACAACTACCTTGATTACAATTTGGGCAAGGATTACAACTGCAATGATCCCTGCAGCTTTACCATATTTACCCATTTGAGACCAATCAACTTTCCCAAGGATTTCATTGGCTTGACCCATGAAATCATTAGCACGATCTGAGATACTTGGACCAGAGGGGGTCGTCTCAGTTTTCGAGTCTTGATTTGACTCAGGACTGACATCACTCATTACCACAAGTTTACAAATTTTATGTTGGTTTGAGTGTATCTAAATAATCTTTTAAGTGCCAACATTGATTTAGAGATAATGCCGAACCCTGATAGAGAGAGGACCGAACAAAGAGATTCCTATGAATAATCCAAGTCATGTTGAATTACATAAGGATTCTGAAAGGATTCTTAGTTCGAGCCTCTTAACGGTAAAGCCAGAAGAAGGATGCGCTTTACTACTAGGAAAATCAATTAAAGCAGAAAATCTCGAAGGACGTAATATTTTCCAAATTGAATTAGTTTGGCCATGTTGCAATATTTGGAGTAATTCAATAAATGCAGACAGTGAAAGATGTTATGAACTTAATAAAACTACTCTTTTCAAAGAAGGGTCAAGAGAAAATAGATTTCTAATAGATCCAATTGAACAACTTCTTGCGCAAAAATGGGGTCGATCAAAAAATTTAACAGTATTAGGGGCAGCTCACTCCCATCCAATGGGATCGACTTTTCCTTCACAGATGGATCTATCTATGAATTTTTCACCTAATTTAATGATTATCGTTAATGGCAACCAGAAAATGCGTGCATGGTGGCTTAAAAGTTCATATATGATTGATTCTCTAGAAATTCCAGTAGTTCGCAAAAGTGGAAATCATGTCTTTTAATTCCCATTAACAATGAATTTATTTAATGCAAATCATCTGGAATTATCCTCAGATGAACTAGAAAGATATTCTAGACATCTTTTATTACCAGAAATTGGAGAAAATGGTCAAAGAAGGCTCAAAAATAGTTCTGTAATTTGTATAGGGTGTGGGGGACTAGGTTCACCTCTTCTTTTATATCTTGCAGCTGCAGGTATTGGTCATATTGGTATTGTAGATTCAGACTTAGTGGAAAAATCAAATCTTCAAAGGCAAGTCATTCATGAAACAAATTCAATTGGGAATACAAAAATAGAATCTGCTAAGAAAAGTATTTTAGCTCTAAACCCGAATATTAACGTGGAGGTATTTAATACATTACTTACAACCGAAAATGCTTTAGAAATACTTCAGCCTTTTGATGTTATTTGTGATTGTACAGATAATTTCGAAAGCAGATATCTCATAAATGATGCTAGTGAAATTCTAGGGAAGCCAAATATTTATGGAGCAATTGCAAAATTCGAAGGCCATTCAACTGTATTCAATCTTAGAGAAGGTAGTCCTACATTTAGAGATTTAATTCCTGAACCTCCTGATCCAGAACTTATGCCATCGTGCTCTGAAGCAGGAGTAATGGGTATATTGCCAGGTCTTGTAGGAATAATCCAAGCTTCAGAAACAATAAAAATTATTACTGAAATAGGGGATACTTTAGATGGAAGACTTCTTGTAATTGATGCACTTACAATGAAATTTAAAGAGTTAAGTCTAAGAAGAGATAAGCTTAGAAAGCCAATTATTGAATTAATTGATTATCAAGAGTTTTGCTCTTCTAACAAAGCTATAAAGAATTCTATACCTAGTATTTCTGTCTTTGATCTAAAAGAGTTACTAGAATATGATGAACCCAAAGTATTACTTATCGATGTCAGAACCACTAGAGAACATAACATCCAGTCCATAAATCAATCTATATCAATTCCGCTTGAGAGAATTAAAAGTGAAGAGTATATAAATAAGATCAAAGATCTATCTTGCGGGAAAAAACTTTTTATTCACTGTTCAACAGGCAAGAGATCAATCCAAGCAGCTATGATATTAAAAGACTATGGAATAGAAGCAACCAATATATTAGGTGGAATTGAAGCTTGGTCTCAAGCTAATTTCTAATTATAAATTAGCAATTAATAATCAACTCCTCTTTTTAAATCAATACCTTTCTCAGCATAATGTTTGTGGCAAACCATTTCTGAATGTACACTTGCCAAGTCAAAGTAAGGAGGGTGATTTTTACAACGCCCAGTAATAATTACTTCCGTTTCTGCAGGTTTTCGAAGCAAGGTTTCAACAATTGGTTCTACAGGAAGAAGTTCCAAATCAACAGTAGGGTTGAGTTCATCAAGGATAACAGTCTTATATAAACCGCTGCTAATTGCTGCTCTCGCAATTTCCCAAGCGCGTTCAGCTTCAACATAATCAATAGGTTGTTGCTGTCCTCGCCAAACAATCGCATCCCTGGCAGAACGTAAATGGTCAACTAAATGAGGATAACTTTCTCTAAGTGCAGCAATCGCTGCATCCTCCGTGTATCCATTCCCACCTTTAAGCCATTGCAAAATCAAAACCCGATGACTTTTGTCTTGACTAATTCCTTTCCCTATAGCTTGCAAAGCCTTGCCTAAAGCGCTGGTAGATTTTCCTTTCCCCTCGCCGGTATATATCTCAATTCCACCCGGTGATCCGTTAGCAATCGCATAAACATTATCCCCATGAGGTCTACGGTGAGCACGCATTTCAGAATGCAATTCCGCAATTTGAATAAGCGGTCGCGGAGCAGCCCTACCAGTGACAATAATCTCCATTCCTGCAGGCCTAGAAGCAATTGTCTTAACAACTTCTTCTATAGCCAATAAACCAAGGTCTAGAACAGGGTTGAGCTCGTCCAGTACGACTACCGAATAAAGCGCACTTGCAATTGCTCCTTTAGCAATATCCCATCCTCGCTTTGCCTCTGTTTGATCAAATCTCGTAGCTTCCTCAGCAGTAAAAAAGTCCGCCCTACCAGTCCTGACTTGGTCAATTAAATGTGGGAACCCCTGTTGCAATGCTTCTATTGCTGCATCCTCGTCATAGGACCTACCAGGACCCTTTAGAAACCTAAGCAGTAAAACTCTAGTCCTTCGCTCCTCGCAAATTCCTAAACCAATAGTCCTTAAAACAACTCCAAGTGCAGCTTGACTTTTTCCCTTGCCTTCTCCGTCATAAACATGCAATTGACCATGGCTACGCTCTTTACTATCAGCAGCAGTAACTATTCCAATAGATTTTTTTCTACCAATGACTGAAGACTTGTCGTTTCTTACTGAAGTATTTGAATCTTGATTTGACTCCATTAAATAATCCATCCTAAATAAAGCTTAACTAGATCTCACTAATGAAGAAAATCTTCAAAAAAGTCTTAAAGTAAAACATGATGCTAAAGCTACAAGATCAACTTGCAAAATCAAATGTTAAACAGCTTGATCTGTTAAGAGATTTCATTAAAGACCTTAAAAAAGTTTGCATTGCATATTCAGGAGGTGTAGATAGCTCTCTTATAGCTGCAATTGGGAAAGAACAATTAGATAACAATGCTATTGCTGTTACTGGTGTATCTGCATCACTAGCTCCTCATCTTCTTGAAGAAGCCCGTTTGCAAGCAAGATGGATAGGGATAGAGCATCAGGAATGTAAAACTAATGAACTACAAGATCCCAATTACAAAGCAAATCCAATTGACAGATGTTTTGCCTGTAAAAAGGAACTCCATAATAATCTTGGAATAATTGCAAAGAAATTTTCAAATGCTCAAGTAGTAGATGGAGTTAATGCAGATGATATAAAAGATTATCGTCCAGGCATTGAAGCAGCACATTTAGCAGGAGTTAAATCTCCACTAGCAGAACTACAAATTAACAAAGCTTCTATACGTGAGATTTCAAAAGCACTTGGTTTACCCTGGTGGGATAAACCCGCTCAACCTTGTTTAGCTTCACGATTCCACTATGGAGATCCCATAAATTTGGAACGTCTCAAACAAGTAGCCAAAGCCGAGAAATGGTTAATTGACAAGGGGTTTCCTAAAGTAAGGGTAAGAGTGCAAGGTTTAGTTGCAAGAATTGAAGTGCCCACAAATCGAATCAGCGATTTATTAAGCCACTCAAATCGAACAGAGCTTATAGATTATTTCTTATCTATTGGATTTTCTGCAATTAGTGTTGACCTGGAAGGGTTAATAAGTGGCAAACTTAATCGTGAAAATAATTTATCTGACACTCCTAAGATTTCTTAAAGACCAATTTTGTTAGTCAAGAAGAGAAATACAAATATTAAGTCATGGATTTCTTGTTAGATCTTCCATGTGATGCGGTGTATCTCTAATAAAACTCTTTAAAAGATTGCTTTTAGCACCAAACTCTCTAGCCAATAAGTTGCAGGCCTTTTCAGGCATTGTTTGATTACCACAAGTAAATACATCAATTGCCGCGTATCTACTTTCAGGCCAAGTATGTATTGAAATATGAGATTCAGCTAAGAGTGCTAACCCTGTTATCCCCTGAGGCTGAAATCTGTGCGTGATCATATTAAGGAGTTTTGCACCTGCAATCTTGGAAGCAGCTGTCAAACTAGTTCTCACAAATGCTTCATCATTGAGTTTATATTGATCGCATCCATATAGCTCTAGAATGCAGTGTTTTCCTACCATGTCAGCAGAGCTGCCATTCTGTGAATTCGTTGTAATTGCTCGATTACAATTTACCCATCCAGGATTGGGATGGAGGTAAGAAAGAGCTTGTTCCATCTAAAGATAATAAACGCTTTTTACATTAACCGACTTCCAGAATTCCATCTTGCTGCAATGCTAATTCAAGGATTTGAGAATTTTTCCTCCAATCGCCTTCAAAAGCATCCAAATGGGTTGCACTTATTAAACATTGATGGTTGTCACCAACTGCCTCAAGAAGTAAAAGCTGTCGAATAGGATCAAGTTCTGCAAATACATCATCTAAAAGCAATATTGGAGGGTCTTTATACATTTCTCCAACAAATTCCAACTCAGCTAATTTCAAAGCCAAAACAAGTGTCCTTTGCTGGCCAGCAGAGCCAAACTTACGAGCTGGAACCCCATTCAATAGAAATAACACCTCATCACGATGAGGCCCAACTTTACAAATACCTAATCGCTCTTCTTCATTGCGCTGCTCAGCCAGTTGTTTTTCAATAGTTAATCGCCATGCCAATTCCTCCTCCTCTCCTTCCAAAATACTACCCGGATGATACTTAAGCTCCAAATCTTCTTTGCCTTTGCTAAGACGCTTTTGCCAAGTTGCTGCAATAGGTCCCAAATGTTTTAAAGCCCTAATACGGCGACGATGAATCCGAGTACTGACCAATGCCATTTGTGAGTCAAAAGCATCTAAAAGAGCATAATGCTCATCTTTTGAACGATCTTTCCATTGACGCCAGAGTTGATTTCTCTGACGCAACAATCTATTAAATCTAGTAATTAAATCCCCATAAACTGGCTCAAGTTGCTGCACAACTCGATCAAGCCAATTTCTACGAAGTAAAGGTTCCCCTCTCACTAAACTTAAATCCAGTGCACTAAAACCAACACATCTCAGTGAGCCTAATAAATCCAATTGACGAGCTAACGATTTACCATTTCTAGATGCTTTTCTTCCTCCTAATTTACGAAATTCCAATTGAAGTTTTTCCTCATCACTTGTAATTGCACGAACAACTGCCTCACTGGCTCCCCAATGAATTAGATCTTGGTCACTACTCGAACGATGGGAACGTAAACTGCCTAACAACTCTACTGCTTCTAAAAGGTTTGATTTGCCAGCACCATTAGGCCCAATAACCAAAAGGCGTTTCTCAGTTAATTTCAATTTGAGGCTTCTGTAACTGCGGAAATAACGCAGTTCTAATTGCTGAAGGCTGATCTTAATTAAGGCACCTTTAGCTAAGCTAACTCTATTGAGACTTTATTAGTTCTCATCTTTCGACTTACGGTCGATTTTTGGGCATGTAGCTCAGTTGGATAGAGCATCAGATTCCGGTTCTGAGAGTCGGGGGTTCGAGTCCCTCCATGCTCGTAAAAACAAATCTCATCTAATGCGATAAGCCATTGTTCTTATCCCACTTGGATCAATGATAAATCCTTCCTCTTCTAACGGCCGTATAGAAATAATTGGCGCAGAGACTGACACACTGCATCCAGGTAAGTCCTTTCTAATAATTGCAAGTGCGTGATGAATTAATACAGCTAAAAACTTTTTTTGATTATCCCCTGGAGCAGCAACAAGGTCCCATAAATTTGCATTTAATCCTTTGTCACTTGTGATGCGAACAAATCCAAAAAGTTTAAATGTTTTATCTTGCAAAATAGAAAGATTACAATAACTATTGTTCAAGGCTAAAGATAATTTCCTTGAAGAATAAGTATCTGCATTACATCTAGATAGCAATCTATTAAGTTCTTGAGCAGTAGGAGCCTCATTGAGCTCTAAAAAAAAGCCTAAAGGAAGCTTAGATGATTTAGGGTTCTGAAAAGGGAACAACTCTTAACCTGTGTTGCGCATCCCAGCCGCAATGCCATTAATGGTTAACAAAGCACCTCTTAAGAGTTCACTTCTACTATACGTACGTCCAATATCACCTTCGGTTAACAAAGTCTCACTCATAGGTGGCTGTCGATTTTGATCACGTAAACGACAGAGTAAAGCCACTTGAAGAAAGCCTAAAGGCACTATTGTGCGATTACGTAGATCTACTGACAACTGTAATGCTGGGTCAGCACTCAATAGTTTTGGCTTACCAGTGATTTCTAAAACCAATCGCCTAGTTAACTTGTACTCATTAGAAATTATTTCAAAAATACAATTAAACGCTTCTCTATTTTCATGACTTCCAAGACTAGTCATGTAATGGTAAGCAACCTCTAGATCTACTTTAGAAAGAGTCATCTCTACCTTAGAGATCAACATACGAAAAAAAGGCCAACGCTGATTAAGCATCCTTAACAATTCAATGTGGTCTGGATCAGACTTAAGTTCTTCTTCCAAAGCTGTTCCAACACCAAACCAACTAGGTAAAAGAAAACGACTTTGTGTCCAACCAAAAACCCATGGAATAGCTCTTAAGCTCGAAAGATCTTTAGCACCAGTTTTCCTACGAGCAGGGCGACTAGATATTTGCAATTTACTAATCTCCTCTATTGGAGTTACTTCTTGAAAAAAAGCAACTAAATCAGGATTGTCATGAACAAGGGCTCTGTAATGTTGCCTAGAGCGGACAGCTAAACGTGTCATTAACTCATTCCAACTGGGAGTTGCATCCCATTGATTAGTTACCAAGCTGTTCTGCAACACAGCTGTTGTCACTGTCTCAAGGTTATAAAGCGCAAGTTCAGGCAGGCTGTATTTTGACGCTAGGACTTCTCCTTGTTCCGTAATTTTAATGCGTCCTTTTAATGTTCCACTGGGTTGAGCAAGTATGGCTTGATACGCAGGTCCCCCTCCTCTACCAACAGATCCACCACGACCATGAAATAAGCGTAAAGCAACTCCATGACTACTGGCTAAATTCTGAAGAGCTATTTGCGCCTGATGAATCTCCCAATTGCTTGATAAAAAACCTGAATCTTTGTTGCTATCAGAATAACCAAGCATTAGCTCTTGTAGTGGTTGAGATTTTTCCCCCACTCGAGGTAATAACTTAAGATAAATCTCAGATTGAAATAATTCCTCCATCACCGATGGAGCATGTTGAAGATCTTCGACTGTCTCAAACAAAGGAATAACTAGTAAATCAGAAGATTCCGAAGAGATGTCTACTAATCCATACTCTTTTGCAAGAAGAAGAACCTCCAAAAGATCAGAAACTGTATGACTCATCGAAATTACATATGAACGGCATATCCGGCTCCCAAACTCTTTTTGCAAGCGATCAAGCATTCTAAATACAGCAAATGTTTCTTCAGTACTTTTGGACCATTGAACTGCTGAAGGAATTAATGGTCTCAATGTTTGCAGCTCATCCATCAACCATATAACTTTCTCATCTTCAGTCATCTCTATATAGCTCTTGGGAAGATTGAGATATCTCGTTAATTCGTCAATGGCCTCACTGTGACGAGTACTTTCTTGTCGAATATCAAGGCTTGCCAATGAAAAGGCAAAAATATGAACCTGAGTCAATAGTGTATCTAATTGTTCACAACTTAAATTAGTTGCAACCAGACTGTTTCTAATCAGTTCTAGATCCCTTCTAAATTCATCAATAGAGCAATAATGTAGATCTTCATCGGGATTATTAGAGACATTAGTCCTTTCTATAGTTGTCGCCCAACCTGCTTCTGAAAGTTCTTGATTGCGTTGTTGAGTAAACTTCAAACGCTCAAGTGTATAACTTAGTTTTAATCGATAAGGTTCAAGTCTGTATCTAGCTGCTCGTTCTTCATAAATGTGTGGAAAACGAACACGATCCATTTCCAAAGATTCAAGAAGTTGAGTACTCACTTGACTCCATTGCATTGAGATACTCAATTGATTTCTCAATTCTTGTACTGAATGCATATAGCGATCCAACATCAACTTCCGTTGATAACAAGCAGTACGCCACGTAATCTCCGGTGTTACAGACGGATTGCCATCTCTATCAGAGCCGACCCACGACCCGAAAGTACAAAATGCTTCCTGAGGAACATCAATATCTGGATAACTTTGAGATAGAGCAGAACAAATTCGACGGCGCAGCTGAGGCATTGCATCAAATAAGACCTGTTGAAAATAGTGCAGTGCATAATCAACTTCATCTAACACTGTAGGCTTAAATTGATGTAGCTCATCCGTTCGCCACCATAGTCTTATCTCCTCCTCTAATTGCAATCTTAAATTATCTCTCTCAGACAATGAAAAGACTTCATCTGATTGAAGCTGTTGTAATAAACTAGCTACTCGGCGTTGCTTATGTCTAACCGTATGTCTAACTATTTCAGTAGGGTGTGCTGTAAAAACAAGTCGAATATCCATTTCTCTTAACAACTCCTCCAGCTGTCCTGGCGGAACATTTAAGCGACGTAAGCGGTCAAAAAGTTCACTAAAAGTTGCTGGAGCAGTCTGACTTGCCAATGGAGGAGCAAACGGGTCTATAGAAGTATTAATTTTTTCTTCTTGGCCCCGACTAATACTTTCCAAGTAACTATCTTCCTCAATTCTTTGCTCAAGGATGTTCACTAACTGAAAATATAAGGAAAACGCTCTAGCCGCAGAAATAGCTTCTGCCAAATCCATTTCTTTGATCAATTCAACAATCTCATTAATTTGATTAGTCTGTTCTTCCCCAACAATCCCACTTGAGTTACTTAATTGTTTTAGGCGTAAAAGACGTTCTACTTGCTCTAATGGACATTCACTACGCACAACAGTTTCCCAAAGGTCCTCAACTAACTCCAAACGTTTCTGTAATAGTCTGCCAGACATATGGTCGGCTAAAATCTGACTCGATTCTTTTCTATCAGGAACTTGTTTAGATGCTTCTAACATCGAAAAATTATCTAATTCAGTCATGAGGAACTATTGTCAACTAATTTAGTTCTTGAGTGATCTTCCTGATTTCTCATTGTCTCAATAGAATCTTGAAGCAGAAGCGGCAAAGACATTCCATGCGAAAAAGATTCCAGCCATTTCATTGACTGATTCCCTTTATCCAAAACTTCCTGAATTGGTGCAAGAACAGACAAGAGGTCTAACTCAATTGCTATTGGTTTTACTTCATCAATTAATTCAGTAATCCAATCACGACAAGAAATTTCATGGCCATCACGCCAATGGTACAAAGTAGCATCAAGACTATTTGTCGCAGCTTTCACTTCATTCATATCACTTAAATCAACAAGTTCAACAGCGCTAAGCTTGCTGATTTTAACTGGATCCAATTGATTTGGATTCTTTATAAGACTAATGACTCTCAATTCAAGTAAAGCCGTAATCGCCAAAAGCAAATCACAATCTGTAATCAAGTCACATATGCGAAGCTCCAATCGATTCAATTCGTAAGGACGTCTCGATCCGTTAGGTCTAACAGCAGTCCAGAGATGGCGCTCATTGCACATAGTTCCCGTATTAAGTTGTTGCTCTATCCACTTCACATAATGAGAATGATTTAAAAACAAAGGTACTTTCTTTGGTGTTTTTGGAAATTGAATCCATCTTTGTGAATGAACTCCAGTAGGTACACCATCTAAAAAAGGAGAGCTTGCACTTAGCGCTAAATAAAGAGCAGCCTCACATCTAACTAAACGAAGAGCTTCAAAAATAACAGATATGTCTTCAATCCCTAAATTAATATGAATACTAGCTGTAACTACTTTTGTACCATAGTTTAATTCAATAAATTTATGATAAGGATTTGAAGGATCAGATCTTATAAACTTGGAACTATCTCCTAAACTTAAAGTACTTCCTGGCAAAATAGTTAAATCTCTACTTCTTAACCAATTTCGCAATCTTCTTCTAGGCTCCAAAAGTAATTCTTTGATATTTTCATAATATTTTTCAGGCTTTGTAATATATTCAAGATTACGTTGATCTGGTTCCTTCACAAAATCTGAAAACTCATTAGCTACTGCATCAGATACACCTACATGCTTTCCAGTATTAAGACCTGTAAAAAGTTCAACTTCAAAGCCTTTGAGCAAAAAATCTTTCATAAATCAAATAGAAGGTTCTAGGCAACCCAAAGCGATAAGCATTCCTTTGGCTTTATTCAAAGTTTCTTGAAATTCATTTTGTGGAATTGAATCAGCCACAATTCCTGCACCGGCTTGAACTTCCACATTAAAAAGATCCTTGGAATGATGAGACACAAGCATTGTACGAATCGTTATTGCAGTATTTAATGCTCCATTTAAATCCATCGAACCATATACGCCAGAATAAGGTCCTCTGATATGAGGTTCCAACTCATGAATTAATTGCATAGCTCTAATTTTTGGCGCCCCTGAGACTGTTCCTGCAGGGAATGCTGCCATCAATAAATCCCATACATCCATATCATCTTTAAGGTATCCCTGCAGCTCACTAACAATATGCATGACATGCGAATATTTTTCGATAATCATTAATTCATTTACTGATACAGAACCTGCTCTGCAGACGCGTCCTAAATCGTTGCGGCCTAGATCTACTAACATGACATGCTCAGCTATTTCTTTAGGATCAGCTAAAAGTTGAGCTTCCAACTCGGAATCTTCATTAGCAGTTTTTCCTCTCGGGCGAGTACCTGCAATTGGGCGTAAACTTGCTGAAACTTTTTTATCAATAGGCTTCGCCTGAACCATGACCTCGGGACTAGATCCAATAAGTTGCCAATCACCAAAATCATAAAAAGCCATAAATGGAGAAGGGTTGACTATTCGCAAACTCCTATAGAGTTCCAAAGGAGAGTGAGGAACTTGGGTCGTAAATTTTTGACTCAAAACAAGTTGAAAAATATCGCCTTTAGAAATGTATTCTTTTGCTTCTTCAACAGCATGTTCAAATTCAGACTTGCTCCAATTACTCTCAATGGAATCAGGTATTGAAGGCTTTTGGTTCCATTTCAAAGATTTAATAGAAGGCAGTGGTTCTTGCATAAGACTCTCAAATTCCTTAATTCCTTGGAAGGCTTTTTCATACGCGTCTTCAGGGGAATCCGCGGACGTCAAATCTCCATAAGATACTGCTGTGATTAGTCTTTTAACTTGATCAAAAATTAAAATTTTATCCATGAACATCCAGATACCATCAGGGAATTGTTCATCATTTTGAGAATACACTGGTACTTTAGGTTCAATCCATTTGATCAACTCATATCCCCACATTCCATAAAGCTGCCCTAAAGATGGCAGGCCAGGAATTAATTGCGATTTATATGGTGCTAAACACTTTCTAAGAAGTTCAAATGGATTTCCAACAAATTCTTCTTTCTCGTTATTTCTCCAAGTTCTAGTTATTTTCTCTCCTTTTATAGTCACTACCCATAATGGATTGGACGCTACAACACTCCACCTACCCAAAGTATCTCCACCTTCAACTGATTCAAGCAGAACCCCTGGTGGATTCTTCTGGCCAATTTTTAGCCATGTAGAAAGAGGAGTCTCAAGATCTGCTGGCCAAGTTTGAACTAAGGGAATAAAATTTATACCCCTAGAAGCAGCATCTAAAAAAGAAACACGATCAGATATTGACATTTATTTATCATCGCAGACTTAACAAACAATTAAAACCTATCAGTCCTAAGAAGTTGTTATCTAATCAAGCGTCGAACGTGTTTTTACCAGTAAATTTAATGCTTGCAGGATTTGGATTCTGACCAATTCTGCGAGGATTATGATTTGTAATTGGTCTACCCTCATTAACTTTTTCTGGGAATACCCCATCTTTTGGATGAAGATACTCTGTATCTCCTCCTGGGAAAATTCTATAAATTTTAAAGTCCTCAATTCTAGGCTTAAAACCTCTAAATTGAGTCCCTAAGGCTAGGCATTGCTCCTTTCTAGCAAAATACATAATATTCTCTCCTTCGTTCATCATGGCTGCTCCCCCTGTAGGGAGTTCAAAAGCTTGTGATTTTTTACTTGTCCAAGTTATTGCATACTTCTCCTCAGTTTCAGCAGAATTCAGAAGGCCTCCTGTACTTCCAATACTTTGAGGGAGACTACCTTTGAGAACTTCAGTCATTGCGGTTCTTAATAAACTGACTTCACTACAAGTTGAAAGTAGCACTAACTTTTGTACCTTTTATCACTTTAGGAGGAGAACCTTCACACGAGTCAACATTAGAACCAGCAATTATTTGATTTCTGCTGTGGGAAAAAATATTGTTATCCCTCTATCTCGTCTTCTGATTAATCTCCCACCAAGACTTGCCAATAATCTTTGAGTAGCAGCTTGAGTCAATTGAAGGCTTCCTGTATTTGGGTTCCAACTTAATACAGTCCCAAGATCAGAATTTTGATCAAAAGTGCTTTCATTCCTTTGTTTTGTATATGAGAAATTACTGGTGATTTTGAGTTTTAGACGTTGTCCTGCTGGTCTCAATTCCAACAAGAGAATCCCTCCATTTTGAATCCCTCTAGTATTTCTATCAATTAATCCTCCCAACATCAATTCAAGACGTTCAGGATCACTCAGGACCTCTGGTAAGTCTGGTGTTATATCTAATTGAAGTTTAATTCCACGTCTATTCAATTGTTGTTCCCAAACAGGAAATAATATTTCAAGAATATTCCCCAAATCCGTTTTAGCTAAATCTGACTTTTGAGTTTGATTTCTTTCAAGCTCAACAGCATTAAAAATCAACCCAAATCTATCAATTTGCTCTGTACATTCTGCATCAATTTCTTTTAATCTAGAAACAACCGTAGGAGCTAAATCCTCCCTTCGCAATATTGACCGGATAAGTGTTCTAATAGTTGCCAAAGGAGTACGAATTTCATGAGTGAGAGCTTCTAATAATGAAATTTCTCCTGGAGGTTGAGACTCGTGTTGATCTAATTGCTCTGAATTCTGGTAAGTCTGAATATTTAAGCTAGGCGCAATACCTGCCAACCTAGAAGCAATAAGAGGCCAAAAAACCTTTGCTACATCTTCATTGCTGGTTAACTGGCCTAAATCTGCCAAAGAATCTCGTATTTCCTTTGCTTGTTCTGGAGCTTCTAGATTCAATCTTTGATCCAAAATATTTAATACATCAGTCAAAGTTTCAGGATCACTTCTCATAATTAAATTTCTTTTACCTGGTTCACCTTGCAAAGCAAGAGCTATCTGCACTTCAGGAGTAAGTATTATTAGCAAAGGATCTTGTCCATCATTTTTACGTAAAGGCAACCGCCTAAAATGCTTAGAGCCAGAAACATTACCCTGATGAATCGACCTGGTAGATGCAGGCAATAAGCCTGCGTAAGGAGAACTAAGCATCGACAGTTCCTCAGGAGCCCATACCCATCCTTGCAATCGCGCCAATAATTTTGACTCATAGAGAGCTGGTAAAGGTGAAGCAAGCCAGAGTCCTTTCTCAAGGTTCATAGGCAACAAAATTTGTTCTTGGAGAATATCCAATGCAGCCCACCACAGTCTTCGAACAATTTGCTCATCAACGCTTCCAGTAGGTGCACCAAGAGCCATACGCTGCTGAATAGAACTAATTGAAGCTGTATTTACCACTAATTTCGATGAAATAATTTTGCTCTACGAGATACAGATAGACACAGTCCTAACCCAATAAAACTAGCGATCAATGCTGTTCTTCCATAACTCATAAATGGTAATGGAATACCAGTTATAGGTCCAAGACCAATGGTCATAAAAATATTTACTGCCACTTGAAATAAAATCATAGTAGCGATTCCAATAACAATTAAAGACTCAAAATTTGTATAAGCATTTCTAGCAATAGTCAATAGCCGAAAAATGAATAGCAAAAATGCAATTGATACAAACATTGTTCCAAAAAAGCCTATTTCTTCTCCTAATGCACTAAAAATAAAATCTGTATGTTGTTCCGGAATAAAGCGTAATTTAGTCAATTGACCTTGTAATAAACCGGTTCCAAAAAGGCCTCCTGACCCTATCCCTATAGTACTTTGAATTAAATGATAACCTCCGCCAAGAGGATCTTTCCCTGGATCAAGAAATAATATGAGTCGATCTCGTTGATAATCCTTTAAGGCATTAATCCAAAGCCAAGGTGTAGAAATAGCTATTCCACTTAAAGTGCTCATTGTTAAAAATGCACTCAAATATTTTTTAGGCAATGAACGATATGCCAAGAATCCCATGAAAGGAATCCATAAAAAAAGTCCCCAATGAAATATTCCAACTAAAACAGCTGTAAGAATTCCTGATAAAAATAATAACAACCACTCCAACGGCATACCTGACCAATAAAGCATAATCAACAAGACTGCTCCAAAAACAAGTGACGTGCCTAAATCAGGTTGAATAAAAACCAAAAACCAAGGTATTAAAATGACTACAAAAGGCCTCCATAATTGTATTGGAGAATTAAACTTTTGATTTTCAAGTATAGAAGCAAGAATAATTATCAAAGAGATTTTTGCAATTTCAGAGGGCTGAATATTTAATCCTCCAATACTGAGCCAGCGTTGTGCCCCTAAAGCAGAAACACCTAAAAGTTTTACAGCTAAAAGACTAGAAATAGTAATTAAGTATAAAGGAAATAAAAAATTACGTATTCTTTCTAAATGCAATCGAGAAATAATTAATGCAAGAAAACCCCCAAATACTGCAGTAATTAAATGCTGGTACCAACTGCCATAAAATACTTGTCTTTGAGTACTTGCAATTAATACACTAGATAAAACAACTAAACTTAAAGGAACAAACCAAAGAATTAATTCAGCATCATTTAACTGTTTTCTTCTGAAATCTAATTTTGTTGATCGATTACTCTGTCGAGCAAAAGAATTAACAATAGAAGGCATTTAATTTGAATTTGTCTCAATAATTTCTAAAACTGAAAGAGCTAGTCTTTCAAAAGCCTTTGCAGTTTTTGAATCTGGGTATTGAAAAACTATGGGTTTATCTTCCTCATTCCCATTAGAAGTATTCATTTCTAAAGGCAATTTTGCTAGTAGAGGTACAGAGTTTTCTTCCGATAAGACTTGTCCACCACCTGTGCCAAATATTGCATATTCTCTCTCCGGCTGATCAGGGGGGATGAAACTAGACATATTTTCTATTACTCCAAGTATTGGAACATTCATTTGCTTGAACATAGCCAAGCCTCTGCGTGAATCTTGCAATGAGACTTTTTGAGGAGTAGTGACTATTAAAACGCCACTCATCGGAACAGCCTGAGCAAGCGAAAGCTGCGCATCTCCTGTGCCAGGGGGAAGATCAACTACCAAAAAGTCTTTTTCGCCCCAACTAGCTTGATAGAGAAATTGTCTAATAATCCCATTCAGCATTGGTCCACGCCAAATCACTGGTTGATTGTCGTCAATTAGCAATCCCATAGAAACCATGGAAATTCCAAAGCTCTCAATTGGAATAATTTTCTGTTCAGCTCCACTACCTTGAACTTCTGGAGTTTTATCTGATACTCCAAGCATAATTGGCGTATTTGGACCATATATATCTGCATCAAGTAAACCCACGCTATATCCTTTTTGAGAAAGTCCACAAGCAAGATTTACTGCAACGGTACTTTTACCTACTCCTCCTTTCCCACTGCTAACTGCAATTACATTCTTAACTCCAGGAATTTTCTGAAGAGAGGAGACTTGACCATGCCCAGCATTACCAATTTCTGATTGACCATTGGCATTGCTTAATTCAATCTGCAATTCAGAGATTTCTCTATAACTCTCAACAATTCTTTTTGCCTCAGCAGCTATTCGATCCCTTTGGCTTTGTGCATAGCTGGGTAAATTCAATCGAACAATTGCCTTGGGGTGGTTAATTCTTAGTTGATCTAACCAACCAAGATCGACTACGGATCGATTACTCCCAGAGTCTTTTATAGAAGAAAGTGCTTTCAGTAGCTCTTCTTCGGAAAGCATTGTTTAAATACATCTATTACTAATCCTAATGAAGAGAATCAAATGACTTAGCCTCCTAGAGAAAAACAAAATAAAATTGTTCTCTCATGAGCCTTAGCCAACCATCAACACAATCAAGAGTTAAGGTAAAAAGTTTTCTCACAGGTCTTCAAGATGACATATGCAAAGGACTTGAAAATATAGATGGTGAGGGTACTTTTCAAGAAGAATCATGGGAACGACCTGAAGGCGGTGGTGGGCGATCTAGAGTCATGAGAGAAGGGAGGATTTTTGAACAGGGTGGAGTAAATTTTTCAGAAGTACACGGTGAAGAATTACCTCCCTCAATCCTGAACCAACGACCAGAAGCAAAAGGTCATAAGTGGTTCGCGACTGGGACTTCAATGGTCCTACATCCTAGAAATCCTTATATACCAACTGTTCATCTAAATTATCGTTACTTTGAAGCAGGCCCAGTTTGGTGGTTTGGGGGAGGGGCAGATCTTACTCCTTACTATCCCTATTTAAAAGATACTCGTCATTTTCACAAAATTCATCAAGAAGCATGCGACTCTATCAATCCTAAACTTCACAAAGTTTTTAAACCATGGTGTGATGAATATTTCTTCTTAAAGCACCGGAATGAAAGTAGAGGCGTAGGAGGAATATTTTTTGATTATCAAGATGGGTCTGGGAAATTATATAAAGGACAAAATCCTAATGGACTTTCTTCAATTGCTTCTAAAGAGCTTGGAGAATACAAACTATCTTGGGAAGATCTTTTCTCGCTCGCAAAGGCATGTGGCAATGCATTCCTACCCTCTTACATTCCAATTATTGAAAAACGTCATAATCAAACGTTTAGTGATAGAGAGAGGAACTTCCAGTTATACCGACGTGGAAGATACGTTGAATTTAATTTGGTTTGGGATAGAGGGACTATTTTTGGACTGCAAACTAATGGAAGAACAGAATCTATCCTCATGTCTTTACCACCACTGGCACGATGGGAATATGGATTTAAAGCTCCTCCAGAATCAAGAGAATCTCTACTCACTGACGTCTTTACAAAACCACAAGAATGGTTTACAGATGAGAGTCTGGAAGAAAAATGTCGTCCTCATCACGCAGTGGATTAAAAGGACCAGTTTTCATCACACCATCCAAGATCCCTTGAACAATGAGATTTGCAATTTTCTCTATTGTCTTGTCCCTTGAATCTAAGTCTCTTAATTTTTTTTCCAGATCGCCCTCTAATTTGCCTATTTCCAAAATTCTTATTTGGCGTCTTGGCCCACCCAAACCGCCACGAAAAAATATTGGATAACGTCCAAAGCTCTGAGCAAGCGCCTCATCAATATTGTTGATATTTTTGGACAATGGTGGAATTAATCCTGAGCCAAAACCGTGTTTACCATAAGAGTCAAAGTGAATCTCAATGACATAGCCACCCTTTGCAGCATGTCGAGAACCAACTGACCAATTTGTCTGAAAATCATTTTCATCAACTATGGTTCTAATACTTGGAGAATAAGAGTCAATCGTCAACCCATTATCCTTGCCTACTTTGACCACAGCATCTTGAATTTTAAAATTCCAAAACAGTTCATCACTAATTTCTGGATCCATAGGTTTAGATCCATTTATACCTACTGCCTCTCCGACCGTACCCGCTCCTTCAATTCCTTGAGAATCAGCATGCCCAGCCAAAATCAAAATCGAGATTGAAGGTGATACAACTTGATTGCCAACCCATCTAGCATTTTTCTGAATTCTTTGACCGAGAAAAGAATCAAGATTTTCTGCAGAAAGAAATAACGGGATACATGAAGCATGAAGAGTTAGAAAAACAACACTCCAAAAATTTAATCTGAGAACCTTTGCAAATAACGCGGGAGTTAGTCCCATACGTTTTCAAATTGGAGAAGAAGTCAATGAACCATCGCTTGCCAATTGAAGGTTCTCTGCTAGTTCTGCTTCTATAGCAATCAATTCATCTCTATGCGCCTTTATGCGCAATTGACTTTTCTTATCATTAACCTTGCTTACTAATCTCATTTCTAAGGACTCTATTCTCGAAGCTCTATTTCTATAAAAGAAGCCTGCAAAAGGGCCTAGCAGAACAAGTACTAATGGCCACCAATTTAATGAAGCATAAAGCTGACAAATCACTAATCCCAAACAAGCACCTCCTAATCCACAAAGTATTGATAAGAAAACAGCTAATACTGGGCTAGATGAAACACGACCGTTAAACCTAAGCACTTTTCTATCAGCATCTCCACCTTCTCTTCTCCATCCACGCTCCTCAAGCCAATTGCTAATTCCATTTAACACATCTAGCGGAGGCAAGGGTGAGGAAATATCTACAATAGTTGTACGATCTTTGCTAGCCGCTCGTAGAAAAAAGGCAAGACCAATAGCTAACAATATCGTTAAAATAAATGTTGAATAATATGAGGATTCCATCTCTCAAGAATAAATCAGGTAAATCCAATTGATATCAAAACTTTAATGGCAAACAAAGTTAATTGATAAATATTTGGAAAATAAAACAAGACCTATAAGTCTGTAAACTAAGACTAGTAAGAAATTAAATTAAAAGCTATTTAAACGTGGTGAAATTTGTTTCTTCTAAAAAAGTCTGATCTAAATTTTCTCTGTAAACGTATGTCAAGCTTTGCCAAAAAGCCAGCCAGTTTTAAGGTCTTTGAGACTGACCTTGATGATCAATGGACGCAACATTTTTCCACACAATCCTGCTTAGCTATAGATACAGAAGCGATGGGTCTTATACATGGTCGTGATCGACTTTGTCTAGTTCAAATCTGCGATGAGCAAGATAATGTTGCTTGTATAAAAATCCAACAACACCAAACAAAAGCAAATAATCTCCAATCATTAATGGAAGATTCCGCTATTGAGAAAGTATTCCATTATGCAAGATTTGATGTAGCTGCTATTTCATGCAATCTCAATATTGCTGTAAATTCAATATTCTGCACAAAATTAGCGAGCAAAATTGGGAGGACATATTCCCCTAGGCATGGATTAAAAGAAGTGATTTTGGAACTTGTTGGAATAGAACTAGATAAACAAGCTCAAAGTAGCGATTGGGGAAGAGTTGGTGAGCTAACAGAAAAGCAACTAGAATACGCTACTAATGATGTTCGCTATCTTATTCAAGCAAGAAATCAATTAGAAAAAATGTTAATCAGAGAAGACAGGTGGGAGCTAACAAAACGGTGTTTTGAATGTATATCGGTCATGTCAGAATTAGACATCAGACGTTTTCACAATATTTTTGAACATTAATCTTCTACCATAAAATTTTCTTCTTCTGCTAGTGCCTCTAATAAATTATCCAATTGATTAGCAATTGTAGTTTCATTCGAACTTGAATATTTAATAGCTTCTTCTAGCAATTTTGCAGCTATTTCTTTTCTTGAAGAAAGATCTCTTGCTCCTTTTCTGGCTGCAGCAAGATCAATTTTCTTTTTTGCAGCTGAAATACTAATGCTTAAGCAAGAGGCCAATTCAGCACATACTTTTAAATACTCATGTTCTTTAATACTTGACATGACTTAGATCAATAAAACTTTGATATATCTACTTTAGTTTAAGCATCTCAAATTATTGAATATTTACCACAAAAGAATTCAAAATCAATTTAGCCAAAGCCTTACTTCCCCCCGCTGGCCCCATACGTTTCTTCCCTACTAATGATAGAGAATCTCTAAATTTAGACTGTCTCAGCAATACAGGAATTATTTGCGCCATTTGTTTAGGGCTCTTACATGGAATGACAGCACCACCTAGCAACCGACTCTGGCGAGTCGCAAATGCATATTTAAATTGCGGTCCATCTCCTGGTAAAGAAACACAAGGAACACCTAGGCCTACAAGTTGCTCAGTAGCCGTTCCTGCATTGGCAATTCCCACTTCAGCAAACCTTGACCATTCAACGAATTTGCCAACCCCAATAACAATTTTGAGTCCTTTTTTTTCAAAGCAAGCGTCTGAAGATAATCCTTGCTCAAAAGATGGTTCCTTTCGATAGCCCACTCTGCTCAAATAATCGCAAAGCTCAATCAAAGAAGGTTCAGCTCCAATTGCTACAAGAATCAAAAAAGGAGTATTCCTTTCAATTTGTTCAATAGCTAAAAGTAATCGCTTGAAATTCCTCATTGCTTCTGGCATACGACTACCACAAAGCAAAATCAAACGCCTAAAACTTTTTAAAGAAAGTGGGCACTGCATGTGACCCAAGCCATCCATCATTGGATTGCCACAGGCCATTGCTCTTATACGTTTCATTCTTAAGCTTCTTGCAGTTAATTGATCTCTAACAGCAACTACTTTGCATCTAACATCTTGCATGAGATAGCACTCCCAAGGATCCCATTCCGTCCCTTTAAATCGATGATAATAATCACTAAAGGATTGTCTTTGAGCAGATACCCATGTGTAATCACTTTTAGGAGTACCCAAGAAAGCATATAAACCGCCACTACTCCATGCAAAAAAAAGAGGTAACAAGTCTCCAATAGCCAGAATAAAACTGCCATTCTTTGCAGCATTTCGGACAACTAACCAATTCTTCCAAGTGACACATATAAGACCTGCTGTTATATCAGCAAGAAACCCCCTAAGACTCTGATTACTAAACCCACCACTTGGCAAACGCTTAGAGATACCTTTCTTGACCAGCCATTGATTTGCAATTGCTTTTGAAAAGGTTTTACCTTCTCCAACCAATGGAAGCACCTCAAGTTTTAATTCATGATTTAAGTGATGTAAAGCCTCAATTACTCTTAAAGCAATTAGATCTTCCCCATGACCATTCGAGAGCACTAGAACTTTTTTTTTCTTTTGACTGATACGATCCAAAGGTGTGATTATATCTTTCAATCCCACGGCGGCATGGCCAAGCGGTAAGGCAGAGGATTGCAAATCCTTTATCCCCAGTTCGAATCTGGGTGCCGCCTTCTTTATTTTATGCTTAACTTTCCTGAGAAGGCTCTCTAGAACTATGCTCCAGCGGTATCGAGTAGCAAGTCTCAAGAGCAAATCAAGCTATTAAACGAATGGTACATAGCAATGGAGCCAGACCGTATATTAATTGTCGCAAACACATATAACTGAGGCACTTACATAAAACATTCATCGCCAAGGCTTTTTGGAACGCTGAAGAAGCAAATATAAAATTAGACAAAAAAAAGAGCGCCCTCAACGAGCAGCGCCCTATTGGACAATTGTGTGAGGAGTGTCCTTTATCACTCTATACCAAGAAAAAGAACTTTTCCAAAATTAATCCGATTTTACAATTCAATAGTTATCGTCTCCTCCAAGCTAATTCCTGATAATTCATTGAAGCTAAGGCTTCTCACAGAAATCAAATCCTTCTTTCTGTGAGCAAAAAATAAAATGAAACCAGGAATACTGTTTGCTTATGAAATATATTGTCCCTAAATCCAGCAGAAATTTTTATTATCAATTACTTTTTAGCAAGTGAGACTTGTAAATTGTTAAGATCTTTCGCTTTATTTTGACTAATCTTATAGAGTCCTGAAAATAAATTAAACAATTTCATGGCGCCTCAAGTACAGCCTCAAGATAATCTATATACACTTTTCGGAGTGTTATTATTTTCCAGCATTATTATAGCTTCCCTTGGAGCTTTAATAGGTTATGAAAAAGTTTTCTTCCCATTCTCATAATTAACTGAAAAAAGGAACGTCTAGTATTAAAAAATTAAACTATATTTAATCAGTTAAATATATAACTTTTAAAAAAGACAGGCTTCTAGTAATCATTATCAGCAACACACATACCAATGCATGACAGGCCATTGTTTTTTGTCCTCTTGCAATAGGGACAAAGCACCTTGAACTTGCTATCTTCTATTTCATTATTTAGTTCCCTTTCTAGTCTTCTTTTCTCAAAATCCTTAGAGGATTTAATTGCCATCTCGATATTTTAATAACTGGATTATTTCAACTCATCCGTAATTAATACTGCTGAAGTATTAGATGAAGAAGGTAGATCAACTATTTGAAGTGGTGGCGAATCATCTTTAACCACTTCTGGGACAGGAGCATTCTTTGCGTCCTCTTCTTTTGCACAAGCCTCTAGAGCCTCTCGTAATAATGAATCAAAAGTTGCTCCAGGTAATCTATGACGAGCAACCTCAAGAAAAGTTCTCGGCAAAGACTCTGTAGCAGCATCTTTTAATGCAGGATTATTGCGTCTATGATCCTGTTCCCCTTCTATAGCCCTTATAAACCTAAGCGTAACCTCATGCTTGGTAGAAGCCTTAATTAAAGTGTCATTATCATTATTTGTAGTGTCACCCTCTAAATCAGTAATACGCCTCTCAAGGCTGGTCAACACTTCCTCGGCTTCCTTGGATATATGTGCTAACTGACCATCTGAAAGATTTGGTAAATCGGCAACATAGACTTTTCCATGATCTCTAAGAGTAAGGAATGTCGGTCTAGGTCCCTGTCTATTATCCATGACAGAAGAATTGTTGCCCAAAGGCCTCCTAGGAGGAACTGGACCTGCTGAGCTTCGTCTACGCGTTGAACGCTGTTGATTTTCCAGTGGCATTGATTAATTTAAGTCAAGATCTAACTTCGCAGCTTCCGAAATAATCTTCGGTTTGCATTAATAATTAGTGTTTTAGTATCTATCATCATCAACTTTTGGTCAAGAGGCATTATTTACTTCATTCCTTAAAAAGCAATAATTTAATTCAAAGAAACAATAAATACCTTTGATCTAAGTTGGCAATCCAACAATTCTGGACTGCATTTGTTTAGGTTGCTCTTCAACTTGACCAATGTTCCAAGCAACGAAGCCATTAGCAGAACACATATCTATTAAATCCTTAGATTGGTCTGGAGATACAACTAAGCAAAACCCAATACCAAAATTAAATGTATTCCACAAATCACTCTCTGGAATATCTCCTTCATTGCGCAACCATTTGTAGATAGAAGGTTCTTCCCAATTGTTTCTATCAATCGAAGCTGCCAAGCCATCAGGAAGGCATCTTGGCAAGTTCTCAGGCAATCCTCCGCCAGTGATATGTGCCATTCCCTTTACTGGCAAATTTGCTTGAAGTAATGCTTGCACTAAATGGACATACAACTGTGTGGGCTTAAGTAAATAATCGATTAAAGGAACTTTCCTTGATCCAAAGCAACTTTTTTCATTAACGCCAGCCAGTTTCACAACCTTGCGTATCAAACTAAAGCCATTGCTATGAAACCCATTACTTTTAATCCCAATAATTTGATCGCCAACTTTGATTTTGCTTCCATTAATAATTTTATTTTCTTCTACTACAGCCACACAAAAACCTGCTAAATCATATCTTCCATCAGAATAAAAACCTGGCATTTCCGCAGTTTCCCCACCCAATAAAGAGCATTTAGATTGATTGCATCCTTCTGCTATCCCTTCAATTACTTCCGTTAAAGCCTCAGGAGTCAATTTCCCAGTTGCAATATAATCAAGAAAAAAGAGTGGTTCTGCTCCACTAGTAATTACATCATTAACACACATAGCAACCAAATCGATGCCAACCCCATAATGAGAACCATAATCCTGAGCTAGTTCAAGCTTTGTCCCTACACCATCAGTTCCAGATACTAAAACTGGTTTTTCCAATCCTCTCGGTAATCGCATAAACCCCCCAAAACCGCCTATCCCACCAATTACCTCAGGGCGCGAAGTGCTTTCGACACTTGCTTTGATTCGATTTACAAAGGCTCTACCTGCCTCAACATTGACACCAGCTGACTTGTAATCCATGGTTTTAATAAATTATGCTTTTGCTTAATCTTTGATTTTTATTTTTAATCAAAAATTTCGCCAATGTGGAGTAAATACTATTTTCACTAAAAACAGACTATCAAAGGAAATTTTAAAATGATTGCTATTAATCCATTTTGAACTTAACTATTCTCAGAACAAAAACTGCTTTAGAAGATTGGTGTAGGCAAAAACACAATCATGAAATTAATTTTGTCCCAACTATGGGAGGTCTACATCAAGGCCATCAAGAATTAATCAAAACAGCGCGATCTTTTTGCAAAAGAAAACACTCATCGCAAGTATTAGTAAGCATCTTTATAAATCCACTTCAATTTGACCTTGAAGAAGATTTTAAGAAATATCCTAGAACTTTCGAAAATGATTGCAAAATAGCCTATGAGGCAGGCGCAAATGCGATTTGGGCTCCTTCATTTGAAAGTGTATTCCCCAATGGGGAAGAGGCTCATTTCAAAATCCAAGTCCCTTTTTCACTAAACAAATATTTATGTGGGGCTTCCCGGGAAGGACATTTCGATGGTGTTGCAACAGTAGTAGTCAGACTATTAGCTCTAGTGCGTCCTAATCGTATTTTTCTCGGTGAAAAAGATTGGCAGCAATTAGTTATTTTGCGTCAGTTAATTAATGATCTTGGCTTACCAGTCTTAATTCACTCAATCCCCACAAAAAGAGATCAAGATGGTCTTCCATGCAGTTCGCGAAACGTTAACCTTTCAAAAGAAGAAAGAAAGAAAGTTGTAGCTTTACCTGCCGTACTTCAACAAGCAGCTCAGGCATTTCAAGAGAATAAGCCTATTAATCTAAATAATATGAAGACAACGTTAGAAGAGCATGATCTCAAAGTTGAATATCTAGAAACTGTAGATTTAAAAAATCTCAATCCAGTCAATCACGATGAAAGCAAGCTTTGCTTGCTTGCTGCAGCTGTCCACTGCGGCAATACTCGCTTGATAGATCACGGCTTTTTAATGAAAAGAAATCCAATTGTTGCTATAGATGGACCTGCTGGAGCAGGAAAAAGCACTGTCACCAAAAAGTTCGCCCAAAAACTTGGTCTCATTTACCTTGATACAGGGGCAATGTATAGAGCTGTTACTTGGCTAATTCAAGAAAACAATATCGATCCTCAAAATTCCAGTGAACTAGAATTAATTTTAAATGATATCAATCTAGATATTTGTTTATCAAATACAGGAAATCAACAGGTTTTAATAAATGGTAAAGATATCACTACTTTAATTCGTTCGCCTACAGTAACTTCTCAGGTGTCTTTGGTCGCTGCCATAGGTTCAGTACGAGAAAAACTTACCAGTCAACAAAAAGAATTAGGATCAAAGGGTGGACTAGTGGCTGAAGGTAGAGATATTGGTACAGCAGTCTTCCCAGATGCTGAGCTAAAGATTTTCCTCACCGCTACTGCCCAAGAAAGAGCAAAACGAAGAGCTATCGATTTAAAAAAGCAAGGTTTTTCTACTCCTAGTCTTTCAGAGCTTGAAAAACAAATTAAAGAAAGAGATAGACTTGATAGTTCACGAGAAATAGCTCCTTTATCAAAAGCCAAAGATGCACAAGAATTAATTACTGATGGAATGAATATAGAGGAAGTAGTAGAATTATTAATTAATATATTTAGAGAGAAAATTCCACAAGAGGTTTGGCCCACTAATGCTACTTAATATCTCTAATTAATCCTTCGATTGCATTTTCTAGAAGATTCAAAACATCCTCAAAACCCTTTTCTCCTCCATAATATGGATCTGGTACTTCAACCAAATCTGTATTTGTTGCGTATTCTAGCAAGGGCTTAACTTTCGCCTTATAAGAAATATTCAACTCTTTTGCCAGAGAATTTACATCATCTAAATTTGATTGATCCATTGTTAAAATTAAATCAAAATTATTAAAATCATTTAATGATATTTGTCTAGCCCTACTTTCAATCACAATTCCTCTACTCAATGCAGCAGATCGCATTCTTGAATCTGCCTTTTTACCAACATGCCAACCACCAGTACCTGCCGAGTCAACAATGAATTCATTGATTAGATCTATCTCTCTAAGATGATGTAAGAAAATAGCTTCAGCAGCAGGAGAACGACATATATTACCTAAGCAAATAAACAAAACTTTTCTAATCATGGCATATGGTTAAAGAATAGATAACAACTATCACACAATAAGTAGGCTTCAAATAAAAATATCAAATAAATTTATTGTCAATAGAGGTTTCTAAATATTAAAAAGAACTTTATGGATATAGTCTTCTGTCCATTCTTTGCCATAAAAACGACAAAGCATTGCTCGAGCAGGATCTTTAGTAGACCTATAATTGATATAAGCTTTCTGCCCTTCTAGAATTTTTAAAGCACGTTCTTTTTTTAAAGGTTTGGCAATATGAAGTAGTTCAATATAAAGAGAAAGGTATTCTCCAAAAGCAGGTCTCAAAATTTCACTAATAATATTATCGCTCTCTTTACTCAAAGGTAGTCTTGACCATAAAAAACCTGGAGAGAAATAAGGTTCTGCCTCTTTAGGAATTTCACCTCCTGATGGAAGTAATGATTGCCAGTGATCATGTAAAGGAATCAATCTGGGCCAGACATTTTCTGTATGAATATTATCTAATTTTAATGCAGGTTGTAGGTCTAATGCTAACAGGTGACCATTAGGTAAGGTTACAAAGTCAGCTCCAAAGAAAGGTAAATCATAATCGTTTAAAGGATGTATTAATAAATTAAAAACTGATAATGATTCCCCACCCTTAATACAAGCAAGACGCACCTGCTTTATTTTTTCAAATTTAGCTGCCCAAGTTAAGGTAGTAACATGTACAGGATTTCTTCGAGAGCCAGTAATACTTTCTTTGGATAGAAAATCATGAGATACCGGATAAGGCTCAATTTCAAAAACAGACAATTTATCGACTAAGTCATTGAAAAATGGAGTCCATATCCAATCTCGTAAATCTATTTTTGATAGACTATTATCTCTTTTAATTATCATCTAATCAGCAGTCAAATGACTATGAGGGAATAAAAATTCCCGGACAAATTGGTCCGCCCATGTTTGGCCAAAATAACTTTTAAATAATCCATGGGCAGGATCTCTTTCAGCACTATATATATCATAGTTAATATGCAACTGCTCTACCTTGGAAGGAATTATCTTGATATATTCCCTAGAATTATTATTATCCACTTGCCAATAAGCATGCAAAAATTCATCTAGAATTTTCGCTAATGAGCATTGTAAATCATCAAAACTTCCATTATAAAGTAATACCCAGGGCGAAAAATACTTATTTGAATCGTAAATCTTCATTGTTTTTTGACTATTAAAATCTACAAAACGATTTTTCAAAATTTGAAGGTCTTTATAATATCTGCAAAAATAACGCTCTTCTTGAACAAGAGGTTGAAAATCAAGTACTGCAACTAATTTACGCTTTAAACCAAACCAAAGAATATCGATTCCTAAAATTGGTTTGTCATTAGTATATGCAGGATAAGCAACTGAATTTAAAACTTGTAGTTTATCACCTGCATCCATCCTAGTAACCCGCCAGCGTCTAAACCCCGGAACATCCCAAAGCCAACTTTTGATTACAGTATCTTGTTTATGTGAGAAGCGTTCACTCATACCATTTTCCACTTCTATGGGCTTGCCACCATGAGAAATAATTCGTCTTTTCAAATTATTATGAAGATCTTGAAGCATTAATTTATTCATCTTTCTATCCAATTACTCTTCTTTAAAATAGTTAGATATAGCTAACATAATAAATTAATTTAAAATTGAAGTAGAATCTCTAAATTAAACACTTTCGGTACTTCCACGCCTAGATTTTCTTGTCAGAAAAGAGAACAATAGTTTACCTATGACACCAATCAGATTTCCTTCTAACTCTTTGAACATATCCATATTATATTTAAAAGCTAAATTAGCTTCATCTATTATTGAATCTGCCATTTCTTGATCTATGGGCAATGTATTTAAAGTTTGAGTATATTTTAATTTAAATTCTTTTTGGTCGGAAATTTGTTCAAATTCATAGAATCTTAAGCCATCTTTGCCAGTTAGATTCATAGCCTTTCGTGCAATTCTGCTTAAAATTTGTCCTCCTGAAAGATCGCCAATATATCTTGTATAGTGATGCCCTACTAATAACTCAGGGGTAGCTTTGGCAATATGGCGTATTCGATCTACATAGGCCTTTGCCGAAGAAGAGGGCTGTACAAGATCTGACCAATCTTCTCCAAAATAAAAATGTAAATCTTGCTCAATAGTTTCAAGTCTATTTAGTTCTTGAAAGCCTATTAAAGAAACGACAGGATGATTTGCTTTAGATAGTCTCCCAATCTCATCTTCCATAGCTAAATAAACAAAATATAAATCTGCCATCAATTTCCTATAAGTTGACTTATCTACAACTCCTTTTAAGAAACAACTTACAAAGCCAGTGTTCTCAGCCAATGTATGGGACTTTTTGGTCCCTTCTCTAAGTTGTATAGCAAGAGCTAATGGCATTTTAAACCTTGGATAAGACTTTGGTTGAAAGAGTATTTCTACTCTAATGAGCTTTTTAAGTTAAAACAGAGAGGACCAAACACTTACACTCATTCTGAAGGAAAAAGAAGAAATAAATCACGACATATGGAATGCAACTGATTCATTACTACTAGTTGCTGTGGCAAATGAGAGCCAGTTGGTTGCCAATCACCCACTGTGGCAAGTCTCCACCTCTCACCATCAAATGTAACCCCTCTCATAATTACACCTAACAAGCGAGGTAACTCCCTTGGCTGATCTTTTACAACTCTAAGTTGTATCAAAAGGCTCCTGCACTGAAGTCTTGGGCTCCAGCCAGGGAAATGAAGTGCCAAATCAAGACTGTCTTCTTCAAACCATAGTTTTGTAGAACAGTCCTCTCTCCAGGGACTGAAATTAATAGATGCAACAGGGAAGTAATTCTTTAAAAGACTTCCTGTTGAAGCAAGCGCTTGAATAGACCACAAGTTTGTTGCATGATCGGCAGCATTCAATTAAAGAACTCTCTAATTAGCTTTGACAATGCCACGCAAATGGCCTAAATGCACGTTTAAATCAAAAGTGTTAAATGTGCGTTGTGAAATGCGGATTTAGTCCAAGAGGTTCCAAAAAGTCATATTCTCAAGAAACACCCTAGAGAGTTAGCAATTTAAATGGTTCATTATGAGAAGCTCTCTCCACCAACCACAGGAGAAAAAATTAAATTCAATAATGGATTGCCTATAGTGCCCGCAAATCCCATCATTCCTTATATAAGAGGAGATGGAACAGGGGTAGACATCTGGCCCGCAACACAAAAGGTAATTGATCAAGCCATAGAAAAAGCCTATGGGATTGATAGAAAAATAGAATGGTTCAAAATATATGCAGGCGATGAAGCTTGTGATTTATATGGCACTTACCAATATCTACCTAAGGACACCATAGAGGCAATTCGAGAGTATGGAGTGGCAATTAAAGGGCCCTTAACAACACCAATTGGGGGAGGCATTAGATCTTTAAATGTTGCTCTTAGGCAAAAATTTGATCTATATAGTTGTGTACGACCATGCCGTTATTATCAAGGTACACCAAGTCCTCATAAACATCCTGAAAACCTAGATGTAATTGTTTATCGCGAGAATACTGAAGATATATATATTGGTATTGAATGGGAGTCAAATGATCCAATTGGCATAAAGCTTATAGAGCATCTAAACAATGATGTAATTCCTGCTAGTCCGTCTCTTAAAAATCGAATTATTCCTCAAGGATCAGGTATTGGAATCAAGCCCGTTAGTAAAGATGGTAGCCAACGACATATTCGAAGAGCTATACAACATGCTTTGAAACTGAATGGCAATAAACGTCATGTAACGCTAGTACATAAAGGAAATATTATGAAATTTACTGAAGGCTCATTTCGAGATTGGGGATATGAATTAGCAACTAATGAATTTCGTAATGAATGTATAACTGAAAGGGAAAGCTGGATACTTTCCAATCTAGAGCAAAATCCTAGATTAAGTATTGAAAATAATGCAAAGTTGATTGACCCTGGTTATGAATCATTAACAAAAGAAAAAAAAGATATTATTTGCAATGAGGTTCAACTTGTAATTAATAATATTCATAAAACACATGGAAATAACAAATGGAAAAAAATGGTTTTAGTTGACGATAGGATTGCAGACAGTATATTCCAACAAATACAAACCAGACCTCAAGAATATTCCATATTAGCAACATTAAATTTGAATGGGGACTACATATCAGATGCCGCTGCTGCAATTGTTGGAGGATTAGGAATGGCTCCCGGTGCAAATATTGGTGATCGAGCTGCGATTTTTGAAGCCACACATGGCACTGCTCCAAAGCATGCTGGACTCGATAGAATTAATCCAGGTTCAGTGATTTTAAGCGGCGTAATGATGCTGGAATATATAGGTTGGCAAGAAGCTGCTGACTTAATTACAAAAGGTTTGAGTCAATCAATTTACGATAAACAAGTCACTTATGACCTTGCCAGGTTAATGGAACCTCCTCAATCTCCATTAAGTTGTAGTGAATTTGCAAATGCGGTAATTGAACGATTCTAAAACTAGCTTAATTAACCTAATTACTGATTCTCCATAATCTTCCAAACATTTAAAAGACTTTTCTGATCACCTAAGTTGCCAGGAAAAGTAATAATCGGTAATCGTACTTTATATGGTTCATCAGGGCATACAACAGATACTCCTGGTACAACTTGTCCTTTTAAATTAACAGATTTCAAATTCAAGCCTTTCTCAAGAAGTGTATGCGTAGTAATTCCGCCTTTACTTATTACATAACCCAACTTATTCGAAATTTTAGAAACTAAGCGACTAATTAATTCTGAAAGAGCAATTCCGAAATTTATTCTTTCTAAATTAGATTCCAATAAGAGCTCTCCTCTACTAGTATATAAAACTGGGGTTTTACCTCTTTTCATTATATTAGTCAATTGTTTAAACCAAATATTCTCCAAATCAGGAAGTAAAGTATCTCGCAAGGATCCACTTAAAATTCTAGAGATTTTTTTTACAGGCAACTGAACTCCATCAAAACATTTCTCTGCTAATAAAACTTCTAATTGATCATCTGCTAGTTTCACATGAGAGCCAATGACGACTAAACCAGGCCGAGGGGTGCCAGATTCATCTTTTAATCTTAAAGAAGAAAAATCTTTAATACTATTAGAGTCAGAAGTGATTCCAGATAAAGCATTAATTAAACTTGCTGCAGAGCGGAAAAGAAAATTTTTTTTATAATGCAAATCTTTAATTGCATATGCAAATGAAGATAAATCAGCTGAAGTTTCTGCATCTACAATAACAGAATCATTTCCTGAAAATTTAGATAATGAATTAATGAAATTCTTCATTTCTATTTTGTTATTATTTGCTCGTTTTAATTTTTCGAGTGAAATAGATTTAACATCTTTAGAATTTATTTTACCTTTGCTTTTATCTTCTAACCAAAAAGCTAAGTTACTTGTCTTATATCCAAAAATCTTATCTTTAGCAAAAATTGTTTTGTGAACAGGGATTCCATTTAAAAGATGAATCCCATTAAGAGTAGTTCTGCCACCTTCAATAAATGCTGGTACATGAAAAGTTGCATCGAAAGGGCCAAGTTCTTCATGTATGACTTTTGGTTCTAAATATCCATGCCCTCTTAACGTTGAGTCTCCCCTACTTATAAAAAAAATATCTTTATATCTTAAAGCATTCTCTTTGATTACCTGTTTAAGCACTTTGCAAATCTCTCTGAGTCTTTCCTCTGCCATCTCAGGAGATAACGATCTCGTATTAGTTAATAAAAAAAGCAATGGCGAAGAATCTTGAAGACCTTTTCTCACCATTTCTTTATCCCAACGAAGCAATAAAGGACATCCGTAAACAGTCTGCGAGCCAGTGGGATCATCGTCAAACACAACAATCTTAATCATCAAACTATAAGCTCGCTCTCAATGAGGCAAAGCCAATCTATTTCCAACTTTCAGGAATAGTTATAAAAGAATTATTTAAACTTTTTACTGAATCGCACCCTAATAATTTCATCGTACGTAAAACATCAGTTTTAATAATTTCAATTGCCCTCGCAACACCTGGCCCGCCAGCAGCGGCTAACCCATAAGCATATGCCCTACCAATCAACACTCCCTTAGCTCCAAGACATAAGGCTTTAATAACATCGCCCCCACGTCTAATACCTCCATCTAACAAAACATCTATTTTCCCATTTACAGCTTTTACAACCTCAGGTAAAACACGAATAGTGGGAGCAACGCTATCTAATTGGCGTGCTCCATGATTAGATACAACAATTGCATCAACGCCTAAAGCAAGGGCCTTACGAGCATCATCTCCAATATGAACACCTTTAACAACAATCTTGCCACCCCAAGCTTCTCTAATCCATTTGAGATCTTCCCAAGTCACAACGGATGCCTCTAAGGCAGGGCCAATTTCGGTATAGCCCATGGGCCCATCTTCAAGTTCAACATTTGGAAAGCTCATTAAGCCACCATCCCCCAACCACTGAGTCATCCAGCAGGGTTTAACAACCATTTGAGAAAGATAAGGAAGCATTTTGATTGGATTTCTAGAAAGCAACTCTTTAGTCCCATTAAGCAAATCACGTTCTCTTAATCCTGAAACAGGGGTATCAATCGTCACAACTATTGCGGAAAAGCCTGCCAACTTCGCTCGCTGAATTGTTTTCAAGGCGACATCACGGCCACCAAGCAAATACAACTGATACCACGCAGGAGAGTTAGTTGCTTCCTTCACATCTTCTAATCTGCAACCAGACAAAGTGGATAGTGTATAACCTGTTCCTGCCTTCCCTGCTTCTCTAGCTGCTACAACTTCTCCTTTTGGGTAAAACAAACGACTGCTACCTACCGGCGCAAGCATAAAGGGAAGCTGAAACTCTTGATCAAGAACTGAAGTAGTTAAATTGCAAGTTGGTGTTGCAACAGCACATCTTGGACGAAAAAATATTTCATTAAATGCTGCGCAATTTTGAGATAAGGTTTGCTCTCTATCAGCACCACTATCTATATAGTCAAAAACCATTCTAGGAAGCCTTTTCTCCGCCAATAAGCGTAGATCGCTAATATTTACAACTGCCGGTGATGAAACATTAGCGCCCATATCAAAAGCTATGATGTATAAAAAATATTCTAAGATATAACGTGGCAGTAAAGAAAAAGAAATCGATTAAGTGAATAATTTGAGTAATAAGTGTAATTACTACAATTTTTATTCAACTTATTGGTAATTTTTTCTCTTAGACATTTTGCCTATACCTGAGTTAAAAGTATTAGTAGGATCAAGTTCTCTATAAAAAACTTCTAATGATTTTTCAGCCTTATATAAATGACCAACATTATGTTCGGCAGGATATTTTGCATTTATTGAATCCAAGAATTTCAGTATTTTTTCTTTTAATAATTTTGAATCGACTCCTTTTTTAACGACAAAATCTAAGTGGAATACCATGCAAAGAAAATGCGCCATCTCAAATGAATCTGACATTTCATTAAGAATATCCTGAGGTAATAATTGATCCCAATCTTTAAAGTTACGTGGAAATGCAATATCTAAAGGTAGTAGATCTCCTGCTAAGTCCGGATTAAGTATTTTATATCTAGCAGGAGCTGCTCCTGCAACATATCTATGCAATAATGCATCTTTGCCTTCACTCTCTGTACATTCTATATATTCAAAATCTTCACTTTTTTCTGTTTCAATATCTAATAATAGTTTCATTTCTTCAATAGAGTTATTACTAGCCAAGAGCAACATATAATAATTAAATTTCTTGCGGAAAGATAGTAGCCTTATTGGCAGGTGGTTAGGAAGAATATCTGCTATAAATTGCATCAATCTATCTGAAATATTTTCTGGTAGAAAAGTTACTTGTCCTGTTAACTGATCTATATATCGTTTGGCTTCTAAAAGTTTAGGTAAATACTTAGTTCCAAAATATTTTAGAAACAAAAAAGTGTCTTTACAATACTTAGCAGATCCATCAAAGTAACTAAAGTGCATATATTCTCCCATGTCAGGCAAAGAATTCATATTTGTCAATATTTTCTCTCTTAAATGCGTCAAATGTTCGGCATTATTTGTACCAACAAAGAAAACTTTTTCTCTTTCAGGAAGTGGAAAAGTGTCAAGTCTTACAGCAAAAACAGCGATTTTTCCTGCACATCCACTTGATTCAAACAGGCGTCTTGAATCTGAATTAAATCTAGCTGGTGAACTGGCATTAATATCTCTTACACGAAATTGGTATTCCTTATCAGATGCTAAAGATTCTGTATCAGGAACGTTCTGAATATTAAAATTAATAGCCTGTAAATTTGTAAAAATTGATCTGGGAGATTTACCTAGATTTATGCCTAAATGATTCACTAATTCTAACTTTCCTAACTCATTTAATCTTGCATAAAGCGAAAGCTCGGTATAAGCAGGTCCTCGATTAACCAAATTTCCTCCTGAATTATTGCATACTCCACCAATAACTGATGCGCCAATGCAGGAGGATCCAATTACTGAATGCGGTCCTCGACGAAATGGCAATAATTTTTCTTCTAGATCATATAAAGTAGTACCTGGCAATGCGATTACTTGAGAAGCAGAATTAATTAAAATTAATTGTTTAATATGAAGACAGTTTATTATAACTATCTCTCGATCATAATTATTTCCATCTGGTGTGGAACCTCCTGTTAAACCAGTATTAGCAGCTTGCATAATAATAATTTTTTCATGCCGAATACATTCTTCCAAAACCTGCCAAAGTTGAAATAAATCATTAGGGAAAACAACCATAGCAACAACTCCGCCTCCAACTCTTATCCCAGTGCTATAAAATAGGGTTTTATTCTTATCAAGTAAAATATTTTTTCTGCCAGCAATAGAAATTATTTTACTATTAAAATCTGATTGAGAAGTATTATTCATATTGAAATCAAATGCTAATTTTGATCATGATAAAAATAATCATCACTAGATAAATAAATCTCTATTAATTATTTGAAGTAAAATAAACAATCTAAATGAAAAAATTAATACATTCATGCAATTTATTGTGAAACTAAAAAAGTGCAAATCAATTCTTTATATTCTCTTGGATTAAGAAATAATGTTTGTTCACCACTATTTAAAGAGTTTCTTGGACTAGTCCAGGGTTCCAGGCAAACCATATTTCTAGGTGGATCAGTCCAAACAACTACATTATTAAAAGGGTAAAGATATTTCATTTCTATAGTTGTCCCTGTTAATAAATCTTTTAAGTAAAAAGGTCCTTTTCCATTGCTAAGAAAATCAACTCCTTCTGATAGTTTTTCTATTTGTTTAGATGTCAGAGATTCTTCTTTTTGCAGATGATTAAAACAAATATCAGGCAATCCTGCTATCGATACTTCTGTCAAATCTGTTACTTTAAAATAAGGGTGGATACCAAAACTAAAGGGCATATTCTCTTCACCTCGGTTATGAACAATACTCTTGATTTCCAAAGTATTTTTAGAAGGCCTTACCTCAATCGCAAGTGAAAAAAAATATGGATATGACGCAATGGTTTGTGGAGAATCATTCATGGTCAAGGAAAAGCCTTTGTGATCATTCAGCAAATTAATTTCCCAAATTGCATCTCTAGCAAAGCCATGTTGATTAAGCGAAAACTCACCCTGAGGCAACCGCAAAATACTTCTAGGCAAATCCCCACAAATAGGAAATAAAATGGGCATACCTCCTCTTACACTCTTAACTGTTTGTTGAAAACGATCTAGATCAAAATATAAAACTTCCCTTCCATTGGAAAGCCATTCTGTGATCAAGCCTCCTCTTTCAGGGACTATTCTTAAGCGGCATTGATTGTTCTCATCAGAGTATTCCCAATGAGAATAAGGCTCATTTCTTTCTGTTAATTGTACAGACATTTTACGACAATTCTCTTTAAAGAGTTTTCAACCACTCTAAAAGTGCTGTGTTCACCTTCTCTGGCACTTCATCGTGAGGACAATGACCTGCGTCCAATATGACTTCTTTTGTGGAAGCAGGAGTGAATCGAGAATACATTGCTCTTTTACTTGGAGCATTCATCCAAGGATCTTGATTACCCCAAACCAGAAGCAGAGGAGAACTTAATTGAGCAAATAATTCATCTAAAGGCCTTCCTTGAGGGCCAGCAGGTTCGAATACACTTCTAAAAACACCAAAGGCTCCTTTATCAAGAGATGGTCTTCGAATCGACTCGACAAGATCATCGTCAACATTACTACTATCGATATAAACCTGATTCAATGTCCTTCGAATAGTTGAAGGTTGTCTAAGGTTTTCAAAAAGTATTCTTTGGAAAAGGGCATTTTTTAAAAAAATGTCTGCAAATGTTTTTCTAGCAGTAGACCAAAATCCTTTAACAGTGACTTTCTCTTCACTAAATCTGCCTGCAGCATTCAACAAAACAACACCTGCAGCTTCATCTCCTAAGGCACAGCCTGCAGCTAAAGCTGCATATCCACCTAAAGAATTTCCCACTAAGACAGTAGGTCGACCAATCTTTTCTTTTACATAAGCACTAACTTGGTCTTTCCACAAAGGTCCTCCATATTCCAATCCTGCAGGTTTAGAACTTCTGCCAAATCCAAGTAAATCAATCGCATGCACTTCGCAAAAGGTACTAATTACTGGAAGATTATGTCTCCAATGATCAGTAGAAGCCCCAAAGCCATGAATCAAGAGCACTGCTGGAGATTTAATTAAAGCTTCTCTTGATAAATCTGGTGAATTGCTACAGCAATAAACAGAATGTCCCATATAAGTCCATAAATTATTTTTCTCTTGAGCTTGAACAGAAGTCACAACAATTTAATGGAAATAACTGGATTAAAATACTACTTAATTTGTGCACCAGATAGGACATGAGAGAAGCAAGCTAAATGCTTCTAAATGCTTCTATTGATTTAGATAATGCATTAAGGAATTCAAAGCAAACCTACAGGATCCGCAGCAATATCATCAGGTATTGCATTCCCTCCTCCAGGCTTTTTATCTTTAAGAACAATTCTAAGTAGCACAGGAGCAAGAAAAGTTGTTCCTATAACCATCAAAAGAATTGCAGCTTCTAAGGAAGGTGTAAGTAATCCTGCACTAGTACCAAGACCTAGAAAAATCAATCCCACTTCGCCTCGAGGCATCATTCCTAAACCAACAACTAATCTATTAGTTGGCTTATCAATTACAAAAGACCAACCAGCTGCAATCTTTCCAATAATTGCAACTATCAAAAGGAATCCTGCAACAATCAAAGCTGAGCGACTCGCTGGGTCTAAAGGGTTGATTACCGAGAGATCCATTCCAGCACCAACTAAAACAAAGAAAATTGTTGCGAATAAAGATACGAGAGGTAGAACAGATTGCTGAATTGCATGATTATTTTTTGAGCTACTCAGAATCAAGCCAGCAGCAAATGCACCCAAAGCAGCTTCAAGACCAATTGCTGTAGCTACAAAACAACTAAGAACCAAAATCACAAAAGAAGCTACTACTACCGCTCCTGGAGCCTTAAGCCTATCTAACAACCAATCAAAAGCTGGCGCTGCAGTTCTGCTTAAGCCAATGGGTGCTATTACAAAAACTGTTGCTGCAACAACAAGTTTCACAATTGGGGCAATTTCTAATGAACCACCTGTTGCCAAAGCTACTACAACCGCAAGAATAACAATTCCAAGAATGTCATCAAGAACAGCTGCTCCAATAACTATCTGTCCTTCACGAGTCTTTAGATAGCCAAGCTCTCCAAAAACACTTGCTGTTATACCAATACTTGTAGCTGTCATAGAAGCACCAGCAAATATTGCAGGTATTAAATCGACATGAAAAATAAACATCAATCCCAATGTTCCAAATGCAAACGGCAATATCACACCTGCCATAGCAACAGTGAAGGCTTGGGTGCCAACTGCAACAAGCTCTTCTAATTCACTTTCTAAACCTGTTAGAAATAGCAATGCATATAGACCCAGAGTCGCAACAGCTTGCAAAGAGGGAAAAGTCTCAAAATACAAATCTGGCACTGCTTCTTTAGGTATCGAGGCAAGAGAACTAATTATATTGATCAAACCATTATTTAAAGAAGCATGAGCACTTGGTGGTATCAGCAAATGCAGGCCAGAAGCACCTATTAAGACACCTGCCAAAAGCTCTCCAACAATTGTTGGCAAACTCAATCTGACTAAGATCTCAGCCAATGTTCTTGCTGCAACAAATATCAAAAGAAATCTAATTACACCGATTAATGTTTCTGCAACCTCTATATCGTGAGTGCTCAGAACAGAAATTACTGGTGAAAACAACATGATTTAATTGTTCAATCCTTTATTAAGAACTTAAATTACTCGATAGACAGTCTCTTAAGAACTCACCATAGAAAAGAACTGTAGGAAATCAGGTGTTGATCTGAAGTTACTCAAGATCTGAATCCAAAAGCTTGGCTAGCGTCCTTCAATATAAAACTCTACCCATGAGCAGCTCTCAGCCTAAAGATCTGCGTCTGCCTACTCCTGGATGTTACGCAGATCCAATCAAAGCTGGCATTGATGCAGATGCAGTCTTTGATGGAATGACTGAGCATCTATTTTTTAGCCTTGGGAAACTTGCTACAACAGCTAGTCTCAGAGATCTTTATATGGCATTGAGCTATGCAGTAAGAGATAGATTGATGACTAGATACCTTGCATCACAAGAAGCAATACGTGCAAAGCCACAGAAAACAGTAGCTTATTTGTCTGCAGAATTCTTAATTGGACCTCAATTAAACAATAATTTACTCAATCTAGGAATTACAAAAGAAGCAGAAGAAGCAGTAGGAAGATTTGGAATTGAATCGCTTAGTCATATTCTTGAGGTAGAAGAAGAACCAGGCTTAGGTAATGGTGGTTTAGGAAGACTGGCAGCTTGTTACATGGAATCACTTGCCAGCTTGCAAGTTCCCGCAATTGGATATGGCATTCGTTATGAATTTGGTATTTTCAATCAACTGATAAGAGATGGATGGCAAGTTGAAGTAACAGATAAATGGCTCAAAGGAGGTTGGCCCTGGGAATTACCACAGCCTGATGAATCATGCTTTGTAGGATTTGGAGGTCGTACAGAAAGTTATGTAGATGAGAAAGGGAAATATCGCTCGCGCTGGATTCCATCAGAACATGCTATAGGGGTTCCTCATGACATTCCTATTCTTGGATATAGAGTAAACAATTGTGATCGCCTACGTTTATGGAGGGCAGATGCAACTGAAAGTTTTGACTTTTATGCTTTCAATATTGGTGATTATTATGGCGCAGTAGAAGAAAAAGTGGCTTCGGAAACAATTTCCAAAGTGCTCTATCCAAACGACGGAACTGATGAAGGTAGACGTTTAAGACTTAAGCAGCAACACTTTTTTGTTAGCTGTTCTCTGCAAGACATGTTGAGAAGTTTAGAAAAAAGAGGAATTGAAGTTGAAGACTTTTCAGAGCATTGGACAGTCCAACTCAATGACACGCACCCAGCCATTGCAGTTGCAGAATTAATGCGACTACTAATAGACCATTACCATTTTGAATGGGAAAAAGCTTGGCACATCACTACAAGCTCAGTTGCATATACAAATCACACGCTTCTCCCAGAAGCATTAGAAAAATGGGATTTAGATTTATTTAGTAGCCTCCTTCCAAGACACTTAGATTTAATTTACGAAATCAATAAAAGATTCTTACAACAAGTTCGCCTACGTTATCCAGGTAATGATTTGATTTTAAGAAAACTCTCAATAATTGATGAAGATGGTTGTAAAGCAGTGCGAATGGCTCATTTAGCAACAATTGGCGCACATCATGTAAATGGAGTGGCTGCCTTACATTCTGATCTAATTAAAAGACAATTAATGCCTGAATTTGCTGAATTATGGCCAGAGAAATTTACAAACATTACTAATGGCGTAACTCCTAGAAGATGGGTTGGCCTTGCTAATCCTGAACTGTCTTCTCTTTTGGATAAAGAAGTTGGTAAAGATTGGATTACCAACATGGAATTACTTAAAAAACTTGAACAAAAAGAAAATGATTCTGGATTCCTAGAATTGTTTTCTAAAACAAAACTATCAGGGAAAAGAAAATTAGCTGGATATATTCATAGACAAACAGGTGTTTTAGTTGATCCATCAAGCTTGTTTGATGTTCAAGTTAAACGAATCCATCAATATAAACGTCAACATTTAAATGCTCTACAAGTGATTGCCCAATATCTGCGAATTAAAAATGGAGTAGATCAAGACATTGCTCCAAGAACTGTAATCTTTGGAGGCAAAGCAGCGCCTGGTTATTTCATGGCAAAACTGATGATTCGATTCATTAATGGAATTGCTGACGTTGTTAATGCAGATCCTGATATGGATGGTCGTCTGAGAGTTGTTTTCTTACCTGACTACAATGTAAAACTTGGCGAGCAAGTTTATTCAGCTACTGACTTATCAGAACAAATTTCAACGGCTGGTAAAGAAGCATCTGGAACTGGAAATATGAAATTCGCAATGAATGGTGCGCTGACTATTGGAACACTTGATGGAGCAAATATAGAAATTAGAGATCGTGTTGGATCAGAAAATTTCTTTTTATTTGGAAAAACAGAGAGTGAAATCGTAGAGCTGAGAGAAAATCAATATGACCCTAAAACTTATATAAGCAATTGTAAGGAATTATCTGAAGCTTTAAGACTAGTCGAAGTAGGCCATTTCAGTAATGGAGATAGTGAGTTATTCCTCCCATTAATAAACAGCCTAACTGGCAGTGATCCATTTTTTGTCATGGCAGACTTTGCTGACTATCTACGTGCACAAGATGAAGTAAATAAAGTTTGGAAAAATCCTCAAAAATGGAATCGTATGGCGCTTCTAAATACTGCTAGATCTGGATTCTTCTCTTCAGATAGATCGATTAAAGAATATTGCAAATCAATCTGGAAAGTTAAACCATTAGATGTAGAAATATCTTGTGATATCAATTAAATAGAGTTTAACTTTTATCAGGCAAGTCTGGTGTCTGGTGAAGAAGTCGGTTCAATCTTAAGCGATCTGGATTTAATGGATCAGGAGCTAATTCACCAGCCAGTTCTCTAAATTTATCTTCAATAGTTTCTGGAACTTTGACATCAAAAACTTTCTCCATTAACACCTCAATTGAAAAAAGGTGAGCATTAATATTTTCAAGATCAGACAAAGCTTGTTGTATAGCTTCATCGGGCTTTTCTTCAAGAGGAATCAAATTAGATGTTTCTGAAACATCTTCATTAAGTTTTGAATTATATTGTTTCTGTAAATCCTCTAATACTCTTCCAGACAAGGTTCTAAAGGATTGAAGTGATGCCCAATTTAACTCTTGCTGTTGACGAAGAGTTGGGAATTCTCTGACCATACGGTCATGTTCTCTATAGAACCTTTGACAGTCAGGACATTGGCAGGGCTCTTCGGGCACCATTATCCAAATTGATTCAATACCATCATGCCATCTTGACGGCCTTGAAACGAAAAATCTAGAAATATCTTTAAACCTGATCTGATTCCTCGGAACTTTCAGGGATAGGTACTTCAATACTTGTTACGACTTGTATAACATCTCTTAATCTCATTGAATCGGCAAACCATCCCATAGCTTGTTCTGTATCACCACGCGATTCTGCTTCAGTCGCTTGATCTTCGTGGGCTTCTGCTAAAAGAGCAAGCCAGCAAAGACATCTTGCTTGCACAACAGAAAGATCTAAATCAGTTGGTTGAGATTTTGCAATGTGCTCACTCTCTTGCTGCACCAAGAGACGAAGTCGTAAATCATGAAGCTGTGTCATCGAACCTCTTTCCGTATTCACACGCTAGCGAGAGAGTGTGGGTTTTGGCCACCCACTACATGTAGCTTATGCAACTATTTTTAGCATTTACGGGGCTGGCGGGATTCGAACCCACGACCTACGGTTTAGGAAACCGTCGCTCTATCCTACTGAGCTACAGCCCCACTGGAAGGATTCCCTCCTGCAAGGCATTATGGAATCTGAAAGCAGGAGAGGTGATCGCAATCGAGATTTATCGCGTTTCCGCAATAAACTCTCGGTTGAGGAAAGTCCGGGCTCCCAGATGGTCCAACTTGCTGGGTAACTCCCAGTGCGGGTGACCGTGAGGATAGTGCCACAGAAACACACCGCCGATGTCTCATAGAGCACAGGCAAGGGTGCAAAGGTGCGGTAAGAGCGCACCAGCAGTATCGAGAGGTACTGGCTTGGTAAACCCCGGTTGGGTGCAAGGCAAAGGTTTTAGGATGACCATTTTGCCTATTTCCTATTTAAAGCCGCTCGAGGCTGTTGGAGACAACAGTCCCAGATAGATGATCACCCACTAACCAATTTTGGATAGTGAACAGAACCCGGCTTACTTCCTGCTTTCTTTCAAAATTTAATTCTAACAATCAATAAACGCATTTAATAATGCAATATGACTAAAAAAGACATAGTTTCAATAGTTTCAAAAGAAAGAGCTGAGGAAATCTATGGATTGTTGACGCAAAGTAACCTGCATTCTTCAGATATAGAAGTAATCAAAAAAAACGAAGATTACTGTTTAAAAATACTTAACGAAGCCCTAACACATACATCTTTTAACTTATCAATCAATCATGAAAGATTAGAATTTCAAGGTGATGCGGTTCTACGGCTGGCTGCTTCTGAATACATTCAATCACACTTCCCTAAACTATCAGTTGGAGACAGGTCTGCATTAAGAGCACAATTAGTCAGTGACAGATGGCTGGCAAAAGTAGGTTACAAAATAGGTATTAAAACAACAATGCTTATAGCCAACAAAGCATTAAAAGATGAAGCTGCAACTGACACTATATGTGCAGAAGGTACTGAGGCTTTAATAGGAGCTTTGTACGAATGCTTAAGGAACATAGATGCAATACAAAATTGGCTGGAGCCATATTGGAATATTGAAAGCGAGGAGGTACTTGCAGATCCACATAAACAAAATGAGAAGTCAGCACTTCAAGAGTGGAGTCAGGGTCAGGGATTAAACAAACCTATCTACACAATCAAGGAAATTTCAAAGCAACATGGTGATTTAAAGAGGTTCTATTGCACAGTTCATATACAAAATGATTTTAGAGGCGAAGGCTGGGGGAGCTCACGAAAAAAAGCTCAAAAAGAAGCAGCAAAAGAAGCTCTGAAAAAGTTGACCAACTAAACCAATTCCAATTCATTGATAGGAATGGTTAATAATTTATCCCAATTACCACCTTCAAAAAGCACAGCTGCTTTATTTTCCGCAATACGCTGAACAAAACCTTTATATCCATTGTAAATGGAACTAGGGTTATTAACCTTGACTGAAGATCCAGGCAAGATAATGCCTTCTGAATTATTCAAAATTTAAATGAAATCACTATTTATTTTAATTCTATTCAAAATAAATCATGTGTAAAAAGATTATTTGGTTAACCATTGGAAAAATCGTTGCTCCTCAAGGCTTGAGTGGCAAGGTAAGAATTAATCCAAGTAGTGATTTTCCAGAACGATTTATCAAATCAGGTGATAGATGGTTGCAATACGATAATGAAGAACCTCAAAAAATCCAATTAAATTCTGGAAGACAGATTCCTGGTAAATCAATTTATGTTGTTGAGTTTCAAGGAATAGATGATAGAGAAAAAGCAAAAGCGCTAGTAGGAAAAAAATTATTAATTGATTCATCTCATAGACCGACTCTTGCTCCAGGAGAATTCCATCTCCTAGATCTTCTTGGATTAAAGGTCAGATTGAAAAATGATCATAGAGAAATAGGAGAAGTTACTAATTTAACTAGTGCTGGTAATGACCTATTAGAAGTAAGATTATTATCAGGCAAAAAAGTTTTAGTTCCCTTTGTGAAAGAAATTGTTCCAGAAATCAAGCTTCAGGAAGGCTGGTTAATGGTTTGTCCTCCCCCAGGTCTATTTGATCTTTAAACAATTACTAAAGTTTTGCACAATAGAATTCATGAATGAGATCAAAAAGTGACACAAAGTTCTTTAATCCCAGTAATACTCTGTGGCGGCTCAGGTACTAGGCTTTGGCCGTTATCACGAGAAAGTTATCCAAAACAATTTTGGGATCTTACAGGCGATAGCAATAAGACACTTTTACAACAAACTCATCAACGCATCCAAAACATTAGGGGGCTTCAAGAGCCTTATTTAATTTGCAATGAAAAACATCGCTTTATAGTTGCCGAACAAATGAGAGAAATAAATGTTCAACCACAAGCAATTTTCCTTGAACCAGTAGGTAGAGATACAGCACCAGCAGTCACAATAGCTGCATTAAAGGCACAAGAAAAAGGAGAAGACCCTTTACTTCTGGTTCTATCTTCAGACCATATAATTGCAAATAATGAGAATTTTACAAAAGCAATCGATGAAGGTCGTCAAGCCGCAGAATCAGGAAAACTTGTAACCTTTGGAATATATCCAACTGCTCCCGAAACTGGATATGGATATATAGAAGCAACCGAAAATGATAACAAATCATTAATAGCATTACCTATTAAAAGATTTGTAGAGAAGCCTGATCTCAAAACTGCTGAACAATTTCTTAAAGACAGTCGATTCACATGGAATAGTGGAATGTTTCTTTTCAAAGCCAGTGTCATTCTTCAAGAAATTGAACGGTTCTCTCCTGAGATACTTAGTCATTGCAAAAAAGCACTGAAAGATAATTCAAAAGATCTAGATTTTCTGAGACTAAATGTCCAAGCATTTCATAAATGTCCTAGCCTCTCAATTGATAAAGCAGTAATGGAAAAAACGAACTTAGGTGCTGTACTTCAACTAAATGCGGGATGGAATGACATAGGCAGTTGGCAATCACTTTGGGAGACATCCACAAAAGACAAAAATGGTAATGTCCTTAAAGGAAAAGTAATTTTAGAAGATAGTAAAAATTGTTACTTACGGAGTGAAAAGCGTTTAGTAGTTGGACTTGGTGTGAAAGATTTAATTGTTGTAGAAACTGATGATGCAGTTCTTGTTGCAGATCGCCAACAATCTCAAAAAGTAAAATCAATAGTTGCAACACTAAAAAACAATAAAAGTGCTGAAGCAAAAGCACATACAAAGATTTATAGGCCTTGGGGTCATTACACTTCCATAGTCCAAGGTAAAAGATGGCAAGTAAAAAAAATTGAGGTCAAATCAGGGGCTAGTCTTTCATTACAAATGCATCACCATCGTTCCGAACATTGGGTAGTCGTCAAAGGTACTGCCTTAGTAGAGCGTGATGGAGAAAAACAATTATTAGAAGAGAATCAAAGTACTTATATACCTCTAGGATGTAAGCATAGACTGACTAATCCAGGTAAAATACCCTTGGAATTAATAGAAGTGCAAAGTGGTGCATATATTGGAGAAGACGATATCGTGAGAATTGATGATAATTATGGACGTAAAAATTAATTTATATCTTATAAAAATATCTTTTATTCTACAGTAACACTTTTAGCTAGATTTCTTGGTTGATCAACATCCAAACCTCTATGAGCTGCAATGTGATAACTCAATAATTGCATAGGAATTATTGTTAACAAGGGACTAATCCATTCACTGACTTGTGGGATTGGTAATAAGTGATCAAAAATATCAGTTTCTGGAACTTTAGGTCCTATACCAATCAAGCATGCATCCCTAGCTTTAGCTTCTTGCGCATTGCTTAAAGCTTTTTCAAAAACAATACCTTTAGTGGCTATTGATACTACTGCAACTTTCTTATCTAATAAGGCAATTGGACCGTGTTTCATTTCACCAGCAGGATATCCTTCTGCATGTATATAACTAATTTCCTTAAGCTTTAATGCTGCTTCCAGGGCTATTGGATAATTGATTCCTCTGCCTAAAAATATGACATCTTTAGTCTCAGAGAATTGGTGCGAGAGTTTTTCTGTTAGCTCATTATGCGTTTCTATAAGATTTCTTAATTGCTTAGGTAAGGACCGCAATTGATTACATAAATCTAATATTTCATTTGCAGAACGTGCTTTTCTTCTAGCTGCAAACATTATTGCTAAACCATAAAAAGTTAATAATTGGCCTAGAAAAGTTTTTGTAGCTGCAACACCAACTTCTAATCCCGCTCCTATATCAAGAATATTAGACACTTGTCGTGCCAAGGAACTTTCCACCATATTGGTCACACCCAATTGTCTGGAAGCAAACGCAATATCATTACAAGCAGAGCGTCTTTCATGTTCCATTGCTAAAGCGGAAAGAGTGTCTGCTGTCTCTCCAGACTGTGTCACACCAATAGTCAAAGTATTTGGAGCTAAAGGAGGCGCTGCATAACGAAATTCACTAGCAAAAAAAACCGTAGTAGGAATTCCAGCAAATTGTTCCAGAAGATAAGCCCCTACCATTGCTGCATGACGACTAGTGCCACAAGCCAAAATCTGTATTTCTTCAATTGGGTCAAAAAAGGAATTATCAAATGGGAGAGCAACAGGTGCTTCAACCGGCAGGTCATCAGGCAGATATCTTGAAATCCATAGATCCGCAGTTGCAGGCTGCTCAAAAATCTCTTTGAGCATGAAATGTCTGAAGTTACCTTTTTCTATATCACTTTCATATCCATTAATAAATGAAGGCGACCTATATTGTCGTTCTCCTGAAGAATTATAGATTTCAACACCTAAAGGGGTTAATAGAGCCAATTCTTGATCTTCTAAAGATAAAACTGCTCTCGTGAATCCTGCAAAAGCAGGCGTATCACTTGCACATAGAAACTCCCCTTCCCCAAAACCTATTAATAGAGGGGCTTTGCTCTTTGCAACAATCAAAGCATCCGGAGTTGCAGTCCAAATAACCGCAAGCGCATACGATCCTTCTAGATAATCTAAAACTGTTTGAACAGCTAATAGAAAAAGCTGATCATTCGTTTCATGTCCATCTTTTTTTAATCTTTTAATTTCTTCAGAAATTAAATGTGGAATGACCTCTGTATCTGTATCCGAAGAGAATGAAATCCCCCTATCCTCTAATTTCTTTTTCAATAAAGTGTAATTCTCAATAATTCCATTTTGAACTACAGCTACTTCCCCTACTGAATCCATATGAGGGTGTGCATTCTGTTCTAATGGCTTTCCATGAGTTGCCCAACGAGTATGACCTATTCCTATATGACCCGGAGCACCATCTTGTTCTACTAAATTCAAAAGATTAATTAGTTTACCTTTTGCTTTTTTACAAGTAATAAAAGATTTGTGACTCCCTTTTGAAGTATTGACAGTTGCTAAACCAGCAGAATCATAACCTCTATATTCAAGTTTTTTCAGCCCTTCTAAAAGAATCGGCGACGCTTCACGAGAGCCAACTAAAGCTACTATTCCACACATATATAAAAGTATGAACTTAAATCCATAGATATTTAGGGTACAAAGAAACTAACCCAAGTATGGATTCTATCTAAAAAGCTTAGTAAGCCAAGCCCATGCTGCGAGTAGTTTCGTCTCCTAAATAGACCCTGACGCTTAGAAAATCAGTGGGACAAGCAGTTTCACATCTTTTACAACCCACACAATCCTCTGTTCGAGGTGATGAGGCAATCTGACCTGCCTTACAGCCATCCCATGGAACCATCTCTAGTACATCAAGAGGACAAGCCCTTACACATTGAGTGCAGCCAATGCATGTGTCGTAGATCTTTACTGAGTGGGACATAAAGCCCTATAGATAACGTTGCTTGTAAAAAACTTTACTCAATTTGGTTCAACATAAAGAGATTAATGCATCTGGCTTCACTCTTGTTAACTCGCGACCATGAGCTCGTAGGATAAGAACAAATATCCAGAATTATGTCTCAGGAAGCAATTCTCGAAAAAGTTCGTTCAATCGTTGCTGAACAACTCAGTGTTGAAGCAAGCGAAATCAAACCTGATTCGAACTTCCAAAATGACCTCGGAGCAGACTCACTCGACACTGTTGAGCTTGTTATGGCATTAGAAGAAGCCTTCGATATCGAAATTCCTGACGAGGCTGCGGAAGGCATAACCACTGTTGGAGATGCCGTTAAGTACATAGAAGACAAGCAGTCTTGAGGATCTAATGATGGAGAAACTCCATCGAGTTGTCATTACTGGTCTCGGCGCTATTACGCCTATTGGCAATACCGTCGCAGATTATCTCTCTGGATTGAAATCTGGCCTTAATGGGGTCGGACCAATCTCCCTATTTGATGCATCCCAACATGCCTGTAGGTTCGCTGCAGAAGTATCAAATTTTGACCCTACTGGGTTACTAGAGCCAAAAGAGTCCAAAAGATGGGACCGTTTCTCCAAATTTGGAGTTATTGCTGCAAAAGAAGCAATTGCAGACTCAGGCTTAATTATTGATGATGCCAATGCCTCAAGAATAGGTGTCATCATTGGTTCTGGAGTGGGGGGCTTACTAACAATGGAAACTCAAGCTCAGGTTCTAAATAACAAAGGGCCTGGAAGAGTTAGTCCATTTACAGTCCCAATGATGATTCCCAATATGGCTACAGGACTTACGGCTATTGCTCTTGGTGCAAAAGGCCCTAGTTCAGCAGTAGCAACAGCATGTGCTGCAGGATCAAACGCTATAGGAGATTCTTTTAGGCTGCTGCAATTAGGAAAAGCAGATGCAATGATTTGTGGAGGAGCAGAAGCAAGTATTACTCCCCTTGGAGTAGCAGGGTTCTCAAGTGCCAAGGCTCTCTCATTTCGCAATGATGATCCATCTTCAGCAAGCAGACCATTTGATGCAGATCGAGATGGTTTTGTTATAGGAGAAGGGTCAGGTGTCTTAATTCTTGAAACTTTTGACCATGCAAAAGAACGTAATGCCCAAATTTACGCAGAGTTAATTGGTTATGGCACTACATGTGATGCTCATCACATAACTGCCCCATCTCCTGGCGGAATAGGAGGAGCAGAAGCTATTAAAGAAACCATTCAAGATGGAAAAATCAATATTGAAGAAATTGATTACATTAATGCCCATGGAACAAGCACAGCCGCAAATGACAAAAATGAAACTTCTGCGATAAAAAACGCACTTGGAGAAAGGGCTAGACAAATCCCAATTAGTTCAACAAAATCGATGACAGGTCATCTTCTTGGAGGATCTGGGGGCATTGAAGCCGTAGCATGTGTACTTTCTATTAAACACGGGGTAATCCCACCAACAATCAATTATTCCAAACCAGATCCTGACTGTGATCTGGATTATGTGCCTAACACTGCTCGAGAAAGCAAATTAAATGTTGTGCTTTCTAATTCGTTTGGCTTCGGAGGGCATAATGTGTGCCTGGCTTTCCGAAAAATCAACTAAACAAACCCAAACACTTAATCAGTCAGAATCTTTCAATCACCAACTAACAAAATGGTCGCTGCGCCTGTTTCTCTTGAATCGCTCTGCATTAACAGCATAAGAATGCTCGCTGTAGATGCAGTAAATAAATCCAAAAGTGGGCATCCTGGCCTGCCTATGGGATGTGCACCTATGGGGTATACCCTATGGGACAAATTTCTCAGACATAATCCTAAAAATCCTAAGTGGTTCAATCGAGACCGTTTTGTTCTTTCTGCAGGTCATGGGTGCATGCTTTTATATGCACTGTTGCATTTAACTGGCTATGACTCAGTCACGATCGATGATATAAAACAATTTCGTCAATGGGGTGCAAGAACTCCTGGTCACCCTGAAACATTTGAAACTGCTGGTGTAGAAGTAACCGCGGGGCCATTGGGAGCAGGCATATCAAACGCAGTAGGCCTTGCAATAGCAGAAGCCCATCTTGCTGCCAAATTCAATAAAGCAGATGCCAAAATCGTTGATCACTTCACATACGTGATAATGGGAGATGGATGCAATCAAGAGGGAGTTGCATCAGAAGCTTGCTCTCTTGCAGGCCATCTCAAGTTAGGTAAATTAATTGCGTTATATGACGACAATCACATAACAATTGATGGTCGAACTGATGTTTCATTCACAGAGGATGTACTAAAACGCTATGAATCCTATGGATGGCATGTTCAACATGTTCAAGAAGGTAATACTGATGTAGATGCAATTGCCAAAGCAATTGAGTCAGCAAAAGCAATTTCTGACAAACCATCCATTATCAAAGTTACAACAACAATTGGTTTTGGATCTCCTAACAAAAGTGATACCGCAGGAGTTCATGGTGCGCCTCTAGGCGAGGAAGAGGCTGAACTGACTAGGAAATCATTGGATTGGCCATATGAACCCTTTGAAATTCCTAATGAGGTTTATCAGCAATATCAAAAAGCAATAGTGCGTGGCGAGAGCTTAGAAAAAGAATGGAATCAATTGTTAGATAATTATCGAAAAAAATATTCTAATGAAGCTGAAGAATTCGAAAGAATGTTAAGAGGTGAACTCCCTTCAGACTGGGATAAAGACTTACCTTCATACACCCCTAAAGACAATGGACTAGCAACTCGAAAACATTCTCAAATATGTCTAGGTGCAATTGGTCCCAATCTTCCTGAACTAATTGGTGGTTCTGCTGATTTAACTCACTCAAATTACACAGACATCAAGGGTGAAAGTGGTTCTTTCCAGCCTGAAACACCTGAGAAACGTTACCTTCACTTTGGTGTCAGAGAACATGCGATGGCAGCAATACTGAATGGAATTGCTTATCACAACAGTGGATTAATACCCTATGGAGGAACTTTCCTCGTTTTCGCTGATTACATGAGAGGGTCGATGCGATTATCTGCTCTCAGTGAACTTGGCGTTATCTACGTATTGACTCATGACTCCATTGGTGTTGGAGAGGATGGTCCTACTCATCAACCCATTGAAACTATTCCTTCTCTACGAGCAATACCAAATATGCTTGTTTTTAGACCAGGAGATGGCAATGAAACTTCTGGAAGCTATAAACTTGCAATAGAAAATCGCAAACGTCCTAGTTCTCTTTGTCTCAGCAGACAAGGCATGCCTAATCAAGCAAATTCATCAAGTAAAAAAGTTGCATTAGGAGGATACGTTATTGAGGATTGTGTAGGCACACCAGATCTCATTTTGATTGGTACAGGTTCCGAATTAAATCTATGTATTGAAGCTGCTCAAGAGCTAACAAATCAAGGTAAAAAAATTAGAGTTGTTTCAATGCCTTGTATGGAACTTTTTGAAGAGCAAAGCGCATCATACAAAGAAGAGGTTTTACCTCCTCTTGTTAGAAAAAGGTTAGTTGTAGAAGCTGCACTGTCATTCGGATGGCATAAATATATAGGCCTTGATGGAGACAGCGTTACTATGAATAGTTTCGGCGCATCTGCACCCGGAGGAACATGTATGGAAAAATTTGGGTTTACAGTTGAAAATGTTATCAATAAAGCAAAGAAACTTCTTAACTAAAAAATTAGACAAAGAAGTTTAGGTAATTAAACTTCTTTGTCTAATTTCATAGTATTGATTTCTTTTGCACCTTTAGAAGAAAGAATACTCTCTAAGTTTTCTAAGTCTTTATCTGTAATCTTAGTTTGCATTGGACAATGCTTAGGTCCACACATTGAACAAAATTCAGCTTGTTTATAAATATCTGCTGGAAGAGTTTCATCGTGATATTCACGTGCTCTTTCAGGGTCAAGAGATAATTCAAATTGTTTATTCCAATCAAATGCATATCTAGCTCTACTTAACTCATCATCCCTATCTCTTGCTCCAGAACGATGTCTTGCGATATCTGCTGCATGAGCAGCAATCTTATAAGCAATTAATCCTTCACGAACATCCTCAGGATTAGGTAAACCCAAATGTTCTTTAGGAGTTACATAGCAAAGCATTGCTGTCCCATACCAACCAGCCATAGCAGCTCCTATAGCACTCGTAATATGATCATATCCAGGAGCTATATCAGTAACCAAGGGTCCTAAAACATAAAAAGGAGCTTCTAAGCAATCTTCCATCTGCTTACGAACATTGAACTCAATCTGATCCATAGGAACATGACCTGGGCCTTCAACCATAACTTGCACATCATGTTTCCAAGCTCGTTGCGTAAGCTCACCCAAAGTTTTCAACTCAGCCAATTGAGCCTCGTCTGATGCATCATGCAAACACCCTGGACGGAGTGAATCCCCTAGAGAAAAGCTGCAGTCATAACGCTTGAAAATCTCACAAATATCATCAAAGCGAGTAAAAAGAGGATTCTGCTTATGGTGATAAAGCATCCATTGAGCGAGAATCCCACCTCCGCGACTAACAATCCCAGTCAACCTTCCTTTTACTTTTGGTAAATGCTCAATAAGTAAACCAGCATGAATTGTCTGATAATCAACCCCTTGTTGACAATGTTTTTCGATTATGTGTAAAAAATCCTCTTCTGATAATTTCTCAATAGAGCCATGGACACTTTCTAATGCTTGATACACAGGGACTGTCCCTATAGGAACAGGAGATGCCTGAATTATTGCTGTGCGAACCTCATCAAGATTTACTCCACCTGTAGAGAGATCCATCACAGTATCTGCACCATACTTAACTGCAAGATGAAGCTTCTTTAATTCTTCATTTACATCGCTGGCATTAGGAGAAGCACCTATATTTGCGTTAACTTTGCAACTAGAAGCAATACCTATTGCCATAGGCTCCAAATTGAGGTGATTAATATTCGCAGGTATTATCATTCTCCCTCTAGCAACCTCTTCCATAATTAAAGACTCTGGAAGATTCTCCTTCTTAGCAACAAAAGACATTTCTTCTGTTATCACTTCCCTACGAGCAAAATACATTTGAGAAACATTGCTTTGACCTTTACGTGAAGCAACCCATGAAGTACGCATAATCACAAAAACTATAGATAGCCTAGGGAGTATTCAGGCAAGCATTGATCTCGATCACTCTCTTTCACTTTCCTTCGACGGTATAAACCGAATCAGGTTCAGAGGGTGTGATCTCAGCCAAAAGCAATAGCTTGTAGGCACCCCTAGTGATATTTGTAAGGTAGCCACATTTCTGGGAATAGGACTTTATATTTAAACTCAAATTATTAATTCAAATTATTTTTTCTTTGAAGAACCTCATTCAATAATCGTTTTCTACGCAAATTCCTACCAATAGCACTAGAACAAATCACCCCTAGACCTGTAAAAAAAGCTGGTAATGCTTGTACTTTATCGTTATCTTTTCGATGGAAAAAAGCAATCATTGCAATAAGCACCAAACATGGAGCAGCAAGCGATAAAGAGAGTTTTCCAGATCCCTTCATAAATTATTGCTCTAGAGAAACGTTTTGCTGCTGTTTCATCCAATGCATAAGAGTATGAAAAATAATATTAATGCCAATCTCAATACTATTCTCATCAGGTGCAAAAGAACCATTGTGGAGAGGAGCACATCCTTCAGGAGGAGCTACTCCTAAGCGAAACATTGTTCCAGGCACATCATCTAGAAACTCTGCAAAATCTTCTGCACCTAAAGAAGGGGAGTCCAATCGTTTAACTTTTTCATTACCAATTAAAGATTGAGCACAATTCTCTAATAGAGCAGTCAACTTAGGATCATTAAAAACTGGAGGAGCTATAGGTGTATAAGTAATGACAACCTCTGCGCCACAACTAGTAGCAATACCTTTAATTGTAGTTTCAAGCCAATGAGGCAATTGATCGTTTAGATGTGCGTCCAAACAACGAACAGTGCCCAGCAGCTTTACTCGATCTGCAATGACATTAAACGCTTTACCACCTTCAATTTGTCCAAAACTAATTACCACCGGTAAAAGTGCATCCAGCTGTCTACTAATAGCTTCTTGAATACCACTAATGATTTTTGCCGCTATCCAAATTGAATCCACAGTTTGATGAGGTCTAGCTCCATGACCACCATCACCAATAATCTCTATCTCTAATTTGCCTGCTGCTGCAGTTAAAGTACCATCTCTAACACCAATGTGACCACTTGGCAGTTCAGGGTAAACATGCACACCAAAAAGAGCGTCTAGCCCTTTTGTGGCTCCATCTTCCTTCATCCACCTGGCACCAGAAGCAATTTCTTCAGCAGGCTGAAATAATAATCGTATTCCTGTTAACTCAAGCTGATTATGTTCTGCTAGAAGTCTTGCGAGACCAATACCAATGCAAATATGTATATCATGCCCACAAGCATGCATAACACCTTGTCTTAATGATGCAAATGAAAGACCTGTTTTTTCTTCCACAGGCAATGCATCCATGTCTACTCTAAAGCCAACTAAAGGGCCATCACAATTTCCTAGCTCTGCAATCAAGCCTGTTCTTCCTACTGATTCTTTAACAATCCATCCATACTTTCTTAATTCTCCTGCAATCAAAGCAGCTGTCTGATGCTCATGACCACTCAATTCAGGATGAGCATGTAAATACCTCCGAAGTTCAATAAGCTCAGGCAAAAAAGATTTTAGACTCAATATAGGTTCTTGAAAAATAGTCATATTGTCTCCAAGTTCAAAAATGCCATAAGATCCTCAATTGGCTGAGGAGGCCAACGACGTACATTCAAGAGCCAATCTGCTTGACTATATCTACTATCTAAACCAGCTGCTGCTGCCCAATGGCTTTCCGCTTCACCTGAGAAGCCTTCTCTCCACAAAAGAGCACTCAGAGCAGCTCGTCCATCAGCAAACATTGGGTATTTCTTAATTAATAAGCGAAGCTCTTTTTCTGCCTCATCAAATTCCCTTAATTGATAACAAGCCAAAGCCCGACTAGATCTAGCCATCACTAAACTAGGACTTGCAAAAGATGCTTTATTAAATAAAATTTTTGCCTCCAACCAATCACCCTGAGAACCCCTTACATTTCCCAAATTATATAAAGCCAAAGCATTTTGGGGCTCCTTTTCAAGAACCCATTTGTAATCATCGATTGCTTTTTTCAATTCACCTATAGATTCTTCTGCAATACCTCGATTTACATGAGGATCAATCGCCAAAGGTAAAAGTTCTACTGCTCGCGTTTGATCAAGAATTGCACCTTCAGCGTCGCCCAAAGCAAGTCGAACATTACCGCGATTGCTTATGGCAACAGCATCATCAGGAAATGAAACCAAAAATTCATCCCAAGTCTTTAGAGCTTGAAGAAAATTTCCCTCTCTACTTTCATTCAAAGCCTTTTTAAACAGTGGTGGTATCGAACTCTTATTGACAGCATCTACAGGGGAGACTAAAGACAAGAAGACCCAAACAAAAACTAAAATGAGCAAGTATTTTTTCATTTAATGATTGGTGAATTCTTACAAGAATTGAGATGTTCAAGAGCTGCTTGAGTAATGACTCTTCCCCGAGAGGTTCTTTTAAGGAAACCAATCTGCAAAAGGAATGGTTCCACTACAGATTCCAAGGTTGCTGCCTCTTCTCCTAAAGCAGCTGCAAGAGTATCTAATCCCACAGGACCGCCATTGTGTACATCAATAATAAATAGCAAGAAGCGTCTATCTGATTGATCTAAACCACACTCATCAACCTGATGCAAAGTTAAGGATTTATCGACCAAAGATTTATCTACTAGTTTTAATTGATTTTGAACAGTTGCATAATCTCTAACTCTACGCAGCAAACGATTGGCAATACGTGGTGTACCTCTACAGCGACGGGCTATCTCCAAACCAGCGTCACCAGTTAAGGACAATCCAAAGAGATCTGCTGCCCTTTGAATAATCCTGTTTAGATCAGAAATGCTATAAAAATTTAATCGTTGCGTGATGCCAAATCGATCTCGCAGAGGAGAACTTATTGATGCTGGTTTAGTTGTCGCTCCTACTAAAGTAAAACGAGGAAGATTAATCTCCCGAGTCCTTGCAGTTGTACCTTTCCCAACTGTCAAATCAATACGAAAGTCTTCTAAAGCAGGATACAAAAGCTCTTCTGCAACCTTGCTTAATCTATGAATTTCATCAACAAACAATAATTCGTTAGGTTCCAAATTTAACAACAAACCAATAATGTCACGCGGTCTTTCTAAAGCGGGTGCACTAGTAATACGACATTTAACACCAAGCTCATTTCCTAAGACTAAAGCCATTGTAGTTTTACCTAAGCCTGGCGGCCCATAAAGCAAAACATGATCTAAAGCTTCTTTTCTAGATAATGCCGCTTTAACCGAAATCCCAAGAACTTCTTTTAACGCAGATTGACCAATAAATTCATCCCAACATTTCGGTCTTAATGAATCTTCCTTCCTTACTTTTCCTTCCTCTAATGAAGGAGTTGGATCTAGCAGCCTTGTCTTCCGACTAAGGTTGCTAGAAGAATGTTTCTCAAAACCAGAGGACACAATTGCCATACTGGAAGGATAAGGACAGTTGTGTACTCTCAAAAGAGTAATGATAAAAAATGTCTAAAGCGCGGAATAACAAGAAGTCCAAACTATCTAAAGCTAAGTCCAATAGGCGCTTAGCAGAAAATCGATATGCAAGACATCAATATGAAATTTTAGAAGATATAGAAGCGGGAATTGAACTTTTAGGAACAGAAGTCAAATCCATAAGAGCAGGAAATGTCAATTTGAGAGACGGTTTCTGTCTTATTCGTGAAGGCAGTCTTTTATTACATAATGTTCATATATCTCCGTTTAATAATGCTGGAAGTTTTTTTAATCATGAGCCATTAAGGGTTAGAAAATTATTAGCCCATCGCAAAGAAATAAATAAATTAGAAACTCAAGTCAATAGAAAAGGATTAACACTTGTTCCACTGAATATATTCCTTAAAGGGTCATGGATAAAAATAACAATAGGCCTGGGCAAAGGGCGCAAGCTTCATGACAAAAGAGAAAATGAAAAAAGGAAGCAATCTGAAAGAGAAGTAAAATCTGCTCTTGCTCGCTATTAACTCACTATTAATATGTTCTACAAAAGAAATTCATTACCTAAATAATGAGAAAAGAAGACAAAAGAGTTGCAATTAAGTTTCAAAGAGAAAAGCTTATTGAAGAGTTAGAGAAAGTCTATAAAAATGCTTTTGATGAAATTAGTAATATGGAACTTGAAGAAGGGTCTGTCGCAAAGCTATCGAAAGCTTTCCTCTTATCTCGTCAAGCAGCTATAAGCGAATTAGAAAAGGAGATAGAGAAACCCATAATCACTAAAGCTGCTAATGAAAAATGAATTGCAAGCCTGGAACTCCTACCCTAAAAATGCAATGTCAATATGTCAGGGAATGCTTACAAAGCAATAGTTTTCGAGAATCGATAAAAAAATATATCTCTTTGAGAGCATTCCAATAAGAAGAAAATTAGAAATTCTTAGAAAATATTGAGGCTATTTCTGAGAATTAGGAGGCTCAAGGCTTACATTTTCAGGAGGAGGAGTTGGGTCAGGATCTGCAATCAACATATGTTGCAAAACAATTTCGGGCCTCTCACTATCCCTCCATCTAATGCGATATGCAGGCATTTTCGTCCCACGACTTGTGGTCTGTTCTACAGGTTCCATAACCCAACCTCGCCTGGAACGGCCCTGAGGATTGCGCTTAACCACAGCATCGGTGTGCTTAAACCTGAAACCAACGCGCTCTCCGCTCATCCCTAGACGACTTCATACTGGCTCTATTATCCACTTTGATGGTCCCCTTTAGAATTACTGAGAACCGGAATCTGGGCGAAGCAGTGGAAAAGCAATCACATCTCGTATTGATGGACTATCAGTTAAGAGCATGACCAGCCTATCGATTCCTATGCCAAGTCCGCCTGTGGGGGGCATTCCAACTTCCAATGCATTAAGAAAATCTTCATCTAATGAATGGGCTTCTATATCACCCTCATTTTTGCGAATCTGTTGCGCCAAAAGACGTTCTCTTTGATCAATTGGATCAATAAGTTCACTAAAAGCATTAGCTGTTTCACGGCCTGCAATAAATAATTCAAATCTCTCAACCATGTCTTCCTTACAACGATGTTTTCTTGCCAAAGGTGAAATGTCAATCGGATAATCAATTACAAAAGTAGGTTGAATAAGATTTGGTTCTACTTTTTGTTCAAAAGCCTCATTCATTAATCTTCCTACACTATCTGCAGTCGAAGGGACTTCCAATCCAAGATTGATCATTTCAGAGGATGCTTTTTCTTGATCGCCATCAAAGTTGTCAAAATCTATACCAGTAGCCTCAAGAACTAACTCCTGCATTGTCACCCTCCTCCAAGGGGGAGTGAGATCAAGGCTTACATCCTGATACGAGATTTTTGTAGAGCCACAGATCTCAATACATACTGATGAAATAAGTTCCTCAGTTAAATCCATCATCTGGTTGTAATCTGCAAACGCTTGATAGATCTCAACAGAGGTGAATTCAGGGTTATGTCTAGTACTAATACCTTCATTCCTAAAAATGCGGCCAAGTTCATAAACTCGCTCAAATCCACCAACAACAAGTCTTTTCAAATGAAGTTCAGTAGCAATACGCAGAAAAAGAGGTATGTCAAAAGTGTTGTGATGCGTAATAAAAGGTCTTGCATCAGCACCTCCAGCTGCTGACTGAAGAACTGGGGTCTCAATCTCTAAGAAACTCCTTTCATCTAACCATCGCCGTATAGCGCTAACTGTTAAAGCCCTTCTCCTAAAAGTCTTACGTGAATCTGGATTAACAACTAAATCAAGATATCTCTGTCTATATCGCTTTTCGATATCTGCAAGACCATGCCACTTATCTGGGAGTGGCTGAAGAGATTTGCACAAAATCTTCCAAGAATGAACTTTTATTGACAACTCACCACGATCTGTTCTTCTCAAGATTCCATTTACTCCTAACCAATCTCCTGCATCAACAAAATCGGTAATTTGCTTAAAAGAACTTACTTGATTTTCAGAAGTATCAAATTCTTCGAGAGTAGCTTTCTCTAAAAAAAGCTGAATAGAACCACTTTCATCTAACAAAGTAAAGAAAGCCAGTTTTCCCATAACACGACGCGAAAGAACTCTTCCTGCAACTGCAACTTTTATTTCTCTATCTTGGCCATTAGGCAAATCTTTATGATCAGACTGTAATTCAGCAGTTTTATGAGTTGGATGAAAATTAAGCGCATAGGGGTCTTTACCAACTTTCCGCAAGGAAGCAGCTTTTTCTAAACGAGTTTCTCTTAGGTCAGACAAAGGAAAAATAAACCAAGGAAGTTACCTTGAGCCTATATAGAGCAAGAAACAAAAAAAAGTATTTTTTTGTATTTAAGAGCTAACAGGAGGAAACTCATTCAACCTCTGAGATGAATAACCTATGCCTCTTACAGTAAGAATTAACTCCGGATTACGAGGATCTGGCTCAAGCTTGCCTCGCAAACGTGCTACATAAACGTCAACAACTCTTAAGTCAGCAGCACGCCTAGGAGGATATCCCCATAGCTGCTCAAGTATCTCTGCTCTAGGAACTACTTTCCCAGGGTCACGAAACAGTAATTCAAGCAAACTAAACTCTGTGTAAGTTAAACCAATCCTTTCTCCACCGCGACTAACCTGACGACGATTTGTATCCACAACTAATTCACCTAGTTTCATCACACCTTGCCCAGCAGGAATCTCTCTAGGTTCAGCTACAGACGCGCCAGGACCCATTCTACGCAATATTGTGGCTATACGTGCTTCAAGCTCTTTTGGACTAAACGGTTTAGATAAATAATCATCAGCACCCAAGTCAAGTCCCGCTACTCGCTCAGATATTGCTTCAAGAGCACTAAGAAAAATAATCGGGACAATTGATTCAGCTCGCAATCTCCTACATACAGCAAAGCCATCAAGCTTAGGAAGCATTACATCAAGAACGACAAGATCAGGAATTTCCCTATGAAAAACATCTAAAGCCTCTTCACCATCTGAAGCTGAAACAACTTTATAGCCTGCTAACTCAAGCCTGGTAACCAAGACTTTTAAAACTGCTGGTTCATCATCAACAACTAAAATTGTGGCAGAAGGGAGAGAGGCAGGTTTTGAACCGGGCCCATCATTGCTCTTCTCAAGCATGGATGAACCTTCTTCATACATGAGCATTGCCTCATCAAGCAGTGCAACTATAACCTTTCTCGTACCAAAACCAAAGACATTTCACCAGCTGCGCAAAAATTAGTTTTTCTAAGTGTTTAATATGTTTGGATAATTTTATATGTGTAAATAATTCCTAAAGCTATTTAAACACTATGCTTTATAAATAAATATTCAATAATAAAACGTCTTTTTTTGCTAAAGAAATTTGAAAAAAATTCAGCTAATTAATTCAATTAAATCTTTCCTCGAAAAAAAGTCCTCATGGTAAATGAACAAAGCAATGGAGCAATTAACCCTGTAACAATAGATCCAGCCAACAAAGTATAAAAAGACCAAGCATTAAAAATTAAAAAATTTCCATCCACAAAAAATATTTTCTGAGCCCAAATACTTACATCACTAATTATGGAACCAATCCAAGCGAGCAAGCCAAGGGTAAAGGTCTTATCAAAATATTGACTTTTAGTACCAAGTCGCCCCCACCAAAAACCTAGTAGCATCAATGCAGGAATTTGAGAAGATCCGTCAAGATTAATGGTATCTAGAATAGTACCTAAACAAAAGCCCGCAAAAAGACCTGCTAAAGGTCCTTCAATAAGCGCCCAAGGTAATAACCATAATTGAGCCCATCTTGCTCCTACTCCACCAAGCATTAACCAAGAGGGAGAAGAAAGTATCAACAACGGCACTAATAAAACTAAAAACTTATAAATAGTTTTTTTCTGCTCTTTCCTCATTTAAACCTTAGGATTTGAACCCAATCAATAGCTTCTGGTGAGGCAATTAACTGAACAACAGCATATGGTGAAGGTAAATTATCGCTATTGATTAGCTGAATCACTGCTACTGGAAGATTTGGTGGAACTAATGTGCTGGCAGGCGAAGTACTAATAATATCTCCAACTTTTGCATTAGGAACTTTTTCCAAAAAATTTAATTGAGGGCGATTAGTACCAATTCCCACTAACACACCATGAACCTTTTTATTTTCTATCCATACCCCTAATTTAGAACCAGGGTCTGTAAGCAGACGTGTTCGGGAGGTAGTAGGAGTAACACTCTGAATAATCCCTAAAAGGCCACCAGGTCCCATCACTGCATCCCCTCTTTGTATAGAATGATTAGACCCTTTATTAAGCTCCAATTGCTGCCAAAAGTCTCTAGACCTTCTAGAAATAACAGCCGCAGAGATAATATCTTTATTAGATGAATTCTTTAAATCTAATAATGTTCTCAAACGTTGATTATCCTTTTCTAATAAATCCAATCTTATTTGTTGTTCAAGATTAATCCCATTGGTTATCCATTCTTTCTGAGCTGTTCCAGGCCAAAAAGGTCTAGAAATAAATGCAAAAGAATCTAATAAAAATGCCCCCTTAGTTAATCGAACAAATATAAGAAATAAAGTAAAAGCAAACCCATACCACAAATTCCTTTTATACCACCAACGAAAAGCAGCCTTTCGTCGAGGGTTAATCATAGAATTAATCCCTTACAGCATTTCTAGCAAATTCAGGTGTATCAACTACCCGTCGCAATCGCTTGAAATTGTCGAGAACTTGGCCACACCCATTTACCACACATAGCAGTGGCTCTTCAGCCACATGAGTAAAGATGCCGGTTTCATGGCTGACAAGATCACTGATTCCTCTAACTAATGCTCCACCGCCTGCAAGCATAATTCCTCTATCAACAATATCTGCTGCTAATTCAGGAGGAGTCCGTTCTAAAACTCTTTTGACTGCATCAACAATTTTATTTAAAGGCTCAGCCATGGCTTCTCTAATATCACCTGCCTGCAAAGTAATTGAACGAGGCAATCCAGATAACAAATGCAGACCACGAACATCCATTGATTGCATATCAAAATCATTATTTGGGAAAGCAGATCCAATACGAATTTTGATTTCTTCGGCTGTCCTCTCCCCAACAACAAGATTATGCACCTTCTTTAAATAAACACCGATTGAATCATTAATTTCATCTCCAGCAACTCGAACAGATTCACTCAAAACAGTGCCTCCCAAGCTAAGGACTGCTACCTCTGTTGTACCACCACCAATATCAACAATCATTGTTCCTATTGCTTCGGTCACTGGAAGATGTGCCCCGATAGCAGCAGCTACAGGTTCGTCAATCAAATGAACTTCCCTAGCTCCAGCTAAACCAGCCTCTCGAACCGCACGACGCTCCACACTAGTTACACCACTTGGGATTCCAACGACTAACCTAGGAGCAATAATTCCACGACCTTCATTACACTTTTGAATAAATGTTTTCAACATTTGCTCAGCAGCATCAAAATCAGCAATTACTCCATCTCGTAAAGGTCTAACTGCTCTAATGTTTCCAGGAGTACGCCCAAGCATCATCTTTGCATCGTCTCCAACGGCTAGTGGTTCACCTTCTTCTAAATCCATTGCCACTACAGAAGGTTCTTCTAAAACTATTCCTTTACCCTGGACATAAATCAATGTGTTGGCTGTGCCAAGATCAATACCAATATCACGAGAAAGTCTGAAACGTCTTAAAAACACGATTGTTTGTATTTGTGACTAGTAACTTACACTAGTAAAACTATCTAGAAAAAACATAAGTATTTCTTTTCTAAAACATGGCAAATAAATCCAGCTATAGTTAATTCGATGTTTTCTAAAAAAATTAGATAGTGACCATTAATTCTATTAATCTAGTTGGAAGAGCCGGCAGAGATCCTGAAGTCAGATATTTCGAATCAGGTACCATAGTTGCAAATTTTACAATTGCAGTAAATAGACGAAGTCGTAATGAAGAACCTGATTGGTTTAATCTCGAAATTTGGGGAAAGCAAGCACAAGTAGCAGCAGATTACGTAAAGAAAGGATCTTTATTGGGAATAACTGGAAGCTTTAAGCAAGATCAATGGAAAGACAAAAATACAGGAGAGAATAAATCCAAGCCTGTAATTAGAGTAGACCGACTTGAATTATTGGGTAGCAAAAAAGATTCTTTTAACAACGGAGTGTCAAACAATCAATCTCATATAAATCAACAAAATCCTAATGATATTCCATTCTAATTTTTCTTTTTAGTAAAAATCCTACGTATCAATACCCAAACAACCAAAGACAATGCTGTAAATAATAGTAGGACCTTAATACTTCCTGAAATAGGTTCCAACCATACTTCTACATTGCTATAACTTTCTCCTAAAAATATTCCAGCAACAGTTAACAAAATTGTCCAAACCAGACTTCCAGCAGCTGTCCAAATAATGAAAGGTAGAAAAGGCATTAACTCAATTCCAGCAGGAACAGAAATTAATGTTCTAATTCCAGGTACTAGCCTTCCCCAGAAAACTAATGCATTGCCATGTCTATCAAACCAACTTCTACTTCTTTGAAGTTCAATAGGACTTATACCAAAATAATTGCCATATTTTCGAAGCCAATTTTCCAACTTCTCTTCATTAACCAATCTGCCTATTCCATACCATGGCAGTGCACCCAACAGAGTTCCAATCAAACCTGCAAAGACTACTGGAAGAAAATGCAATTGTCCTTGATATACATAAAAACCACCTAGAGGCATAATTATTTCCGAAGGAATCGGAGGAAACAAATTCTCTAAAAACATTGCTATCAAAATTGCTCCATAACCAAACCATTGATTAGATTCAACTGCAGCTCCAATAAGATCAGGCAATGAAGTTAGAAACTCTGCAATATTCATTGTTTTATCTCTATAAAAAACTTTTTAATCTTATTAATATCTATATTGCTCAGATTTATAAGGTCCTTCAATAGGAACATTAATATAATCTGCCTGCTCTTTACTTAACTCAGTTAAATTAGCCCCAATTTTATCCAAATGAAGGCGCGCAACCATTTCATCAAGATGTTTAGGCAATACATAAACATTATTCTGATAAGAATCACCCTTTTTAAATAACTCTATTTGTGCAAGTACTTGGTTAGTAAAGGAATTGCTCATTACAAAGCTTGGATGACCAGTAGCACATCCCAAATTCACTAAGCGACCTTCTGCTAAAAGTATAATCTTATTACCACTAGGCAAAGTGATATGGTCCACCTGAGGTTTAATATTTTCCCATTGATATGACTTTAAAGAAGCTACATCAATTTCATTATCAAAATGTCCTATGTTAGAAACAATAGCCTCATCTTTCATACGAATAAGATGGTCATGACAAATAACTTGAAAATTACCTGTAGCAGTAACAAAAATATCAATCTCCTCTACTACATCATCTAATCGAACTACTCGATAGCCTTCCATTGCTGCTTGAAGTGCACAAATTGGATCAATTTCTGCAATCATTACTGTTGCACCAAGACCTCGTAATGACTGAGCAGATCCTTTACCTACATCTCCATAGCCAATTACTAAGGCTACTTTTCCTGCAACCATTACATCAGTAGCTCGCTTAATCCCATCTACTAGTGATTCTCGACAACCATACAGATTATCGAACTTACTCTTGGTCACAGAATCATTAACATTAATTGCTGGGAAAGGCAGTTCACCATTTTTTTGCATCTGATATAAACGTGCAACACCCGTTGTAGTTTCTTCTGTAACTCCGAGAATTATTTTTTTGATCCGAGAATAAAAAGATTTATCTGTTGATAATTTGGACTTAATTGAGGCATATAAAGCAATCTCTTCTTCATTAGAAGGATTATCTAATACTGAAATATCTTTTTCAGCTTTACTTCCAAGTATTACTAAACCTGTTGCATCGCCACCGTCATCCAAAATCATATTTGGACCTTGTTCGCCACTCCATTCAAGAATGCTATGAGTAAAAGACCAATATTCAGAAAGTGTTTCCCCTTTCTTGGCAAAAACAGGAACTCCCGCTTTAGCAATTGCAGCAGCAGCATGATCTTGTGTAGAAAAAATATTGCATGATGCCCAACGAACCTGCGCTCCTAAAGCAACCAAAGTCTCTATAAGGACTCCTGTCTGAATAGTCATATGAAGACTTCCAGCGATTCGAGCACCTTGCAATGGCTTTTCTTGGCCATACTTGTCTCTAAGAGACATTAATCCAGGCATCTCTTTTTCAGCTATTGCAAGCTCTTTACGACCAAAATCTGCAAGCGTTATGTCTGCAACTACAAAATCTGAATCTCCAACTACTTGTGAAGTCGATGCTGCTGCTGTAACCATAATTAGTTATTAAATAAAGGAAAACAAGAAGGAACGTGTTTGATCAAATAAGTGTTCCTAGGACAATCCAAGGTAACTCTAACGAATCAAGTTGGATCCTTAACAATCATGACGCCACAATTCAATTTGGCGAATGTTTAGTCAAAGCCCTAAGTAATACACAAATACTTTTATTGGACGGTCCTCTTGGCGCAGGAAAAACATCCTTGGTAAAAGGTTTAGGCATAGGGCTTTGCATATCAGAACCAATTACAAGTCCCACTTTTGCTTTGGCGCATCACTATCTAATGGGAGAAAGAGCATTAATTCATTTGGATCTTTATAGATTAGGAAATCCTATTGCAGCCAATGAGTTATTTTTTCAAGAAGAAGAGATAGCCAATAACTTGAACGGTCTAATGGTTATTGAGTGGCCATCAAGATTAAAAATTGAAATTAATGACGCTTGCAAAATGCAAATCCAATATTTACCAAATGGTGGCAGAAAAATTCAACTTCTGTCATTCAAAAAAGATGATAATAGACTTTGCACTTCGGAGTAACTTGGCTGAGGCTCAATAGCTCCAGGTGCTCCACAAACCAATGCTCCGCAACCTGCTGAGAATTGAATCATTGCCTCAGCTTCCGAAAAAAGTTTCGGTTGTGAACTAAAAGAAATAATCTGAGTCATAAGGCCTGCCATAAATGCATCTCCTGCTCCTGTGGTATCAACAACTTTCTGTGGAGACAAAGCTGGCGTCTGTCCAGAGAATCCTCCAAGGACCCAATTAATAGGTTGAGCACCATCAGTAACAATTACACTTGGCTTTTCTGGAAGTGCATTTGAAATTTCCCAAGGATCTTTGCTATTAAAAAACCATTCTGCTTCTTCTTTTGCAAGTTTTATCAAAGATGCATGCTCCAAGAAAGATGTAATTAAGGAGCAAGTTTTTGTGTCTGGAGGATTATTAGGAGTCATATTGATATCCCAAAAAGTAGGGCGCCAATTCAAATCAAATGCAATTTGCAGCCCATTATTTAATGATTGTTCAATAGTCCATTGCACTACTTCTCTGGAGTGTTCTACTGCCAATGGAATAGTTCCCAGCAATAGCCACTTTGCTTCATCTAGAAGAGAAGGGAATATCTTCTTATGTACATTCAAATCTAAATACTGATCAGCAAAGATATTGGATTGATCTCCAGCAAACCCTCCAAAACTCCTCTCCCCATTTAGATCTCTATAAACGAGCACAATCCTTGATAGTAAACTCTCATGTATCTGTAAACCTGCAAAATTTACTCCTCGCGCCATAAATAATTCACGAAATTGATTTCCAATAGAATCATTCCCTAAACAACCAACAAAAGCTGCATTTATTCCCAGTCTTGCCAGTCCAGAAGCAACATTAGCTGGAGCACCCCCCAAACAATCATCAACAGGCTTATCAGAAGCAGGATCTCCACCGAGAGGGCCCAAGCGATCTACTAAAGCTTCTCCAAAACAAATCACATTGGGATTCTTCATTTCAAAAAAACGTTCATTCTTTAAATAATAGAAGCCTCTATAAAGCTTCACTATCTTTAGACAAAAGTAGATACTTTTTTAAAGCAGATATCATTTTTTTATTAGCAGCTGGAAAAGGATAATTTACTAATTCATGCGATTTAACCCACTTCAATTGCAAACTTGCTAAAGGCTTAGGGACACCAGAAATTAATTCACAAAAATAAACTACAAAATGAAGTTTCTTATGAGTATAAGAATGATCAAATTCAAGCAAAATATTTCCCACTCTAACTTTAATACCTAACTCTTCTTGAAGCTCTCTAATAATTGTATATTCAATTGATTCTCCCTCTTCTTGTTTACCTCCAGGAAATTCCCACATACCTCCCATGCTTTGATTGCTCTTCCTTTGAGCAATTAAAATTTCGCCTAAATCATTGAAAATTAATCCAATACCAATAACGAAATCGGGTAACAATTTTTTAGGACCTTTAATTGGAAATTCTGTTGGATTTCCTTGATGATAAGCCAAGCAATATTTTTTCCAAGGACAGCAACAACATTTTGGGCTTTTGATTGTACAAACTGTTGAGCCAAGATCCATAAGCGCTTGATTAAAATTTCTAGGTTCGTGATTATCCAATAACAAATCACTTAATTTCCAAAGCCTTGCAGAATCTTTGGACAATATTTTCTTACTCCCAATCAACCTGGCAAGGATTCTTTTTACATTGCCATCCAATAAAGATGCGGGAACATTAAACGCTGAAGAAATGATACTAGCAGCTGTATTTCTACCAATGCCAGGTAAGGCTATCCAACTATCTATATCACTAGGCCACGAATCTGGATCTAAGGAATCAGCATGCCCAATAATATCAAGCAATTTTTTTGATGCTTGATGCATCCTATGTGCCCGAGAATAATAACCAAGACCCTGCCAAAGCAATAACACCTCATGATCTAAAGCATGCGCGAAATCTGGCAAAATAGGAAAGGTTCTCATCCATTTTTCCCAATAAGGCAAAACAACCTTCAATTGGGTTTGTTGGAGCATTACCTCAGCAACCCAAATAGGATATACAGGCAATTTTTCTTGGATTTTCGGCACATTCCCATCACTTTTGACTTTCCAAGGAATCCAATGTCTACCATTCAATTTGAACCAATTGAGAAGAGAAGATCGCATATCTTCTATCTGGTTCATGCTCTCAAAAACTTCTAACGCATAATTATCTTGACTAACACGAAAACCCATTTTTCAAACTGGAATAAATTGGAAGTTGCTTGGAAAAAAGAAGGAACTGAAAACAACGAGCCTTTTTCAATTTTGTTAATTCATGGTTTTGGAGCTAATAAAGAACATTGGCGAAAAAACCAAACTATTCTAGGAACAATTGCGCCATGTTATTCAATTGATTTAATTGGGTTTGGAGAAAGTAGTCAGCCACCTTCAAAGCTATTGGGGGAAAAAAAAACAAACAACAATTTTTGTTATAACTTCGACAATTGGGGCGAACAAATTGCAGATTTTTCACGTTCAATTATAAAGAAACCTGTTTTATTAATTGGTAATTCCATTGGTGGAGTCATTGCTCTAAGAGCAGCTCAAATTTTAGGTAATCATTGTAAAGGTGTTATTTTAATTAATTGTGCTCAACGTTTAATGGATGATAAACAACTATTAAATAAGCCAGTTTGGGAAAGATCTATAAGACCTATACTTAAATTAATAACTAGGCAAAGGTGGCTAAGTAGAAACTTGTTCAAAAATGCGGCAAGGCAATCATTTATTAAAAAAGTTCTTCAAATAGCCTACCCAAGTGGTAAAAATATCGATGAAGAGTTAATTAATATGCTTTATAGACCTACTAAGAGGGCAGGAGCATCAGAAGCATTTCATGGTTTTATAAATATATTTAATGATTACTTAGCACCTGAATTAATGGAACAACTTTCATTGCCTGTTTATTTAATATGGGGAAAAGATGATCCTTGGGAACCAATTGCCGAAGCAGAGAATTGGTACTCTTCTATTAAATGTATTCAATCAATAACAATAATCAAAGAATGTGGGCATTGCCCTCACGATGAGAACCCTGAAGAAGTCAATCCTGTTTTAATCAAGATTATTCAACAGGCTACATAGGCTTCAACTTGATGACCATACTGCCGTAAGCCTTTCAGACCATCTCGTAAAAGATTTCTAACTCGATCTCGACTAATGCCAAGCATCCTCCCAATACCAGTGAGTGTCATAGGTTCTTCACCATTAATTCCAAACCGCATCCTTAAAACCCTGTTTTGCAACTCAGGCAACTTTTGCAAAAGAACTTCTAAATCACCTTTCATACAATCCAGCTCAATTTGCTGATCAGGTAAATCAGTATCAATAGCTAACAAATCCAATAAGGAAGTATCTTCACCATCGCCAACTTTGGATTCAAGACTAACTGGTTGACTTGCCCTAAACATTAAATCTTTTACCTCTTCAACTGGGATTTCGACATAAGCAGAAAGTTCTTGCATAGTTGGTGTTCGTTCCAAATGCTGACTTAACTCTCTCTGACCTTTCTTTAATTTATTTAAAAGCTCAGTAATATGAATTGGTAAACGTATAATCCTACTTTTTTCAGCAATAGCTCTTGTGATTCCTTGTCTAATCCACCAATAGGCATAGGTAGAAAATTTGTATCCTCGAGCAGGGTCGAACTTTTCCACTCCACGCACCAAGCCAATTGTTCCCTCTTGAATTAAATCCAAAAGTTCCATATTTCTCTTTGTATATTTTTTGGCAACACTTACAACTAATCTCAAGTTGGCGGAGACCATTCTCTCTTTTGCGCGAACACCACGCTTCAATCTCTTACTAAGCTCTCGAACTGAAATTCCAGCATCTATTGCTAAGTCTTCTTTTGAGGGTTTCTTTCCATTAGTGCTTTCAAGTTCTCTTTCCAATTTTTCCAAAGAGATAAGCTCTTGAACTTGACGTCCTAAAGTTATTTCTTGCTCATTAGTCAAAAGAGGAACTCGACCTATATCTCTTAGATAAGATCTAACTAAATCAATTTCAGTAGCACTCTTTTTTGCAGGAACAATCAAAGGATTGTAAGAGGACATTTCTTAAAAACTGGCTGAATGAAACTCTATTGAGTTTTGTAAAGAATATCATTAAGAACTGTAAAGCACAAAAAAATACTTGAAAAAAAGTTTTTTTTAGGTGTAAATACCTACTCCAGAGTTTAATTCGCCATGCTCGAAAGAAGCCATGAAGCAGTTTTCAAATAAATCCATACGCCTGCCACATCAGTTGCGGTCGTAATAAATGGAGCCGACATTAGTGCAGGGTCTAGCCCCATTCGATGAAATAACAAGGGCAAAGAAGCTCCAGCAGTTGCCGCCAAAGTAGTTATACACATGAGACTTATTCCAACAGCAGTGCCTACTAAAGGACCTTGACCTTGCCACCAAGCAAATGGAACAACAATTAAAAGCATTAACAATCCCAGCAAAGCACCAGCAATAGTTTCCCTAAAGACAGCTTTAAGCAACCCAAGAGTCTGGATTCGCTGAGTACTTAATCCTCTTATAACAACTGTTGAACTCTGAGCACCAACGTTTCCTCCAGTGCCAATTAACAAAGGTATAAACGCTGCTAACAAAACAACCTGTTTCAATACATCATCGTTAGTTGCAATTACTTTGGTAGTCAATCCATTAGCAAGAACCAAAACAACAAGCCAAACAACTCTTCGACGAGCTACTGCAAATAAATTGCTTTGAAAATAATCATCCTCATCTCCAGCTTGTACAGCACCCGCCGCATAAATGTCCCTCGTAGCCTCTTGCTCTATTACATCAATTACATCATCAACAGTCACAATGCCAACCAAGCGTTTTTCTCGGTCCACAACTGGTAATGCTAAAAAATCATATCTTTGTATTGCTCTAGCAACTTCTTCTTGATCAGTATCAGTTTGTACATTTACTACTTCTCGAGTCATTACATCTCCAATTCTGCTTTCAGGATCTGCAGTCACTAAATCTCTTAATGACAAGATCCCAGTTAAATGTCTCTCTCGATCAGTAACGTAAAGGCTATAAATAGTTTCTGTATAAGGCGCTCGACGTCTAACAATTTTCAAAGCCTCAACTGCTGTGTGAAATTCCTTTAAATCTATAAACTCGGTGGTCATTAGACGTCCAGCAGTTTCTGCTTCATAGCCCAACAATTCCGCCGTCACACGTCTTTCATCAGGGCTTAATTCAGCTAGCAATCTACGAACAACTTTTGCTGGTAATTCATCAAATAATCTCACTCTGTCGTCTGGTGACATCCTTTCGACCAATTCAAGTACCTCACCAGAGCGAAGACGATCAAGAAGACTTTGTTGTACTGCAGGATCTAAGTATTCATAAACTTCTATAGCTTCATTTTTGCTTAGCAATCGAAATGCTAATGCCTGCAATATTAAAGGAAGATTACCAATCGATTCTGCAATATCTACAGGCTGAACTGGCTTCAGTAAAGTCTTGACTCCATCATAATTTCCTGCAGAAAGCATTGCTTCCAACTGTTGAGTCACCACCTCTGCAATTTGAGCTCCAGTCACAGAGGCTTCACCATCAATAGGTGCACCTATCCCACCTTGATTCATTGGCGCACCAAACAGGCTTAAATATTTTATGACTATTGAGGTATAAATAAATGTCGAATTTTTCTACCAATCCAAAAAGTCACGCTTAAAGCAGTAAACCCTCCAAGCAAATTAGAACAAATTAAGCCAGCTGCCTTCCAGAAGAAACCAGTTCTAAACAAGTCAAAGACATCAAGTATCCATCCACTAAAAGTTGTAAACGAACCACAAAAACCGATCACAAGAAAAAATTGTATGCGCGAACCAGCTCTCAAGCCAACAATCAATCCAAGTAATGCCGCACCAGAGATATTTACCCAAAAATAATTATTTAGTTTCCAACGTAAAATAGCACCTAATATTGAACCAACAATAAGAAGAAATATCTTATAAAGTTGTTTAGATTGAATATTTAATTTGCTATGCATTAAATAAATGAGATCCTAAAGAAATAAATATTATGCCAAGACCTATTGAAGTAAAAGTAAAAAGAAAAAGTTCCATCCATTGCTGATCAACAAATAAATAGTAAATCTCAAGAATTAATGACGAAAAAGTGCTAAAACTTCCTAAAAAGCCTACACATAATAATAAATATAATGGCTGATCATTATTTATATAATGTATATAATTCTGCTTCGCCAAAAAAAAACCAAGTAGGAGACATGCACTTGAATTTACTAATAAAATGCCCCAAAGATTATGCTTATTTCTAAATAAATTATCGGATATTTTCATTCTGCAAATTGCGCCAGGTACAGCACCAAATGCAACTAGAAAAAAAGACTTATAAGTACTAAGCCCATCAAACACTAATCCAACCCCTAGCAACTTCCTGAGTAGAAATATCATCCAAGTTATAATTCAACAATTTCACTTGAGCCCAACTTTCTCCTTCTTCATTTTCCCAAATTCTCAAAATTTTCAGAGGGGTGCCTACTTCAAGATTACGTAAAGAAGAAGCTTTTAAAGAAGGGCTAGATAATAAGAAACAGGAATCTCCAGCAAAATAAAATCCTTTAGATTGACTATAAACACATTCATTCTTATTTCGATTAGCACCTCCTGCAGGTAGAGCAATAGGTGCAACTAAAGCAAGTATTAGCAAACACCCCCAACGAAAAAAAAATCGCATATCTAACCTTTAAATATCTAAAGAAGCCATGTCAAGCTCAACACTGTGGGTTTCTATGAATTCTCTTCTAGGAGCCACTTTATCGCCCATGAGAATAGTAAAAATTCTGTCTGCTTCTAAGGCATCTTCAATTTCTACTCTTTTCATCATTCTCGTTGAAGGATCCATAGTTGTTTCCCACAATTGTTTTGGCATCATTTCCCCTAAACCCTTAAACCGCTGAATAGTGTAATTAGCTTTCTCCCCAAAACTAGTGATAGTTTTCTGTAAATCTCCTTCGTTATAACAATAAGTATGATTCTTTCCTCTTTCAACTTTATAAAGAGGAGGACACGCAATATAAACATAGCCACCTTCTACTAATTCTTTTTGATAACGATAAAAGAAAGTTAATAATAGTGTACGAATATGTGCTCCATCAACATCTGCATCAGTCATGATGACAACTCTATGATATCTTAAATTCTTGAGTGAAAAATCCTCGCCTTTAATACCTAATCCAAGCCCAGTAATTAAAGCCTGTATCTCAGTATTTTTGTATATCTTTGCATCATCAGTTTTTTCAATATTTAATATCTTTCCTCTTAAAGGAAGAATAGCTTGAAATCTTCTATCTCTTCCTTGTTTAGCAGAACCTCCAGCCGAATCACCCTCTACTATATATATCTCTGACTCTGATGGATCTCGTGAGCTACAATCAGCCAATTTACCAGGCAAAGTAGTACTTTCAAGAACACTTTTTCTACGTACAAGTTCACGTGCACGTCTTGCAGCCTCAGCTGCATTAAAAGCTTGAATAGCTTTCTCTAAAATTAAATCAATAACTGAAGGATTAAATTCTAAATATTGTGCTAAGGATTCCCCTACAAGGCTGTCAACAATTCCTCTAACTTCAGTATTTCCTAATTTAGTCTTAGTCTGACCTTCAAATTCAGGTTCTGGGACTTTAACTGAAAGAACAACTGTCAGTCCTTCTCTAATATTTTCACCTGCAAGATTTGAATCACCATCTTTACGCTTACCTCTCTTACGAGCAAATGAATTAAGTGTACGAGTTAATACAGTTTTCAACCCTTCAATATGAGTTCCTCCATCAACTGTACGAATATTATTTGCAAAGCCAAGAATACTATCAGAATATGCATCTATGCACCATTGAAGAGCAGCTTCAACTTGAACACCTTCTTTCTCAGAATTGACATATATGATCTCTGGATGTAATGCATCTTTTTCAGAATTCATATAAGCAACATATTCTTTGATACCTCCCTCATAAAAGTAAACTTCTTCATAAGCTTTTTCTTCTTTATCAGAAACAGATTGACGTTCATCGCGAAAAACTATCTTGACTCCGCCATTTAAATAGGCCAATTCTCTCAATCTTGACGACAAGATTGAGTAATCAAAAACAATTCCAGTAGTAAATATGTCTGTATCAGGCTTAAAATTTACTTTGGTTCCTGTCAATTTCTTTTCAGATACTGGTTGTTTTGTAGAGCGAAGATTTCCTATAGGGGCACCTCTTTCAAATCTTTGATTATGAATATGGCCTTGCCTCCTAACAGTTACTTCAACCCATTCACTAAGCGCATTTACTACCGAAACACCAACACCATGCAACCCACCAGAAACTTTGTACCCGCCACTTCCAAATTTTCCTCCTGCATGCAAAACAGTCAAAACTGTCTCTAATGCACTTTTACCCGTCTTTGGATGAACATCAGTAGGAATACCACGACCATTATCACTAATAGATGCTGAACCATCACTACAAAGAACCACAACTATTTCATTGCAATGACCTGCCAAAGCCTCATCAACAGCATTATCTACAACTTCATAAACAAGGTGGTGCAAACCTCTTGGACCTGTAGATCCTATATACATACCTGGCCTTTTCCTGACCGGCTCCAATCCCTCAAGTACTTGAATCTGTTCAGCTCCATAAGCAGCTTGAACTTTTTGAACAGTGGAGTCTTCTCTCATTCGACTAATAAATACCCAGGAAGGTTGTTGTGAAACAATTTATTTACCAGAAACCTCACCTGGCAAGTTCAATTTACCACTGCTTTCCCAGAAAGGCTTGAAAGAAATGGCTAACAAAACAAAAAACATTTGAAAACAACAACTCACTAACCTCTTCATCTTTTTTGCTCATGCAAAACCCAAAACCATTGGTAATAGTTTTGCTTGGACCAACAGCAAGCGGGAAAACTGATCTAGCTATACAAATAGCCAAAAAGATAAAAGTAAGTATTCACAATATTGATTCACGTCAATTATATAAAGGAATGAATATTGGTACTGCTAAACCAACGATAGAGCAGCAAGAAGAAATAAAGCATTATCTACTAGATCTTAAAGATCCTAATAACCCCATCACATTGCATGAATTCAAAAAAGAAGCAGAGTTGAGCCTAAAGAATATTTTTAGCAAAGAAAAGTGTGGCTTTTTGGTCGGCGGAAGTGGCCTCTATTTAAAATCTCTAACAAGTGGTTTATGCCCACCATCTGTTCCAGCACAAGAAAAACTCCGGAAAGAGTTTAGAAGACTTGGACAAAAAGAGTGTCATCAAATACTGAAAAAATGTGATCCCATTGCTTGGGAAAAAATTTCCCCTAGAGATTCTATTAGAACAATAAGAGCATTAGAAGTTTTCTATTCCACTGGACAGACAATAAGCTCATTAAAAACTTTAAAGCCTCCTGACTGGAATTTATTAGAGCTAGGGTTAGATCCAAGAAATCTTCAACAAAGAATTGCTAAAAGAACAAAAATATTGTTCCAAAAAGGTCTTATTGATGAAACTAAAGCTTTAATTCATCAATATGGAGAAGATCTTCCTTTGCTACAGACAATTGGATACAAAGAAGCTTGCACAGTAATAAAAGGCGAATATTCAATTACAGAAGCAATCGAAATCACAACCCAACGAACGAATCAATTTGCTAAGAAGCAAAGGACTTGGTTTAGAAGACAACATAATCCAAAATGGCTAAATGAAAAAAACTCTCTTGAAGAAGCTCTCTCTTTGATCCAAAACGTTATAGGGTGAATTGAAGTAGATTAAAGATTGGACTTATCCGCTTTTTTTGCTTTATACCCTAATCACACTGAATGCCCCCACGTCCCCGGTTTGATCGACGCGCTCCTGTCAGAGAGCTTCCCAACATTAATGAACGTATCAAATATCCAAAACTCAGGGTAGTTGATGCAGATGGAACACAACTTGGAATAATTAGCCGTGAAGAAGCATTAGATGTGGCTCAAGACAGAGAACTTGATCTTGTGTTAGTTAGTGAAAAGGCTGATCCTCCTGTTTGCAGGATCATGAACTATGGAAAGTTCAAATTTGAACAAGAAAAAAAAGCCAAAGAAGCTAAGAAGAAATCTCATCAAACGGAAGTTAAAGAAGTAAAAATGCGCTACAAAATCGATGAGCACGATTATCAAGTTCGTATTGGACAAGCAACTCGATTTCTAAAAGCTGGAGATAAAGTAAAGTGCACAGTAATTTTTAGAGGACGAGAAATACAACATACAAATCTTGCAGAATCGCTTCTTGCTCGAATGGCAAAAGATCTTGAAGAACCAGCGGAAGTTCAACAAGCTCCCAAAAGAGAAGGGCGAAATATGATTATGTTCTTAACTCCTAGGAAAACTCCTCTTATTAAGAAAGAACAAGAATTAGAAGAGGCTTCAAAAGCAAAGAGAACAATATGATTTTCAAGGTTATATTCGTTCAAAAATAATCTTTCATTAACATTTTTTTCGTATTCATAGATTCAGCAGTCCGTCACATAAGCTTAGGACAAACACATAATTGTCACTTAGGCATTAATTCGTTATTGTGGCCACATTGAAACTTGGCATAAAGGCGTGAAATTCCATATCCAACAAGAGAGTGAAATCCCTGCTTCCACTCAACTTTATAACCAAATATGTTTTGCAATAGCAGCTAGACACTATCCACCAGGACATAGACTTCCAAGCACTAGGCAACTTGCTATGCAAACAGGGTTGCACAGAAATACCATAAGCAAGGTATATCGACAATTAGAAACAGATGGTGTGGTTGAGGCAATAGCAGGGTCTGGTATTTATGTTCGAGATCAACAAAAGAAACGAGAAGCAAAAAACTCTAATACCTTTAGAAAAAAAGAAATTACTGATTTAGATCAAGAAGTTCGCAAAAGCGTTGATGGATTACTTAATGCAGGTTGCACTCTTCAACAAACACGAGAATTATTTATTCAAGAAATTGACTGGAGACTTCGATGCGGCGCACGAGTATTAGTAAGTACTCCAAGAGAAGATTTAGGTGCCTCAATGTTAATAGCTGAAGAACTAGAACCAAGCCTTGACGTACCTATTGAAGTAGTACCAATGGAAGAATTAGAAACTGTTTTAGAAAGTTCAAATATAGGAACTGTAGTCACTAGTAGATATTTCTTACAACCATTAGAAGAAGTTGCCAAAAGGCATGGTGTGCGAGCAATTGCGGTAGATCTGAGTGATTTTGGCAAGGAGCTAGCCATGCTCAAAGAATTACGCTCAGGCAGCTGTGTAGGAATTGTGAGTATTAGCCCTGGAATACTTCGAGCTGCGGAAGTGATTTTGCACAGCATGAGAGGAAACGAGCTTTTACTAATGACTGCCAATCCTGATGTAGGAAGCCGTTTATTAGCATTACTAAGAGCAGCAAATTATGTTTTATGCGATAGTCCTAGCCTTCCTTTAGTTGAACATACGCTGCGACAAAATAGATCCCAACTAATTCGAATGCCGCAAGTTCATTGCGCTGAAAGATATCTCAGCGAATCTACACTTGAGAGACTTCAAAAAGAAATCGGTCTTCTTAAATAAACCTCATTGCTTGGAAAAAATGCTTAAGTCTTTCCACTCAGATCTAGAAATCATTCGCGAAAGAGATCCGGCCGCACGGGGTTTTATCGAAATTCTGCTTTGTTACCCTGGTTTTCAAGCTCTAATTCTTCATAGGATTAGTCACAAACTATGGAACATTGGACTACCTCTATTTCCTAGGGTACTTAGCCAAATAACTAGATCATTAACTGGAATAGAGATACATCCAGGTGCCAAAATAGGAAAAGGCGTTTTTATTGATCATGGGATGGGAGTCGTTATTGGTGAAACAGCAGAAATAGGTAATAGATGTTTGCTATATCAAGGAGTTACTCTTGGAGGAACAGGTAAAAGCCATGGGAAAAGACACCCAACCTTGTCAGAAAATGTAGTAGTTGGAGCGGGAGCAAAAGTTTTAGGAGCTATTGCAGTAGGAGCAAACACAAGAATTGGTGCTGGCTCAGTTGTTGTTAGAGATGTAGAAGCTGATAGCACAGTTGTAGGCATACCAGGGCGAATTATTCATCAAAGTGGGGTTCGGATTAACCCTTTGGCTCACTCAGCTCTACCAGATGCTGAAGCAACTGTAATTCGCAATTTGATGAAAAGAATTGATTATTTAGAAAGTCAAGTGCAACTTCTAACCAATAATCTCCAAACAATTAGTAAGGGAAATATGCCAAATAAAATCATTTCAGGAGAAGCTCAAAATTTAAAGGATAGAGAAATTATTGAATTCCTTGGTGATACATTAAAAGAAGATTAAGTAAAATTTATTCCTTATCTGATGGTGGAGCTGGCTGAAACATGAACATAGAGTAAATCACATTCCTTCTCATATTTGTCATCATTTCAAGAAACATGTCATATCCTTCATTTTTATACTCAATCAAAGGATCTTTTTGGCCATAACCTCGTAAACCAACTGATTCCCTTAGTGCATCCATAGACTGCAAATGCTCACGCCATAGAGTATCAATTTGTTGAAGAATAAAGAATCTTTCAGCCTCACGCATAAGTCCAGGTCTGCTTTCTTCTATTTGAGACTCCTTTAAATCGTAAGCATTTCTTAATTGCTCTTGGAGAAATGCCTGAAGCTCATCAATATTTAATGCCTCAATATCTTTTGGTTTTAAATCATCTAATAAATAAACAAATTCCTTAACTTTTCCAACTAATTGTTTTAAATCCCATTCTTCTGATGGCAACTCAGGGTTTACATATGCATAAACAATTTCCTGCATAGTTCTTTCTCCATATCCAATAACTTGTTTTTTTAATTCATCTCCTTCTAATACTCTATGTCTCTCAGAATAGACAGCGCGTCTTTGATTATTCATTACTTCATCATATTCAAAGACTTGTTTTCTAATATCAAAATAATAAGTTTCTACTTTCTTCTGAGCGCTTTCTAATGACCTGGTCAGCATTCCTGACTCAATAGGCATATCCTCATCGACTCTGAAAGCATTCATTAATGCAGCAACTCGATCACCTCCAAAAATACGAAGCAAATTATCTCCTAAAGACAAAAAGAATCGGGTACTTCCTAAGTCTCCTTGGCGACCAGCTCTTCCTCTTAATTGATTATCTACTCTGCGTGATTCATGCCGCTCAGTACCAATGACATGCAAGCCTCCAGCTTCGCGAACATGAACTTCTTCCTGCTTAACAACAACATCGTATTCTGATTTTACTAAGGAAATAGCTTCCCTGAGAGATTGAACTAATGGATCTTGTGTAGGAGCCTTTTCTGCCGCAGTTGAAATTCGATCTTCTAGTTCTATAGGGCTTAAAACACGATCTCCCCATTCTTTAATTAATTGATGCTCTAAATCAAGAAGAACCTGCTCAGTTGAATCTGTCAAAACACAAGGGTAGAGATTTTCTTGAGCACGAACATCATTAGAATGGTTTACTTTTTTATCTTTTGAGTTGTTTTCTTCTTTTCCAAAGCCAACTGATGAGTCCTTACGACGTTGCAAAGGAACAGGCGGTTTATGGCTATCTTCTGGCTTGACTAATTTAGGAAAAAGAACTTCTCTAACTTTTAGCCTAGCCATATAATCACTATTCCCCCCAAGAATGATATCTGTTCCTCGCCCTGCCATATTGGTCGCTATGGTTACAGCTCCTGCTCTACCTGCCTGAGCAATAATTTCGGCTTCTCTTTCTACATTTTCAGGTTTCGCATTTAATAGATTATGAGGCACATCCTGCTCTCCTAGTAATGCACTTAAGACCTCGCTCTTTTCAACACTTGTAGTTCCTACTAAAACAGGTCTACCTTTTTTATGAATTTCTACAGTTTCATTTGCAACAGCCCTCCATTTAGCAGATTCAGTTTTAAAAACTTGATCGACCCAATCCGCTCGGGAACGTGGTCGATTAGTTGGTATAACTGTTGTTTCAAGCTTATATGTTTTTTCAAATTCCACTTCTTCAGTTTTAGCAGTACCTGTCATGCCCGCAAGACGTGGATATAAAAGAAAGAAATTCTGATATGTAATTGAAGCAAGAGTTTGCGTCTCAGGTTGAATAGGCAATTCTTCTTTTGCTTCTATTGCCTGATGTTGGCCATCACTCCACCTTCGACCAGGCATCACTCTACCTGTAAATTCATCAACAATTACTGCATCTTCATTCCTAACTATGTAATTCACATCTTTAACAAAAAGTTCTTTGGCTTTTAAAGCATTAGTTATATAATGGGCCCATGGATCTTTAGGATCAAATAAATCTTTTACCTTTAATAACTCCTCAGATTTAGCAAAACCTTCATCAGTAAGAGTACATGTTCTTTGCTTTTCATCTACTTCATAATCTCCTTCAGGATCAATTCCATCTTTTCCCATCTCAGCAGCTCTTTGCAAAGTAGAAACAACTTCAGCTGCTTTTTGATATTTCTCTTGAGGTCTCTCAATTTGTCCAGATATAATTAAAGGTGTTCTAGCCTCATCAATCAATATCGAATCAACTTCATCAATTATGCAAAATTGAAAATCTCTTTGGACAATTTCATTTATATCATTAGCCATATTATCTCTTAAATAATCAAAGCCAAGCTCTGAATTAGTTGCATAAGTAATATCACATTCATAATTCTTGCGTCTTTCTATAGGAGTCATGTCTTGTTGAATCAAGCCAACAGATAAGCCTAAAAATCTATGGACTTGCCCCATCCATTCGGCATCCCTGCGAGCCAAATAATCATTAACAGTAACTATATGAACACCTCGTCCAGTGAGGGCATTTAAAAAGCTTGGCAAAGTTGCAACGAGAGTTTTACCCTCACCGGTTTTCATTTCAGCAATTTGGCCCTCATGTAAAACCATTCCTCCAATGAGTTGAACATCAAAATGACGCATCCCTAAAACCCGCTTACTAGCTTCTCTTACAACTGCAAAGGCTTCAGGGAGCAGATCATCCAGGCACTCTTGAATAGAAGAATCTGAAGATTTATCTAATCGAGTACGGAAATCAGATGTTTTCCCTCTCAGTTCATCATCATTCAGAGAAGCTATTTCATCTTCAAAAAGATTGATATCAGTCAAAATTGGCTGATAGCGCTTCAGCTTGCGGGCATTTGGATCTCCCAGCAAAAGCTTGAGCATAATTACAGCAAAGACAAAGACACATTAAGACTAACTACCAAAACACCTTGACGTCAGAAATCGATTAAGCGCTATAAAAGAAATATGCAGATTTCTTTAAAAATCTAATTGCATAGCCTGATTCATAAAGTGTTCAATATGCAACGATTAAAACTTATCAAACATGCAAAAGGAGCTCCTGGACTGAGAGTATTTGGTCTTGGACCTAATCTTTGGCCTTCAAAAGGATTATCCAAGCTAAAATTGTTACTTGATGAGCATGCGTTTTGGGCAAGTGGCAGAAGCGAGGAAAATCTCAAAAAATTGCTCAAAGGAAGCAATGTTGTAATTACTGTATGGCGAGGAAATCGTATAATTGGATTTGGAAGAGCAACTAGCGATGGAATCTACCGAGCCGTTTTATGGGACATTGTGGTTGCTGATGATTTACAAGGCCTAGGATTAGGAAAAAAAGTAGTTGAAGCTCTTCTATCTAGGCCTTGCATTAAAGGAGTAGAACGAATTTATTTAATGACAACAAATAGTTCTGAGTTCTACAAGCAATTTGGATTTGAAAACTGTCATCATCAAAGTTTGTTGATCAAATCAAATTGGTCTTAAAGCAAAATTAATCAAACGGTTTTAAAAAGCGGATGAAGAGATTCGAACTCTCGACCCTCTCCTTGGCAAGGAGATGCTCTACCACTGAGCTACATCCGCATTAATGAAAGTTTTTAACTTTACAAAAGCAGCATGCCTCAAAAAAGGGGTCACGGTCAATCAATTCTTCTAATTGATACGCGCTGATTACTTCAAAGCTTTCATTAAAGAACCCATTTCTATAGCCTGTAATGCATAATTCCAACCTAAATTATTTTTTACACCTGCTCTTTCAAGAGCTTGTTGCATAGTGTCAGTAGTTAAAACGCCAAAAATAATAGGAACTCCTGTTTCCCTAGAAACTGAAGCGATTCCCTTACTTGATTCATTTATAACAACCTCGAAATGAGGAGTATCTCCTCTAATCACAGCTCCAAGAGTAATTAAAACTTGATAACGTCCACTCTTCGCCATTGTTTGAGACACCAATGGCAGTTCAAAAGATCCAGGTACCCAAGCAATATCTAACTGAGAGCTAGATTCAGATGTATCAATACCATGTCTAGTTAAGCAATCAATACAACCACTTAAAAGCTTGCTGGTAATTAAATCGTTGAAACGAGCAGCAACGATACCTATTTTCAAACTAGAAGCTTCTGTAAAGCGACCTTCAATTGAAACCATTGCTAGCTAGCAAAAATTGACTATTTATATCCACCATCGCATGAGAGGTGTTTAAGTTCAAACTAAAAAGTCAAGCAATCCATTGATTAATACTAGGTGAAACCAGACTCCACCTAAGATTTCAATTTTCTTAATCTCTCCATTGCGACGATCTGAAGGATCAGATTGAGTCATATAAAGCACTGGAACACCAACAACTAATAACAATGAAGCAAACAGAAGGGCGTTAATAGCAACCGAACTAAGTACCTGCATGGGGAATGTAGCGATGGAGCAAAAGCTCTCTTCAATCAGCTAATTGTCACATGAGAAAGGACATTTTTTACAAAGATGACAATGGTTGTCGCGAGGCTTCACATCCAAAAAGGCAAAACGGCTTTACGATGCCAATTAACAGCATGGCAGAAATGCACCTATGACTGCCGAAAACACTCCTTTACAAGGAAACTTGTTCGTTGAATCTGAAGAAAATTTGTTAGATGCGAACTCGTTACAAAACACAAACAGTGTTAAGGATTCAAATCTAAATGACGAAGAGCTTTCTAAAAATGCTGAATTAAGACCTCGAAAAAGAAAGAAATCAGTTCTTCTACAAAATAGTGTTGGGGAACAAACGGAAGATTTCTCTAATGATGAACGCCCTGCATGGTCTCATCACAGTTTAGTTGAAATCAATGAATTAACCCCTGTCCTACGTCATTACGTAGAACTCAAACAAAAACACCCTGAAAGAATATTGCTCTATAGGTTGGGAGATTTTTTTGAGTGCTTTTTTGAAGATGCAATCGGTTTATCTGAATTATTGGAACTAACACTGACTGGAAAAGAAGGTGGAAAAAAAATTGGAAGAGTGCCTATGGCAGGTATTCCACACCATGCAGCAGAAAGATACTGCTCAACCCTTATACAAAAAGGTTTATCAGTAGCAATATGTGACCAACTAGAAAGTATTCAAAATAAAGAAGGGAAACTTCTCAAGAGAGGTATTACAAGAATCCTTACTCCTGGAACAGTTCTTGAAGAAGGAATGCTTCAAGCAAAGAAAAATAATTGGTTAGCAGCTATCTTAATTGAATCAAATTCTCAGACCAATCAATTGAAATGGGGGTTGGCCAGTGCAGATATAAGTACAGGGGAGTTTACTGTTAAAGAAGGAAATGGAATTGATACTCTAGAGCAAGATTTATTAAATATTGAAGCTTCAGAGATTATCTGCGAGCAACTAGATGTTGACATCTCAAAAAAATGGCAATCCAATCGTATAAAAATTACTCAACAATCTAAGACGTCTTTTAGTCTGCAAGAGGCTAAGGCAATTTTAAAAAAGCATTATAATCTAAAAACTATTAATGGGCTTGGATTAAATGAAACAGAATTAGCTCTTAGAGCTGCTGGGGGACTATTATATTACCTTAAGGAAACCAACCCAATTCACAATATAGGAGTAAAGAATAAATGTTCAAAAGTTGTACTTGACTTTCCTAAAAATAATTTAAGAGGAGATTCATTAATAATTGATGCGCAAACTCGAAGAAATTTAGAACTAACAAAAACTCAGAAAGATGGACATTTCCAAGGCTCACTTTTATGTGCAATCGATCGAACTCTTACCGCTATGGGAGGAAGGTGCTTACGACGGTGGATTGAAAACCCTCTAATTAATTCAGAATTAATTCTGCAAAGACAAAGATTAATCACACTCCTAGTAGAGAAAAGACCACTAAGAAAAGCATTGCGCAATTTACTAAGAACGATGGGAGACATCGAGCGCCTTTCAGGTAGAGCTAGTGCAGGTCAAGCTGGAGCAAGAGAACTAGTGGCAATTGCTGATTGCTTAGAAAAATTACCGAAATTGGCAGCGAATCTTCAAAACCTCTCAATCAACCCTCCTAAATGGTTCTCTAAACTTGAAAATATAAATCCAGAGCTTACAAAGCTAGCAGAAGAAATTAAGGATAAATTAATAGACAACCCCCCATTAAGTATTACTGAAGGTAATCTAATAAATGATAGTGTTGATAAGATATTAGATGGTCTCAGAAACCAGTTGGATGATCAAAATGAATGGCTATCTAATCAGGAAAAAAAAGAAAGGAACATAAGTGGTAATAATAACCTTAAGCTTCAACACCATAGGACTTTTGGATATTTTTTAGCGGTAAGTAAATCCAAGGCTAATACTGTTCCAGATCATTGGATTAGAAGACAAACTTTAGCTAATGAAGAAAGGTTTGTTACTCCTGCATTAAAAGAAAGAGAAAGTAAAATCTTTCAATTAAAGGTAAAAGCAGCAAACCGTGAATATGATTTATTTTGTGCCTTGAGGGAATTGGTTGGTGGTTATGCTCCAATAATAAGGGAAACAGCAAAAGCAATTGCAGGTCTTGATGTTCTTTTAGGCCTTGCAGAGTTAGCATCAACAAACAACTATTGTGCACCAAATATTATTGATAAAAAAAGCTTATCTAATTCTAGAAGTATTAATATAAAAGGATGCAGGCACCCTGTAGTAGAGCAAATGTTAGTTGAGGAAAAATTTCAAGCAAATGACATTGAGTTAGGTGATGGGGTCGATTTAATAATACTTACAGGTCCTAATGCTAGTGGAAAAAGTTGTTATTTAAGACAAATAGGTCTGATTCAAATATTATCTCAAATTGGAAGTTGGATTCCAGCAGATAAAGCTTCTATCAGTATTGCAGATAGAGTTTTTACTAGAGTTGGAGCAGTAGATGATTTAGCAGCTGGTCAATCAACGTTTATGGTAGAGATGGCAGAGACTGCTTTTATCTTAAATCAAGCTACACAAGATTCTATAGTTTTATTAGATGAAATTGGGAGAGGAACCTCTACATTTGATGGTCTTTCAATAGCATGGTCAGTCAGTGAATTTCTTGCAGAAAATATTAAAAGTCGTACTATCTTTGCAACGCATTATCACGAGCTAAATGAGCTTGCAAAAAAAATGGGAAATGTTGCTAATTTCCAAGTTCTTGTACACGAAACTGGAGAAGATATACATTTCCTTCATCAAGTAATTCCAGGAGGTTCAAATAGAAGTTATGGAATTGAAGCTGCTCGTTTAGCTGGCGTTCCTAAAAGTGTAATTAATAGAGCAAGAGGAGTGCTTAAAAGATTAGAAGAAAAAAATAAAGGTTGAATTCTTATTCAGCTGATAATTTTTTATTGGTCTGTTTTATATTCCAAGAAGCTCTTAACAAAGCATTTACTGTTGCTGCTGCCATAGCTGCTCCTCCTCTATTTCCATCAATTCTTATTTGAGGTAAATCCATCTGTGATAAAAGCATTTTGCTCTCAAGCACACTAATAAAACCAACTGGCATGCCAATAATTAAGCTAGGAGATAATGCTCCATTAGCAATTAATCCTAATAAGACTTCCAATGCCTTAGGTGCACTTCCAAACAAAATGATTGGTGAACTTTCATTATTAAAATTCTTGGAAAGATCAGTCCAGGCACTTTCTATCCCAAGAGCTGTGCGAGTAAGGCCAGAATGACCTTTTTTCGGAGCCCAATCCAAAATACAATGCACAGAGGACTGCATTGTGCGAGATGCCATTGGATTGACAGCAGCAGCAGCCATAAAAGTGTCAGTTAATATTGGCGCTCCTGCTTGAAGAGCCGCAACTCCCAACTGACATGCATTTGGTGAAAAGGTCAAATAATCTTGAATACCAAAGTCTCCAGTTGTGTGAATTAATCTCTCAAGAACTTGAACTTCTAGTTTGTCCAGTTCTGGACAATGAAGTCTAGAACGAATAAATCGAACACTTTCATCAAAAATCGGATGATCAATTGTCGTCACTTTTCCTATATCCAAAAGAGTGATTTAAGGCATGATTTATAAACAACCACAAATCTACTTGCCATGCCAATACATTTGATATGGGGTGATGATTTTGGTGCGATTGATAGATCAATCGAAAAATTTATTAAAAAAGCCATTGATCCTAATTGGATAAGCATCAATTTGAGCCGTTTAGACGGTCAAAATGCTTCAGAAGCACATAAATGTCTTGAAGAAGTCCGGACACCTCCATTTGGGAATGGTCACCGAATCGTTATTGTTAAGAAAAGTCCATTTTGCAATGGATGCTCTAATGAATTATCTAATCACTTCGAAAGCATAATTAATTTAATTCCAGAACAGACCCATCTCATACTTGTCAATCAAAATAAGCCTGATGGTCGATTAAAAACGACAAAATTGCTCAATAATTTAATTAAATCCAAAAAAGCGTTTGAACAACGATTTATATTGCCTCCAGCCTGGGACGGATTAGGCCAAAAAAAATTGGTTGAAAGAACTGCTGAAGAAATGAATATAGAGCTCACGGAAGATGCAATTTTGACTCTTGTAGAAGCGCTTGGTAGCGACAGTCAAAGGATTGCAATTGAACTTGAAAAACTGGTTTTATTGGAAGAAGCAAAAACTAATCAAAAAGAAGGGGAGAAAATTATTATCAGTCAAGAATCAGTTAATGATCTAATTCACAGTATTTCTAGTAACTCATTACAAATTTGTGAATTCCTTTTAAAAAGCAATTTTGGGAAAGCTATTGAAAAAATAGATTACCTTTTAAATGAAGGAGAACCAGCTCTTAGGATACTCGCAACAATGACCTCGCAAATTAGAGGTTGGCTTTGGGTCTCTCTTCTTGATCAAGGAGAAAACAAAGAAGTTTCTTCTATTGCTAAACAAGCAGGAATTGCCAATCCAAAACGAATTTATGTAATCCGCAAACAAATTCAAGGGAAATCTCCTATGTTTTTTATTGAACTTCTTAGCAGAATATTGGAAATAGAAGCATTATTAAAAAAAGGAGCTTTACCTAAGCATGCTTTTCGAGATGGCCTAGTCACAAAATCTGATTTAATCGTCTAAACCACTTAAATAATCAAACTCTACTCTGAGATATAAATGACTCTTCTGGTGCAAAAATTTGGTGGCACCTCTGTAGGCAATGTGGAGCGCATTCAAGCTGTTGCTAAAAGAATTGCATTATGCAAAGAAGAAGGGAATCAGCTTGTAATTGTTGTCTCAGCTATGGGTAATAGCACAGATGAGCTTACAAAATTAGCCTTATCAATAAGCGGCAATCCACCATCAAGAGAAATGGATATGTTGCTCTCGACAGGAGAGCAAGTAACCATAGCGCTGCTCTCAATAGCTCTGAACAAAATTGGCATACCTGCAACATCAATGACAGGAGCACAGGTTGGAATAATTACCGAATCAGCTCATGGCCGAGCGCGCATTCTTGAAATCAAAACCGAGAGGATTAAGGAACTTTTAAATGCTGGTCAGATAGTTGTGGTCGCAGGGTTTCAAGGAACCAGCCTTAGTAGTGGGAAAACTGCTGAGATTACTACTCTAGGCAGAGGTGGTTCGGATACATCTGCAGTAGCACTTGCATCAGCTCTAGAAGCTGATGCGTGTGAAATTTATACAGATGTTCCAGGAGTCTTAACTACAGATCCTCGTTTAGTGCATGACGCGAAGCTCATGAAAACGGTTAGTTGTGATGAAATGCTTGAATTAGCCAGTCTAGGAGCTGCAGTTTTACACCCAAGAGCAGTTGAAATAGCAAGAACTTATGGTGTGAACTTAATTGTTAGATCAAGCTGGAAGAATGAACCTGGAACAACTCTTACAAGCCAAGCCAAGCAATCCATAGTGAGAGGAGGCCTAGAACTAAGCAGGCCTGTAAATGGTATTGAACTTATTGAACACCAAGCCGTAATAGGCCTTTCACATGTTCCTGATCAGCCAGGTATTGCAGCAGACTTATTTGAAACACTATCAAAAGGAGGCGTCAATGTTGATTTAATCATCCAATCAACTCATGAAGGCAATAGCAATGACATCACTTTCACAGTTTCCGAACAAAATTTACCGACAGCAAAATTACTCTGTGAAAAACTAATTAAAAAGCTAGGTGGAGAATTAACTACTCAAAAGCAAATGTCTAAATTGAGTATTCGAGGAGCAGGAATAATGGGAAGACCAGGCATTGCAGCAAAATTTTTTGAAACATTATCAAAGTCAGGAATCAATTTAAGACTAATAGCAACTAGTGAAGTAAAAGTAAGTTGTGTAATAAATTCCGAATTTGGTACTAAAGGATTAAAAGTTACTAGTAAAGCCTTTGATCTCAAAAATAATCAAATTCAAATCAATCCAACGATTGATTGTATTAATGAACCAGAAGTTCGAGGTGTTGCTTTAGATCCAAATCAAGTACAAGTTAGTGTTGTCAATGTTCCCGATGTACCAGGTTCAGCTGGAACATTATGTAGATCTTTTGCTGACTCTGGTATCATTCTGGACACGATTGTTCAATCGGAAAGAAAAGGTGATGCTAACGGCAAAATTATCAGTTTTACCCTGAACAAAAGTGATAGAGAAAATGCAGATTCTGCTTTGACACCTCTTTTGAGAAAGTGGCCTAATGCATATATGAAAGATGGCGCGGCAATCGCCCGTATTAGTGCTGTAGGAGCAGGAATGCCTGCTAGCATAGGAACAGCAGGCAGAATGTTTAGAGCATTAGCAAATAAAAAAATTAATATCAAAATGATTGCGACTAGTGAAATTAGGACTACTTGCATCATTGCTGAAAAAGATGGAAATCATGCACTTGAAGCAGTTCATACATTCTTTAAATTAAATGCGTAAACAAGACTATTAGTAAAAATTATATTTATCAATTACCTAATTAATTTTTTTCTTAGTTGGTGAATTTTATCTCTTAATTTAGCAGCATTTTCAAAATCTAAATCTTTAGCTGATTTTTTCATCTTTGTCTCTAATTCATCTATTAATTGAGGTAAGTTTTCAATAGCTAATTCGGAATTATTATTGAATTTAAATTCATCTACTACATTTCCAGCAATTTCAACTAGATCATTATCAATTCCATCCTTTTGAACTCTTCTTGATAGTTCTAAAAAAGAAAGTATTGAATTATTTGCTTTCTTACCTGCGGGCATAGGGACGATATTATTTTGCTGGTTGTATGATTCCTGAATAGCCCTTCGACGCTCAGTTTCCTCAATTGCTTTTTTCATCGAATCTGTGAAATTATCTGCATAAAGCAATGCCTTACCTTCTATATGTCTTGCAGCCCTGCCTATAGTTTGAATAAGAGATCTTTCTGCTCTAAGAAAGCCTTCCTTATCTGCATCAAGAATTACTACCAAAGACACTTCTGGCAGATCTAGTCCTTCCCGAAGTAGATTTACACCTACCAAGACATCATATTCCCCCATTCGTAAATCTTGAATTATTTCAATCCTTTCTATGGAGTGAATTTCAGAATGAAGATAACGAACCCGCACATCATTTTCTGATAGATAATCTGTCAAGTCCTCTGCCATTCTCTTTGTTAATGTAGTAATTAAAACTCTTTGTTTTTTACGAGATCTTTCTCGTATTTCATCTAATAAATCTTCAACTTGTCCTTTCGTTGGACGAACCTCAACCAGTGGATCTAATACACCTGTAGGTCTAATTACTTGTTCAATAATTGCACCACTGCTAATTTCCAGCTCCCAATTACCAGGAGTTGCGCTAATAAAAACTGTTTGATTGGCTTTATTCCAAAATTCTTGCGATTTCAATGGTCTATTATCAGCCGCACTTGGCAATCGAAAGCCATGCTCAATTAAAACTTTCTTTCTTGATTGATCACCGTTATACATAGCCAACAATTGAGAACAAGTAACGTGGCTTTCATCAATTACTAATAACCAATCTTTAGGAAAATAATCTATCAAGCATTCAGGAGGTGAGCCTGCCTCTCTGCCTGACAAATGACGAGCATAATTCTCAACTCCATTGCAATAGCCAACTTCACGTAACATCTCTAAGTCATATTTTGTTCTCTGTTCAAGTCTTTGTGCTTCAAGAAGTTTTCCTTCTTTATTAAAAAAATCTAATTGTTCTTTTAATTCCTTTTGAATATCATCAATTGCTGTTACTAGCCTTTCCTTAGGTGTAACAAAATGTTTTGCAGGGTAAATACTTATGCAATTCAAACTGTCTAAAATCTCTCCAGTAATTGGATCAACATATCTTATTGCTTCTATCTCATCCCCAAATAATTCTATACGTACTAATCTATCATCGTAGGCTGGTCCAATCTCTAAAACATCTCCTTTAACTCTGAATTTACCTCGTCCAATATCAAAATCATTTCTAAAGTATTGATTGGCAACTAATTCTCTTAAGGATTTGCGTAGATTTATCTCATTACCAACCTTAAATTTAACAGAAGCTTTTAAATATTCACTAGGAATACCAAGTCCATAAATACAACTAATTGAGGCAACTACTATTACATCATCTCGTTCAAATAAAGAACGTGTTGCAGAGTGCCGAAGCATATCTATTTCTTCATTAATCGATGATGTCTTGGCAATATATGTATCACTGACAGGGACATAAGCTTCTGGTTGATAATAATCATAATAAGAAATAAAATACTCCACTGCATTGTTAGGGAAAAACTCTCGTAACTCATTACAAAGTTGTGCTGCAAGTGTTTTGTTGTGCGCTAAAACAAGTGCAGGACGACCTGTTTTAGCAATCACATTTGCAATAGTAAATGTCTTACCGGTTCCTGTTGCTCCTAAGAGAGTCTGATATTCTCTACCAGAATTAACACCATCAACAAGCTTAGTTATTGCTTTTGGTTGATCACCCTTTGGTTGATAAGGTGCCTTTAAATAATATTTAGACATATCAAATATCAAGCAAAGTAGTTACTGTTTTGCATGATTCAATGCACAAGGATTTCAACTGAATCCTCATGAAGGAGCCTAATATTATATTTATAAAATAGAATCCGAAAGTAAGCACTTAGAAGATTCAATTGCGTGACGCAGAGTCCTAACCATAGCAATCATTTCCAACTCATTATCAAGACCATTAATAGCTGAACCAATCCCAACTCCAGAGGCCCCAGAAGCAAGAGCCATAGGAACAGTTACATCTGACAAGCCAGAAGCACATAAAACTGGGGCTTTACAAGCTACTTCTTCAAAACTCTTGGTAATACTATGCGCTGCAGCAAGTGTTGGTGCGGCTTTCTCAATAAGACCTAGAACACCAGACTTTATAGGGTGGGAACTAGTTCCTCCTTCAGTCTGAATTAAATCAGCCCCAACTTCAATTAAGTCCAAAGCCAATTTACCTTGCTTATCTAAAGGCAAAATATGAGGGACAGTTACAGACAAAACAACATTCGGAAGAAGTTTTCTACTTTCAATTGCTAAAGAAAGCACTTCATCAGCATCAAAAAATCTGCCTTTTGGATAAAAAGTGTCAAAGTTACCTATTTCTATCATTGATGCTCCAGCATTTATAGCAGCAGGAAAACTTTCAGGTTCAACAGAACTTACACAAATAGGAAGAGCAGAGCTTTCAATCGCAGCCTTGACTAAATTAGGAGCGCATGCGACATCTAATAAATCTGCACCTCCAACTGAGGCGGATCGCGCCACTTTTGTTACTAACTTTTGATCAAAATTATTTAACCCAGTAATTACTTTCAGCACTGAGCGATTAAACAAACTCTTTTGAAGCTGATATGGAAGATTTTGAAGACGCGACATTAAATGAAGAACGAATAACCTAATGGTGATATTAGTTCGAGATAAGAACTACACAAAGTCCATATAGTGAATTAACCAATGAATATGACAAATTCCACCAAAGTCGAAAAACCATGGACCAAATGGCATGAAAGATTACATAAATCACTAAAAAGCAAAAGCAATCTACTGCCCTATGGATCATCTCTTCTTATCTCAGTCTCAGGAGGACAAGATTCGATGGCGTTACTCAAATTAATTCTTGATCTGCAAAGAATTTATGAATGGAAAGTTCATGTTTGGCACGGAGATCATGGCTGGCATAACCAATCAAGACAAATAGCCGAAGAACTAGAAGAATGGTGTAAATGTCAAAAGCTGAGTTTTTTTTGCAATAGAACAAATAAGCAAAAAGTATCTACTGAAGAAGATGCAAGAAACTGGCGCTATAAAAGCCTTATCCAACAAGCTAAAACTCTTTCGAAAGAAAGCCCTTCTTTACCTTGCGAACGCGTTTTGACTGGTCACACAGCTAATGATAGAACTGAGACTTTTATCATGAATCTCGCAAGAGGAGCGCATTTAAAAGGTTTAAGCAGTTTAAGAGAGGACAGAACACTTGAAACCAAAATACAACTGATTCGTCCAATCCTAAGATTTAGCAGACAAGAAACTATTCAAATATGTGATGAAATGGATCTTCCAATATGGATTGATCCCTCTAATTCCAATATTGCTTACAGCCGAAATAAAATCCGAGCAGAAATAATTCCTGTGCTTGAGTCATTACATCCACAAAGCACTATAAGAATCTCAAATCTTGCAGAACGTCTTACATCTTTGCAAAAAGATCAACATCAATTAGCTCACCTTGCCCTTGGAGCATTACTTACTTCAACAGGGTTAAGCAGAAGCAAAATGACAAAACTATCTAAAACAGTAAGAGCAATTATTCTGGCGCAATGGTTAGAAGACAACAAAGCACCTCTGCTTTCATCAAAGCAACTGGAAGAGCTTAGTCAGAAGATTGGAAAAAACAAAGGACCAGGAAATATGGATATATCTAATCATTTAAAAATTAGATGGAACAAAAATTCCATCGAGCTGATTAATTAATCCAAGCTAGAAGTTTCTATAATTTTCTTTCCTCTAACCAATTGCAGAACGACGACGTCTAGTTCTACCTGCTGGCTCTTCTAGAGTTGTATTCTCTTGCTGAGGAGTTGAAGTACTGACACTTGCAGCTAACGGTTTTTGATTGTGATTAGTGGAATGAATTGGCTGCTGATTTCTAGGTGTATTTGCTTTTTTTGGAGCTGCTTTTGAATTAATTTCTTCATCAACTCTTCCTTTATAAGCAGGAGTACCTCCTGGAGCAGGCTGAACTAAGCACAGAATTAAAGGCTCCACTTGAAACTCTCTACGCATTCTTCTTGCCAAACCAGATTCAACCTCTCTCTGAAATCCAATCCAATCAACTTCAACAGAATTTGCACTGACCTGTCTAGAAAGTTGCTTCCAACGATTCTGTAAAACCCAGATAATTTCTTTTTCAGTCCAAAGAGACATTTTCCTAGGCTCTGCAGTTGTGACAACTCCTCGTAAATTGACCCTAGGTGGAGCAACCATTACTCCATCTGTACTAACTGCAACAAGAAGAGTAATAACACCATCTTCGGCTAATTGCTGCCGTTCTTTCAACACGCGCGCATCAACAATGCCATTTCTAGAGGCATCTAAAAGTTCGATTCCTGCTTTTACGGGTTGCCCTCTGGTAATGGAATTAGGTGTGAGTTGAACTACATCTCCATTCTCCAAAAGCAAAATATTATTTTCGGGAACTCCCATCGACTGAGCACTTTTACTATGACAAACAAGCATCCTGTGCTCTCCATGCACAGGAACAAAATACTTTGGCTTTGTTAACGCCAACATAAGTTTCTGATCTTCTTGGAAACCATGCCCTGAAACATGAATCCCCTCGCCTTTCCCATAAATTACCTTTGCACCAAGTTGCATCAAACGATCAATAGTATTCACAACAGAAATTGTGTTTCCAGGAATGGGACTAGCTGAAAAAATAATGGTATCAGTTGTTTTTACTTGCACATGTTGATGATCACCACGTGAAATGCGACTTAAAGCAGCTAAGGGTTCTCCTTGACTACCAGTCATTAAAAGCAATGTCTCACGATCAGGAAGATCACGAATTTGTTTAATTGGAACAAAAAGCTCATCAGGTGCCTTCATATATCCAATTTCTCTTGCTTTAGCAATGACATTCAACATAGATCTACCCAGTAATCCAACCTTGCGACCATGTTTTAAAGCAAGCTCCAAAATCATTGCAACACGGTGAATGGAACTCGCAAATGTAGTAATAATTACTCGACCTTCAGCCTCAGCAACATGGCGTTCTAATGCAGGGAAAACAGTACGTTCTGATGGACACCACCCTGGAACCTCCGCATTAGTTGAATCACTAAAAAGGCATAAGACACCTTCTTCTCCATGCTTTGCCAGGCGAGCAAGATCAAAATGTTCCCCATCAACTGGCGTATGATCAAACTTAAAATCTCCTGTAAAAATCACTGTCCCTACTGGGGTTTTAATAGCTAAAGAAAAGCTATCTGCCATAGAGTGAGTATTTCGAATAAATTCAACAGAAAAAGACTGACCTACTTTGACGACATCTCTTGGTCCTACAGTTTGAATAGTAGTTCTATCTGTTACCCCTGCTTCTTCCATTTTCCCTTGAAGCATTGACATTGCTAAACGGGGACCATAAATGACTGGAATATTGAAATGCTTTAGATGATGAGAAATGCCTCCTATATGGTCTTCATGACCATGAGTAACAATCATTCCTCTAATCCGTTTCTGATTTTCTCTTAAATAACTCGTATCAGGCATGACAACATTTACTCCATGCATGCCATCACTTGGAAAAGCTAAACCTGCATCAACAAGCATTAGCTCATCACCATATTCAAAAACACATGTATTTTTACCAATCTCATGAAGTCCACCTAAAGGAATGACTCTTAAGGATGGTTCCTTAGAATGAGATTTTGTAGAAGGGCTGTTAGTCATAAGACAATTTATCGAGGAAACAAGCTTGATTTGTTAATGAGATAAGGCTCTCAAAAAAGCCAATTGCAAAAGAAACCGTTTGTTAGGTTTGAAGCAAGGCTGAAATGGTTTTCATAAGTTCGTTTTTCATTTGATTTTCCAAAGGGAGTAATGGACTGCGGGGAGCACCTACTGGCCATCCAATTAGTTCAAGAGCTGCCTTAACTGGAATGGGATTAGTTGTTGCAAATAAAGCTTTAAATAGAGGTTGTAATTGTTCATGATGACTAAGTGCAAGACTATTTTCCCCAGCGAAATATGCCTCAATCATTGCTTTTAAGCGCATGCCAACAATATGACTAGCTACGCTTACTACACCAACAGCACCAACAGATAACATCGGAAGAAGAAGCCCATCATCTCCACTATAAATTGCGAGTCTAGAACCGCATCTAATTCTTAGATCAGTCACTTCATTAGTTGTGCCACTTGCAGCTTTGAAACTTACAATATTCGAACAATTCATTAGTCTTTGAACAGTGATTGGAGATATAGAACAACCTGTTCTTCCAGGAATATTGTAAAGCATTAATGGTAAATCTGGAGCTGCTTGAGCAACTGCACGAAAATGTGATTCCAAGCCTGCTTGGGGAGGCTTGTTGTAGTAAGGCACAACTACCAAAGCACCATCAGCTCCAGCCTCAGCTGCCTTAGCAGTTGCATGAATCGCCTCAGATGTACTATTACTCCCAGTCCCAGCTAATACCTTTGCCGAACCATTAACAGCATTTCTTACTGTTTCAAGTAATTGATATTGTTCTTCCCAGCTTAAAGTAGGTGACTCTCCTGTAGTCCCACAAACAATAAGACCATCAGAACCTTGATCAACTAAATAACGTGCAAGTCGAGCAGCTAAGGCAAAATCAACAGCCCCTGCTGTATCAAATGGAGTAACCATTGCGGTTAATAAACGTCCAAAAGGAGCTGATGATATTTCAGGGACAGTACTCATGATCTTGTTAACAAAAGTTCGGCAATTTGAATTGCATTTAATGCAGCACCTTTACGTATTTGATCACCACATAGCCATAACTCTAAAGCCTTAGGATTGCTTAAATCTTGTCGTATTCTTCCAACTGCAATATCATCTTTGCCAGTAACATCAATTGGCATTGGGAATCTATTCATTTGAATATCCTCTAATAGTTTAATACCAGATGCATTAGAAAGAATTTTTCGTGCTTCTTCTACTGGAAAAGGTTCGGCAAATTCAATATTAATTGATTCAGAATGAGCTCTTAAAACTGGTACTCTCACACAAGTAGCAGTTATAGCTAACTCTGATTGATTCAAAATCTTTCGCGTTTCATTAATCATTTTCATTTCCTCCTCACAATAATTATTTGATTGCAATGGAGAGTTATGGAGAAACAAGTTAAAGGCTAGTGAATAAGGCAGAATTTCACTCTTGGGAATATTCCCATTCAATACATCTTGACTAAGTTGTTTTAACTCATTCATAGCTCTAGCTCCTGCTCCACTAGCTGATTGATAAGTGGAAACTACAACTCTTTTAATTGGTAATTGTGCTGATAATGGGGCTAAAACTAAAGCTAATAAAATAGTTGTGCAATTAGGATTTGCAATTAACCCTTTGTGAGTAAAAACCTGACTTGGGTTAACTTCAGGAACAACTAAAGGAACATCAGGTTCCATCCTATATGCATTGGAATTGTCAACAATCACAGCACCTGCAGAATTGATTACTTTTCTCCATTTTCGAGAAATTGATCCACCTGCAGAAGCTAAAACAAGATCAACATCCTCAAATCCTTCGGGTGAAACTTTTTTTACGACAAGATCTTCTCCTTTAAAAAATTGAACTTGACCTGCAGACCTTTCAGATGCCAATAAACGTAATTCCCTGATAGGAAAAGAACGTTCTTCAAGAATTTTTAGTATTTCAGCGCCTACTGCTCCGCTTGAACCAAGTACAGCAAGGGTTAAAGGTCTATCAGGGAAAGGCTTTTGAAGAGTCAAACTATTAAAAGATAAAAATTGTTTTTAAAAGATGGGTACTGTAGAAATTTGAAAAGCCGAAAGAAACTAATGTCCAAAAATCGAAAAAAGAAGCTCAGTTTTTGATAGATGGTCTTACTCTTCCCTAGTGTAATAGGCCAATGAGCTTCGACCCTTAGTGAACCAATGAGTAATTCCCAATTAAAAATAAAAACCAAGGCCCTCCCCAATAGTCGAATAGCAATTGAATTTGAAGTTCCAGCTCAACAATGCAAAACAAGTTTTGAAGATGCGCTGACAACTTTATGCAAATCTGCAAATCTACCTGGTTTCCGCAAAGGGAAAGTACCTAAATCTGTAATTCTCCAGCAAATTGGATCTAAAAGAATTCAAGCCTCTGCCCTAGAAAAATTATTAGAAAAAATATGGAAGCAAGCTCTAAAAGAAGAATCAATAGAACCTCTTTGTGAACCAGAGTTAGCAGGTGGATTTGAGCCCTTATTAGAAAATTTCAATCCAGAACAAACGCTTTCAGTGACTTTAGAAACAGATGTAGCACCTATTCCTAAACTAAAAACCACTAAAGGATTAACCACGGAAGCAGAACCGATCACCTTTGATGAAAGCAAAGTCGATGAACTAATAGAAGAATCTCGTAAACAATTAGCAACCGTTATTCCTGTAGAAAATCGTCCAGCCAATCATAGTGACATCGCTATTCTCACTTTCAAAGGTACTTTTGCTGATGATGGAAGTGAAATAGAAGGAGGTAGTGGCGAATCTATGGAAATCGACTTAGAAGAAGGTCGAATGATCCCTGGATTTATTGAAGGGATTGTAGGTATGAAGATCAATGAAACAAAAACTATAGATTGTCAATTTCCAAAAGATTATCAAGATGAAAAAGCTAAAGGAAGAAAAGCTAAATTTGATATCCAGTTACAAGATCTAAAAACTAGAGAGCTTCCAAAATTAGATGACGATTTTGCTAAACAAGCTAGTGATAAGAACAGTCTAAAAGAGTTGCGCAATGAATTAACTAATCGTCTCAAATCAGATGCCAAAAATCGTAATAAGAAGAATCGTCAAGAATCATTACTTGAAGCACTAGTAAAAGAGCTGGAAGTCGATCTACCAAAAACATTGATTGATGAAGAGGTGCGGAATTTAATTGAACAAACAGCAAGGAATTTTGCAGAGCAGGGAATGGATATTAAATCAACATTTACTCAAGACTTAGTAAGTTCTTTGATGGAATCTTCTCGTCCTGAAGCTGAAATCAATCTCAAAAAAAACCTTGCTTTGAATGCTTTAGCAGAAGCAGAAAATATTAAAGTTGATTCACAAGCCTTGGAAGAGAAAATCAAAGAAGTCAATATTGAGCTAGCTAACCAGAAAAATATAGATCAGAAAAAATTACGTCAAGTTGTTCAAAATGACCTCTTACAAGAAAAACTTTTTGATTGGCTTGAAGCTAACAACACAATTTTAGAAAAAAAGCCTAAAAAGGCATTGAATGAAAAAGTGAAAAGTTCTAAGCCAAAAAACACTCAGAAGAAAACTGACAAAACAAAGAAAGATTCCCCCTAAAAATAAATTCCACTTATAGATTGTTTATTAAAGGACTTTCAACTTCAAGGTGATTAACACTAAATGCATTCATCCAGTTCAAAACAAATGGAAGGGAGATCTTCCATGCTCAGGACCTGGTGTGCTCCCAACAGTTATTGAGCAATCTGGACGAGGCGAAAGAGCATTCGACATTTATTCACGTCTTTTGAGAGAAAGAATCATTTTTTTGGGCACTGATGTCAATGATCAAATTGCAGATGCATTGGTAGCGCAAATGCTTTTTCTTGAAGCCGAAGACCCTGAAAAAGATATTCAACTTTACATCAATTCTCCAGGCGGTTCAGTAACAGCAGGGCTAGCTATCTACGACACTATGCAGCAAGTGAATCCAGACATTGTGACTATGTGTTATGGCCTAGCAGCAAGCATGGGGGCTTTTTTGTTAGCTGGAGGATCTAAAGGAAAGCGCCTAGCCTTACCAAATTCAAGAATAATGATTCACCAACCTCTTGGTGGTGCTCAAGGTCAAGCTGTTGAAATTGAAATTCAAGCAAAGGAAATTCTTTTTTTGAAAGAGACTTTAAACAACTTACTTGCAGAACATACTGGCCAATCTCTTGAGAAAATTTCTGAAGATACTGATAGAGACCACTTCCTTTCTCCGCAAGAAGCGGTTGAATATGGCCTGATCGATAAAGTGGTGAACAGCCTCAACTAAAAAGGAATCGTTACGGAAAGCTGACTAAACATCAATTCGCAACGATCCTATAAGTAAGAACTGGTCATTATTAAAAAGATCCTTTTCTTAATCCTGGTATCCTTCGGAAATCGATGGCAAAATTTGAAGCCCATCTTAAATGCTCTTTTTGTGGCAAATCTCAAGAGCAAGTTCGCAAATTAATTGCAGGACCAGGTGTTTATATATGCGATGAATGCATAGACTTGTGTAATGAAATTTTAGATGAAGAGCTATTAGAAAATCCCTCGAAAGTCAAAGATGGGAATGATTCTAAAATCCCAACCTCTGCATCAACTGTCAGCAAACCTGCTCCAACACTTTCTTCCATCCCAAAGCCAATTGAGATCAAAAGCTTTTTAGACAACCAAGTAGTAGGACAAGAAGATGCGAAAAAAATTCTTTCTGTTGCGGTTTACAATCACTACAAACGACTAGCTTGGCAAGGAAGTGAAACTAACGAAATAGATTTACACACTACAAAACTTCATAAGTCAAACATACTTCTTATAGGTCCTACTGGAAGTGGAAAAACACTACTTGCTCAAACACTTGCTGAACTGCTGGACGTACCATTTGCAGTTGCTGATGCAACAACCCTTACTGAAGCTGGCTATGTCGGTGAAGATGTAGAAAATATACTGCTCAGACTTTTACAGAAATCTGATATGGATGTAGAGCTAGCTCAAAGAGGAATTATTTATATTGATGAAATCGATAAAATTGCTCGTAAAAGTGAAAATCCTTCTATCACTAGAGATGTCTCGGGCGAAGGAGTCCAGCAAGCATTATTAAAAATGCTTGAAGGGACAATCGCAAATGTTCCTCCCCAAGGTGGAAGAAAGCATCCTTATCAAGACAGTATTCAAATTGATACCAGCCAAATATTGTTTATCTGTGGAGGAGCATTTGTTGGTTTAGAAGATATTGTGCAAAAAAGACTTGGTCGAAATTCTATTGGTTTTATGACAAATGATAATCGTGGTAAAAGTAGAAAGAGCAATGACCTTCCAAAAAATCAAGTCTTGAACAATTTAGAACCAGATGATTTAGTTAGATATGGTCTAATACCAGAATTTATAGGGCGGATGCCAGTTAGCGCAGTCTTAGAACCATTGGATGTAGATGCATTAGAAGCAATCCTTCAGGAACCAAGAGATGCCGTCATCAAACAATTTATAACATTAATGAGTATGGATAATGTCAAACTAACTTTTGAAGAAAACGCGATAAAATCAATTGCAAAAGAAGCATTTAGAAGAAAAACTGGAGCAAGAGCTTTGAGAGGTATTGTTGAAGAATTAATGCTCGAATTGATGTATAAACTTCCTTCTCAGGACGAAATCAAAAATTGTTCTGTAACCCAAGCCATGGTAGAAGCTATTACAGGTGGAAAAATAGTTCCTCTGCCACCATCAGACAAAAGAGCAACAAAAGAATCTGCTTAATTTGAATTAATTCATACTTTTTCTATCAAAAAATCTCATCTGAGTAACAACTACAAAGATTTGCACATAACCAAGGCAAATTCAGTGAGCTTCTTCTTAGAGTATTGACCTTGAGTATTCTTTAACTTTGTCCAAAGCGGCGTATGAGCAAAACTTATCAACCGCTGCATCAAAAATATCGCCCTAAGCGCTTCGACGATCTTGTAGGACAAGACTCCATCGTAGCGACACTCAAGCAAGCTCTTATTAGCAATAGAATTGCTCCAGCATATTTGTTTTGTGGTCCAAGAGGAACTGGAAAAACTTCAAGTGCCAGAATTTTGGCACGATCATTAAATTGTCAACAAAGTGAAAAGCCTACGATTGCTCCATGCTGCCAATGCAACTTATGTAAAGAAATTGGGAAAGGTACTGCACTAGATATCATTGAAATAGACGCTGCCTCAAATACAGGAGTAGACAATATTAGGGAATTAATAGAAAGATCTCAATTTGCACCTGTTCAAGCTCGTTGGAAAGTTTATGTAATTGATGAATGCCACATGCTTTCAACAGCTGCATTTAATGCTCTTTTAAAAACTCTAGAAGAACCTCCATCTCAAACAGTCTTTGTATTAGCTACGACTGATCCCCAAAGACTGCTACAAACCATTCTAAGCCGATGCCAAAGATTTGACTTTCGTAGAATTCCTATTACTTCATTAACGAGTCACCTAACAACAATTGCCAGTAAAGAAAAAATTGAAATAGATCAAGAATCTATAAATTTAATCGCACAACGTTCAGAAGGTGGACTCAGAGATGCAGAAAGTTTACTTGATCAACTAAGTCTACTAAAGCCCCCAATTAATTTACAATCTATATGGGAATTATTAGGAGAAGTCCCTGAGAATGATCTCATTATTCTTACATCATCTTTAATATCACAAGACCCTATTTCCTTACTAAAAACATGCCGAAAATTATTTGATAATGGTAAAGAACCAATATCAATTTTACAAGGACTAACAGCAACTTTAAGGGACTTGGTTCTTATTAAATCACTTCCTGATCAACCTAGTTTATGTAGTTTATCCAAGCAATCTCAGGAAACGCTAACCAAAATTTCATCAGAATTAGAATTAGATAGAATCTTATATTGGCAAAAATATCTGAAAGGTTCAGAATCACAAATTAGGTTTAGTCTTCAGCCGCGTTTATGGCTTGAGGTTCTGTTACTTGGTCTTTTAAGTAATCCAAACATAAGTGAAAAGAAAGCTAGTAAAAATATACAAGAGGTAAAAGTGAATGCAAACAATACATTAAATAATGACCATGTTATAGAAAAACAAATCTTAAATACTGATGAAAGTGTAAGGCAAGAAGTGACTGCTGATAATGAGCAATCCAAGTCAGGTTTATTAAGTCAATGGGAGCAGATTCTGTCCCAAATAGAATTACCGTCAACAAGAATGCTTTTATCTCAACAAGCAAGATTAACTAACTTAACAAAAAATCAAGCAGAGATTTCTATCTCTGAAAATTGGTTAGGGATGATTCAAAGTCGGAAAAATATTATTCAAAAAGCAATTAGAAAGTGCCTTGGAGAAAATATAGAGCTAAGCCTGATACAGCAAAGTAAACTAAATACACCCTCAATTGAAGTTGATGATAAGAATTTATTAACTGAGAAAAATATTAAAGATAGAAACCTGAAATTAGATAGTAATAAATTAAATAATAACAATACTTCTTCAAAATTGAATGATGTAATCTCAGAGGAAACGGAGAATTTTGCAAATTTTTTTAATGGGAAGATTATTGATTTAGAAGGTAATGAATAATGCAATACATTTAATTTCCTTTGTGCATTGTTTTAACCCATACTAATTTTTTAGGAATGAATGCCATTTTAATTGTTATAAGAGGGATTACAAAGAACCAATGCGATAAATATATTATTGAGATAATTAAATGAAATGGTGTTGGATTTGGTATTTTAGGTCCAAAAGAACTTCTTCTACAACCACTGAAAAATGCCAAGCCTGAGATGCTAAAAGCAACTATAGAAAGAGGCCAATAAACAGGGATCGTTTTTGTAATCAGAAAAGTTATTACATCAAAAAAAGATATAACTGGAAGAACATATTGCAAAAGAAAAAAAGCAGTTAAATCAAGGTGTTGAGCACTATTTAATCTTCGAGATATCAATAAAGGCCAATAATCAAAAAAGCGTTGCAACCCTCCTTCAGCCCATCTTTTCCGCTGACGCATTAAAGGTCCAAGTGTTTCTACTCCTTCTTCATAGACTGGAGGATCCCAAAGAATACCTATTAAGCCTCCGGAGAGTAAAAAGCGAAAGCTTAAATCAAGATCATCAGTAACAGTTCCCTCATTAAAACCACCACATTTATCCAAAGCTTGTCTATTCAAAAGTGCGCCATTTCCTCTTAATTCAACAACTCCACCTATCGATTGACGGCCTTGTTGAATAACAGTATCCATAGCCATTTCCATTGCCTGACAACAAGTTAGAAGATTCTGCTGAGAATTCACCACTGCTTTTCTTAATTGCACTGCAGCCCATCTACCCTCTTTAGCAAAAGGAACTAATTTCAACAAAATCTCATCATTAAAGTCAGCATCGGCATCCAAGATGAATACCCATTCTCCATGCACCTTTTTTAAAGCTTGATTTAGAGCCCCTGACTTCCCTCCGCCAGATTTTCTTGAACGACTTATAACTTTCAGATTAGAAAATTGTTTATTTAATTCTTGCAAGATCAATGAGGTCTTGTCCTGACTACCATCATCAATAATACAAATTTGGATTTTTTCTTTTGGATATTGCATAGCAGCAAGTCTTTGGACCAATTTTCCGACTACTGCTTCTTCATCTCTAGCTGAAACAATGACATCAACAAAAGGTAAGTCATCATCTATCTCTAAAATATCGTTTGAGACAGTCAACAAATTTTTAAAATTTGAACGCCCTCGCAAAACAACTCGGAAGGCATATATGCCTAATAAAAATGCAAGAGTCAACGCTGGAAAAAAGCTTTGAGGTTGCTTCATGCAATGAGGAAGAGATCCTGCCAATGCACAGCAAATAAGAAACAAAAATGCTTTGCTACGTCGGTGCCCTCCATTAACACTTGGTATTGCCATGGAAATCCCGAGGTTCAAGGAGTGACTCTAAGTGGTCTTCTCAAAACTATTTAAAAGATTCATATGTTGTTCCTGGGTAGTAATACTTAAGAATCTTAGTAGTATTCCAACCTCTTAAAGCCAAATCAATTGCCCCAGCTTGAGATAAACCAGCTCCATGTCCAAAACCTCCTCCAATAAATTCCCACACTCCTTCTTCCAATTCCTCAATTATAAAAAGTGTGCTTGGCAAATTTCTTAACGTTCGTCGTATCGCATCTAAGCGAAGAATAATTTGAGAATCATCTGTATCACCTTTAATTTCAAGGGCTACAACCCTGCCACTCGGTCCTCGCTCCAGAACACGAATTGTTTGAGGAAATTCCTTTTTAGAATTTGATAAATTCAGGGCTTTTCTAAAATCTTCTTTCTTCAAAATTCTTTTCCATCTAAATCGACGATGGTTATTACCAAAAGCCCCATCTCGCTTAGAAAGCAATCTTTTTACTTGAGTATCTTCATCAATTGGCAACAAAAACTGTCTTTTCCATCTTATAGATCCATCTAGCATTGTTCTTAAATAAGGTAAATCTGCTATCGCCCAAGCCTCATAGCCAGCCGCACTGACTCCTCCATTAGTAGCGTGATAAACAGCATTAATAGGTTTACCATTCCAATTCAGAACTCTTCCATGAGTTTGTTTAATTGCATGAATCACTGCATCATTTGCTTTTGCAGGATCTTTATATATCTGACACTGCGTATCACTACATAAATGATAACCATCTATTGAAAAACGATGACTATTAGCAATAGCCCATGTCCTAGCAAGGACTGCTTGGGCGGCTAATGCATTTGAAGGAGATGCACTACCAATCTCATGAGGTAATACGCCTCGTAAATATTTCTCAATAGGAAGCTTCTCGATAAAAGTCCAAGTTCCATAAGCATCTGGTTTCAAAAGAAATTCTCCTGAATACAAGCCACCCTTCCAAAGCAATCCATCTGGAGCCTGAATTGAAACATCACCTGACAGCAAATAGTTGCCTGAACCAGTTTCTAAAACAGGTTTAACTTCCTGCAAAACCTTTTGATTGACTTCATTAAATTGAAGTCCATTAGGTAATTTGGCATCCTTTGAAACCCAAATCTCCCATTCAGATGGATGCGCTATAAAATTTTCGACTCCATCTTCTTCTAATAAAAGAGAAATTCTTTGGGCAGATTCAAAACTTGCAAATGGTCCTATAACTTTACGAATAAAAAAACGTGGGGTTTTGAGTTGAACATTACGCCAACCAATATTAATTTCTGACGCCTTATGGACTAAACCATTCGAATCTTTTAAAAGCAAAGGTCTATCAGCACTAACCAATTTTAAAAGAGGCGCTTTGGAACTAGCAAAAGCCTCTCTGCCCAAATATGGCTCTAAGCTTACTAATAAACTCTTAGTTTCTTTAAGAGCTAATGGCTTTGAAACCTCCCAATGAGTAGAAAAAGAAGAATCTGAAGAAATCACATTGTTGGCTTTCGATTCATAATCCAACCCAGTCAGCAGAAAAACACAGCCGTAAAAAAATAATCGTTGTAGAACTGCTTTATACATCAAAAATAAGAACACGAAACAACCAAAAACCAGCTAATCAATAAGCCAATTTTGCTTAAGGGAGTATTAGGAAGTAGAGTAATAGATTGTATTTGTGTTTTTGCCAAAAATGCCTAAACTCAAAACTCGCAAAGCTGCCGCAAAACGATTTAAAGTTACAGGCACTGGCAAGTTCATGAGGCGCAGAGCTTTCCGCAATCACTTGTTAGATCATAAGAGCTCCAAGCTCAAACGCCATCTTGGAACAAAAGCAGTTGTTGATGAGCGGGATTCAGAAAACGTTAGCCTGATGCTCCCCTACAGCTAATTGTTTTTTATTGAAATTCAAAAAACAACTTTTTTAATTTTTCACCCTTTGATTCTCTTCAATTATGTCTCGCGTTAAAAGAGGAAATGTTGCTAGAAAGCGCAGAAACAAAATACTCCGATTAGCCAAAGGCTTTCAAGGAAGTAACGGTTCATTGTTTCGCACTGCGAACCAGCGGGTAATGAAAGCCCTATGCAATGCATATAGAGATAGAAAACGTCGTAAGCGGGATTTCAGACGGCTATGGATAGCTCGAATTAATGCAGCAGCAAGAATGAATGGAATGAGCTATAGCAAGCTAATCGGCAATCTAAAAAAAGCAGATATTAGAATTAATAGAAAAATGTTGGCCCAAATAGCTATTCTTGATCCAACAAACTTTCAAAAAGTTGTAGCAGATGTTAAAAAATAAATTGATTAATTTAGCTTAAACAAGAAAAGTATACTTTAATAATTATATTAAAGTCTTTTGATTATAATTAAAGTTATCACGAATCCTCAGAGAATTTAGCTTTATCAATGCCATCATCTTTGCCCCAAACCTACTTAGTTATACTTACAAGCATATTATTAATTCTAGCAATTGTAGTTGGTCGTCAAGTGTTAAAGGTAAGAAGAAATGAAATTAATCTGGCCAAGTTAGAGAAGAGTGGCGCAATTGATTCAAGTAAATCTGAGAACTTATATGAATTAGGCTCTGCTCAATTAAAAAAGCGATTATATCCACAAGCTACAATTAGTCTAAAAAAGGCGCTAAAACAAATTACTGATGAGCCAAGTGAAGCAAAAGCAATTATTGAGAATGCCTTAGGTTTTTCATTGGCTGCACAAGATAAATTTAACGAAGCAATAAAACATTATAAAAATGCTATCAGAGAAAAAAATGATTACCCTGTAGCAATGAATAATTTAGCATTTGCTAAGCAAAAACTATTACAAGAAGACGAGGCATATGATCTATATAAAGAGGTTCTAGAAATAGATCCAAATAATAAAACAGCAATTAAACAACTAGGTAAATTGAATAAAAGGAAAAAAAGTAGTTCGGAAAATATTATTTATAAAAAAGGTTTTTAATTCTATTTAGATTCAATGAACAATAATTCATCTTCCTTATCTATAGGAAACAAATTATTTAAAAGTAGGCTTTTAATTGGTACCGGAAAGTATCAAACTCTCAATCAAATGCAAGAAAGCATTATTAACTCAGAATGTGAAATTGTTACCGTTGCTGTCAGAAGAGTTCAATCGTCAGAATCTTCACATAAAGGCTTAATGGAAGCAATTGATTGGAAAAAATTGTGGATGCTTCCTAATACTGCAGGTTGCACTAATTCGGAAGAAGCAATACGTATTGCAAAAATGGGTCGAGAACTTGCCAAGTTGTCCGGTCAAGAAGACAACAATTTTGTCAAGCTAGAAGTCATTCCAGATAATAGATATCTTCTTCCAGACCCATTTGGCACCCTAGAAGCTGCTGAAGCACTTATTAAAGAAGGATTTGTTGTAATGCCATATATCAATGCTGATCCTCTATTAGCAAAAAGACTTGAAAATATTGGTTGTTCATGCGTAATGCCGTTAGGTTCTGCTATTGGATCAGCCCAAGGAATTCGCAATGAAAGCAATATTCGAATAATTATTGAAAATTCAAATGTTCCTGTAATTGTAGATGCTGGTATTGGAGTACCTAGTCATGCCGCTGAGGCAATGGAAATGGGTGCAGACGCAGTTCTAATCAATAGCGCAATTGCTTTAGCAAAGGATCCCAAATCGATGGCGGAAGGAATGTGTAAAGGCGTTCACGCTGGCCGAAAAGCCTTCTTGGCAGGACGCTTAGTTGAACAGCCTTTAGCCAATCCAAGCTCACCTTGTACAGAAATATCTAAATCTTCTTACGTTCAATAGCGTAACGGTAAGTAACAGAAGTACTAAGAACTAAGAGGAAATTCATATTCTCCCTCGAGGAATATTAGTGAAATGACAATTACCAACGAGTCTGGCGGTAGACAAAATGCATTTGCAAATGAGCCAAGAATCGAAGTAATTAATTCAAGACCTAGTAGTTATAAGCGGTTTCAGCTATTAGCCCTACTTGGTGCAATAGCATTAATTAGTATTATTGGTATTTATTTAGTTATTTAGTCAAAGCTTATAGTAGCTTTTCTAGTACTTTGGGTCCTCGGATCTTCACTCCTGGAGTTTTGGGTGAAAGTTTTTGTTCTTGGTGGTGACGGCTTCTGTGGTTGGCCTTGTTCAGTGAACTTGGCTGAACACGGGCACGATGTCTTAATCGTTGATAATCTCAGCCGTCGAAAAATAGATATCGATTTGGAAGTGGAATCTCTTACGCCCATTGCCAATATTCGAGAGCGTTTGGAAGCTTGGCAAGAAATAGGGGGGAATCCTATCCGCTTCAGTCAGATGGATATTGCTAGTGAATACCAGCGTTTATTAGATTTGATTATTGAAGAACAACCTGATGCAATAGTTCATTTTGCTGAACAGCGTGCTGCTCCTTACTCAATGAAAAGCAGTGCAACCAAAAGATATACTGTGGACAATAATGTCAATGGTACGCACAACCTCTTAGCCGCAATTGTTGAATCAGGGTTAGACGTACATGTAGTTCATTTAGGCACAATGGGGGTATATGGATATGGATCCCATCGAGGTGCAACTATTCCTGAAGGATATTTAAAAGTCGAAGTTCCTCAACCTGATGGAAGCCGTTTTGAAGAAGAAATTCTTCACCCAGCCAGTCCAGGAAGTGTTTACCATATGACTAAGACACTTGATCAGTTACTTTTCCTTTATTACAACAAAAACGATAACGTTAAAATTACTGACTTACATCAAGGAATAGTTTGGGGTACTAATACTGAAGCGACTGGAAAAGATCCCCGGTTAACTAATAGATTTGACTACGATGGTGATTATGGGACAGTCTTAAATAGATTCCTAATGCAAGCTGCGATCAACTATCCACTCACAGTACATGGAACTGGCGGACAAACTCGGGCCTTTATTCACATTAGAGACTCAGTAAAATGTGTTCAACTTGCTCTAGAAAACCCTCCTGAAAGTGGAGAAAGAGTAAAAATATTCAACCAAATGACCGAGAGTCATCAAGTTGGAGAATTAGCAAAAAAAGTAGCGAAATTAACAGGAGCTGAAGTGAATTACTTGCCAAATCCACGAAATGAAGCTGTAGAGAATGATCTGATAGTAGATAATCGTTGCTTCATTGAACTCGGTCTAAAGCCCACAACATTGGATGATGGTCTTCTCACAGAGGTTGTAGAAGTAGCTCGCCGTTGGTCTGATAGATGTGATAAAAAACGTATACCATGTATATCTGCATGGACCGCAAACCAAGCAAAAGCAATAAAACAGTCAAAGTAATTCAATCAAGTGAAGATAGCTTTTTTTACCGAAACTTTTCTGCCCAAAGTAGATGGAATTGTTACTAGGCTAACAAAAACCATTGAAAGTCTTACGGATGCAGGAGATGAAGTAATTATCTTTTGCCCAGAAGGTTGCCCAGAAGAATATATGGGTGCAAAGGTTGTTGGTGTACCAGCCATGCCCTTACCTCTTTATCCAGAGCTAAAGCTTGGTCTTCCAGGAGCATCTGTATCGGATGCACTAGAAACTTTTAAACCAGATCTTATACATGTTGTGAACCCTGCCGTGCTAGGTCTTGGCGGGATTTGGCTAGCAAAAACTAATGGAATTCCACTTGTAGCGAGTTATCACACACATCTGCCCAAATACCTGGAACATTATGGAATGGGAATGCTTGAGCCATTGCTTTGGGAGCTTTTAAAAGCTGCTCATAATCAAGCAATGCTAAATCTTTGTACCTCAACTGCAATGGTCAAAGAATTAAGTGAGAAAGGTATTCAAAATACAGCTTTATGGCAGCGCGGAGTAGATACACAGAATTTTCGTCCAGAACTCAGGAACAACAATATGCGAAAAAAACTATTAGGCAAATTTAGTGATGAAGGAGCTCTACTTATCTATGTAGGAAGGTTATCTGCAGAAAAACAAATTGAACGAATTAAACCTGTTCTTGAAGCCTTACCAAATGCAAGACTTGCTCTTGTAGGAGATGGCCCTTTTAGAAATCAACTAGAACAAATCTTTGAAAATACTCCTACCACTTTCATTGGTTATCTTGCAGGTGAAGAACTTGCTAGTGCATATGCTTCAGGAGATGCTTTTTTATTCCCATCCAGTACCGAAACATTAGGCTTGGTTCTATTAGAGGCTATGGCAGCTGGATGCCCAGTAATAGGAGCTAATAAAGGAGGAATTCCAGATATAATTACCGACGGAATAAATGGATGTCTTTATGATCCTGACGGCGAGAACAATGGTACTGAAAGTCTTATCAAAGCGACTGAAAAGTTATTGGGAGATAATAAAAACGAGCGTCAATCCATGAGAGAAGCAGCAAGACTAGAAGCAGAACGTTGGGGCTGGCCAAGTGCAACTGAACAACTCAAAAGCTTTTACACTCAAATCTTGGAAAAAAATACTACCAATAATATTGCTGCATAATCACTCAAATCAAACTAAGCGGCATGTGGAGGAGGAGTAGGAGATCCAATACGCTGAAAAGGTAAAATCAAAGTAGCGAGCCTTTCAGGAATCTGAGGTCTTTTTCTTCTGGGATGCCGAACACCAAAAGGAACTCTCACTACATTAGTACCATCAACATTTAATATTTGACCTTTGCTTAACGTGGACTCATCAATGCCTGATAATAACGGCAAAGTCAATTCATCCTTCGCTAAGCCTTTGTCCAGTTGATTACAAGAAATGTCTTTAAACAAGTTGCCCCCATGCAACGTGATAACTGCTAAAGAGAAATCCAACTCTTAGATGCAGCATTAAAAGCCAATATTTTGGTTTTCGCTCAAAATTTAACTATTAAATAAGAAATAAGCTAGTGCTGTTAGAAAATTAGGTTTCTGAAAGTTCTTCTAAAGTGCTACAAGAACAAACTAAATTCCTATCACCAAAAGCATTATCTATTCTTGAAACAGCTGGCCAAAACTTGTTCATAAACTGATCTTTTAATGGAAAAGCAGCCTGTTGGCGAGTATATGGTCTATCCCAAATTTCAGCAGTGACTGTTTCCATTGTGTGAGGGGCCAAACGCAAAGGGTTATTACTTAAATCAGTAATTCCAGACTCAATCGCATCAATTTCTGACCTTATAGAAATCATCGCCTCACAAAAACGATTGATTTCCTCAAAACTTTCACTTTCTGTTGGTTCAATCATCAAAGTACCAGCCACTGGCCAGCTAATAGTTGGAGCATGGAATCCATAATCCATTAATCTCTTAGCGACATCATCCACTTCGATTCCAGTAATACGTTTAATTGATCTCAAGTCCAAAATGCATTCATGTGCAACTTTCCCATTAGGTGCTTTAAATAAAACTTGAAAATAAGGATCTAATTTATTAGCAATATAATTTGCTGAAAGAATTGCTAAAGAGCTTGCTTGACGTAGGCCATCTGCGCCCATCATTCGTATATACATCCAACTAATAGGCAAAATACTTGCGCTTCCTAAAGGTGAAGCAGATATAGCTCCTATTGCAGCATTATTATCAGAAGCATGAAAATTCTTTGATGGTAAAAAAGCAACTAGATGCTTTGCCACAGCAATTGGACCAATACCTGGGCCTCCACCTCCATGGGGAATGCAAAACGTCTTATGTAAGTTTAAATGGCATACATCAGCCCCAAACGCACCTGGCCGACAAAGTCCAACTTGTGCATTTAAATTAGCTCCATCTAAATACACTTGACCACCATGTAGATGAACTTGATCGCAAATCTGCCGAATATTGGGCTCAAATACACCATGTGTAGATGGATAAGTAATCATTAAAGCCCCTAATTCAGAAGAATATGTTTCTACTTTCAAAACAAGATCTTCAAAATCAATATTTCCATATTCATCACACTCTACGGCTACAACTTTAAACCCTGCCATCACTGCACTTGCGGGATTTGTTCCATGAGCACTTTTAGGAATCAAACAAATATTCCTATCGGCCTGATTAATAGCTTTATGCCAAGCACGTATTACCAGCAAGCCTGCAAACTCTCCTTGGGATCCGGCATTTGGTTGAAGCGAAACACCATCAAAACCTGTAAGAGCACACAACCAACCTTCTAATTGTTCTGACAAGTATCCATAACCTTTTGCTTGATCAGATGGAACAAAAGGATGAATTGAAGAAAATTCTTTCCACGTAATTGGTAACAATTCAGCTGTGGCATTTAATTTCATTGTGCAACTGCCCAAAGGAATCATTCCATTGACTAATGAAAAATCTCGACTGGCTAATTTTTGGATATACCGCATTAACTCAGTTTCAGTTCTATAGTTATTAAAAACTTGCTGCTTTAACCAAGGAGTAGTTCTTAAAGGTAAAGATGTTAAAGACTCCTTAAAATTAAAATTAGTATTTTCTCTAGGCTCGAAATTCTTATCTTTGACATCTGCAAAAATTTTGCATAATTTATATAATTCTTTTGTAGTGCTTAACTCATCAAAAGATACTGCAAAACCTTTAGATTTTTCTATAGAAGCACCTAAAGGAAGAATTCTTAAATTAAAACCACTTAATATTGATAATCTATGAATTTCTGGTGCTTCTAAGCAATGAATTTCTAATGTGTCAAAACGACAGTCAGGAGCAAAAGTATATCCAAATTCTTTTAAATATAATTCTAATTGTGATCGCAGGTAAATAATATTTTTAGCTATCTCTTCTAAACCATGCGGTCCATGATAAACAGCATAAAAAGAAGCAATGGTCGCTAATAGAGCTTGTGCAGTGCAAATATTACTTGTAGCTTTATCTCTGCGAATATGCTGTTCTCTAGTTTGTAAAGCCAATCGCAACGCAGAATGACCTTTGGAATCTATAGATTGACCGACTAATCTGCCTGGAACTAGTCGCTTATATTCCTCTTTAATAGCAAAGAACGCAGCATGAGGGCCGCCAAAGCCTATAGGCACTCCAAAACGCTGAGAACTGCCTATAGCAATATCAACGCCAAGTTGACCCATAGGAGCAATTAAAACCTGTGCCAAAGGATCTATAGCTACAGTTACTAAAGCATTAAATTCATGAGCTTGAGCGATTAGCGAAGAAGGATCCCAAAGTTGTCCACTTTTCCCTGGCAATTGAATGAGTAGACCAAAAACAGTTTCATTAATAACTAAATCTGTAAGATTAACTACCTCTATATCTAACTCCAAAGGCTCTGCTCGTGTTTTAAGAACTGCAAGTGTCTGAGGAAGTACCTGATCATCAACAATAAATTTACGAGCTTTAGTTTGCTTATTTACTGCAAAACTAAGGCTCATTGCCTCAGCTGCAGCAGTACCTTCATCTAAAAGTGAAGCATTAGCAATAGGTAAACCTGTTAATTCAGTAATTAAAGTCTGAAAATTAAAGAGAGCTTCTAATCTGCCCTGTGCAATTTCAGCTTGATAAGGAGTATATGAGGTATACCAAGCGGGGTTTTCAAAAACATGTCGCTGAATCACTGCAGGTGTGTATGTCCCGTAATATCCAAGACCAATCAAAGAGCGTTTAATTTGGTTCTTCTTAGCAATTGATCGCAATTCTTCTAACGCCTCGATTTCATTCAATGCCTTTGGCAACAATTCATCTGGAGGTTGAGCATCAAGAATTTCCTCAGGAACAACAGAAGAAATAAAATCATTTATATCGGCATGTCCTAAAGCATTCAAAATCTCTACTTGAGCCTCTTCTATGAGACCAAGATGACGATCTGAAAATTTTGAAGCTTTAGTGTTTCTCACAATTAATTTGTTCCAAATTTACAAGAAATACACTTATTTCGAAGACACTTTTTCAGAATATATTTCTGATGACATCAATTTGTCTAATTGACTTGCATCAGAAGGCTTAACAAGTAATAGCCACCCTTCTCCATGTGGATCATTTTGCAACTCTTCAGGACTATTTAGAACAGATTCATTTATTTGTAATACCTCCCCTCCAATCGGAGCATTCATGTCCTCTACAGCCTTAACGGACTCGACAGAGCCAAAACTGATTCCTTGTTCTAACAAAGTGCCAATTCCAGGAAGATCAACAAAAACTATGTCCCCTAATTGATCTACAGCAAAAGCACTAATGCCTATTCGAACTAAATCTCCTTCGGGACAGGCATATTCATGACTATCAGCAAAGCGAAACTTTTTTGGAAAATCAAAAATCATTAGCCATTAAGAGCAAAGGTAAACAATCATTAAATCTAAGGCAAATCTACAATTCCTGATTGAACTAATGCAATGACTGCTTGGGTAATTGCAATTTTAATATGCGCTCTATGTGTGCCGCCTTGAACATATAGATTATAAGGAGGACGTAATGGTGCATCTGCCGAAAATTCACTTGTACTACCATCAACAAAAGTGCCTCCAGCCATAATCAAATCTGATTCATAGCCAGGCATAGAAGAAGGAATTGGATTTACATAAGAACTGACAGGAGAACAAAGTTGAAAAGACCTGCAAACTATTTCAAGAGTTTCAACATTACCTAGGCAAACAGATTGGATCAAATCACTACGAAATTGTCCAGGCAAAGGATTGACTTTAAAGCCAAGCTTCTGAAACACACCTGAAATAATATCAGCCCCAATTAAAGATTCCGCGACCATTTGCGGAGATAAGAATAGGCCCTGCAAAACAAGTCTATTTAGATTAAAACTAGTCCCCACATCACTTCCAATTCCAGGCGCTGTTAATCTGTTACAAGCCTTATCTACTAAAACAGATTTACCAGCTATATATCCACCGGCAGGAGCAATCGTCCCTCCCAAATTTTTAAGCAATGATCCTGCAATTAAGTCTGCTCCAACATGGTTAGGCTCCTGCAATTCAACAAACTCTCCATAACAATTATCCACAAAACAAACACAATTAGGTTGTTTTATATGACAAATATCACAGATTTTTTTTATATCAGCAATAGACAAAGATTGCCTCCATGAATATCCACAACTTCTTTGTATAAATATCATTTCCCTTGAAACCTCTAAAGCCTTTTCTAAAGATTTTAAATCAATCTCTCCATCATTAAAAACAGATATTTCATCATAATTTATACCAAAATCCAATAAAGATCCCTGTCCTTTTCCTCGTAAACCTATCACTTCCTCAAGGGTATCATACGGTTTTCCAGTAATAGATAGTAAATTATCTCCTGGTCTTAAAATACCAAATAATATAGAAGATATTGCATGGGTACCACTAACAAATTGCATTCGAACTAAAGCTTTTTCTGCTCCTAAAACATTTGCAAAAACTTTATCTATCAAGTCACGACCCAAATCACCATGACCAATTCCACTAACAGATTGAAAATGCTGAGGTCCTAATCCTTCAGTAGAAAATGCCTGTAATATCTTTGACAAACTTATTGCAACATCTTGAGTTCTTTGATCAGCTACTTCTTTTAAATCTGCTTCTACCTTTGAAACAAGATTGCTAACCCTCGGATAACAATATTCATTACTCAAAAATTGCTTATCTTTTATATTCACAATGAATTCTTTTTTTGAATCTGTGCAGAATCATCTGGTACTAGAACTCTTGCTCTGAGACTTTCTAGAAACAAATCTACAGTTTGAATATTAGATGGAAAAATTTTTTGATAAGTTGCGAACAAATCTAATAATTCACCATCTAATTCTTCAGCGGTATAGTCCTTTAAACCTGACATAACGGCAGCAAATCTTTCTCGACGATCAGATTTATTAACAGGATAGGCTGCCATAACTTCTTCACGACATTGTCTCCAAGGTCTTTTGTTGCATAAATGATCTGATAAAGCTCCACTAAGGTTCCCTGCTTCTTCTTCCTCAATAAACCAATCAAAAATAGATGGCAAAGGAGACAATCCAATGAAAATTTCAAACAAATCACCTGCAGTCAATGGTTTCTTATCGTCATCTAATAAAGGAATAGCTGAATCGGCAAGAATTTGAAGCAACTCCGGATGATCCTCCTTAAGACGATCCCTTATCCCATCAATTCCTTGATAAAGAACATGATTAACTTGTGACAATGCAAGAAAAACTTCTGGCCCAGGTGATGAAAGTTTTCCATTACGAAGATTGGAAATTTGAGAATTATGAACTCTTCCTAAATCCAGGCAATCAGCTAGGGCAGGCAAAACTTTATGAGACCAACTATTGCGCTCATGCCAAATATGAATGAGGTGGGCCATTGATCGCCTACCTTTCAATAATCGATCGCGAAAACCAAGACTCATAACTAAATCATACAAAAGATCAAGCCAGAGCCCTGATACTGATCCTTATCAAGTACTATAATAGGCTATTGTTAATAAGGTCAATGTGGTGTCCAGCGTGATTGAAGCAACGGCTCCGTTAAGAAGGCCAGTATCCGCAGATAAAGCACTGGCTGCATCAGAGAAGCTTCAAGTAAAAACTAAAAAAGAATTGAGGTATCCACGCAAATTTAAACGGCGCTGGGGAACTGTAGGTTTCATGGGAGCTATCCATGCCTTAACAATTTTTGCTCTACTTCCAAGGTTCTGGAGTCTTCAGAATATAGCTGCATTATTAATTCTTTATTGGGTTACAGCCTGTTTAGGAGTCACGTTGGGTTATCACAGACTGCTTTCGCATAGAGCTTTCAAAGTTCCTCACTGGCTAGAGAGGTTTTTTGCAACCTGCGGGGCTTTAAGTTGCCAACATGGACCTATTGACTGGGTAGGACTTCACAGACATCATCACACATTTTCAGATACAGATGCTGATCACCACAACAGTAAAAAAGGATTTTGGTGGAGTCATATGGGATGGATGTTTGAACCAATTCCAGCACTGCAAACAGTTCCTAATTTCAGTGGAGATCTTATTCAAGACCCCTATTACAGATTTTTAAACAAAAACTTTTTGCTACTTCAAATTCCATTAGGAGCATTGCTTTACTGGATTGGCCATGGCTCTGAATCAGGAGGCTGGTCCATGGTTCTATGGGGCATTCCATTCCGTTTGGTTGTCGTTTATCACGTGACATGGCTTGTTAATTCAGCTACTCATTGCTGGGGCAATGTTGCATTTGATAGTGGAGATGGATCTAAAAACAATTGGTGGGTAGCAGCTCTTACCTTCGGAGAAGGCTGGCATAACAATCACCATGCTTATCCAAGCTCAGCTCGTCAAGGATTATTTAAAGGTCAAATTGATCTAACTTGGCAACATATTCGTTTACTCCATGCTTTAGGCCTTGCTAAAAAGATACGATTACCCATGAAGCCTTAAGATTAACTCTTAAAATAATTAACTGAAATTCAACTTCGTTGAATCTGATCCAATTCCTTTAAACAACGATGGCGAAAAGAGTAAAAGTAGTTCTCAAAGAAGATATTCTCAGCCTTGGCAAGGATGGGGATGTTGTTGAGGTAGCACCAGGGTATGCACGCAATTTCCTCCTTTCTCAACAGAAAGCTTTAGCGGTCACTCCTTCAGTTCTAAAACAAGTTGAATATCGTTTAGCAAAAAAAGCTGAGCTTGAGGCTGCCAAAAAGCAAGAAGCTATTGATTTTGAAACTGCGCTTAAAACTATTGGCAGATTTAGCATTAAAAAGCAAACAGGGGAAGATGGCGTTCTTTTTGGCACAGTCACAAATGGTGACGTCTCAGAAGCGATTCAATTAGCTACACAAAAAGAAATAGATCGAAGAAATATCATTGTTCCTGAGATTCATGAAACGGGAAAGTATAAAGTACAAGTAAAGCTTCATAGCGAAGTCACCGCTGAGATTAATCTTGAAGTAATTGGTAACTAAGATTTAGTTGCAAGCTTGATCTTTCAAGCCAAAGTAGGTATCTCTGCTAATTAATATGAAATGGTTAATGTTCCTTTCCCTAAAAACGAAAAACCAAGCAACTATCAAGGGATAAATAGTAAGCATTATGAAAATTCTCAATCTAGAGGATTTGAAGGGCAACAAGATCTAGTTCCACCGCAAAATCTTGAAGCCGAGGAGGCAGTTATTGGAGGCATTCTATTAGATCCCGATGCCATTAATCGCATTGCAGATTTAGTTCAAGCAGAAGCTTTTTACCTCAGTGCACACCGAAAAATCTTTAGAACTGCTTTGATGCTGAATAGTCAAGGTAAGCCAACTGATTTGACATCAATGAGTGCTTGGTTAGCAGATACAGGAGAACTAGAAAGCATTGGAGGTAATAATCGATTGGTTGAATTAGTAGAAAAAATATCTTCCACAGCTTCTATAGAACAAGTTGCAAAATTGATTACCGACAAGTTCCTTCGACGCCAACTGATACGGTCTGGTAACGAAGTTATAAAACTTAGTTTTGATCAAAGTATGCCCATGGAGGAATTACTTGATAAAGCAGAACAAAAAATATTTTCCATTAGCCAAGAAAAACCTTCTAAAGGACTGATTCCAACTGCAGAGATTCTCACAAGCACATTTAATGAAATCGAGAGTCGTTCACTTGGAACAGCTATGGCTGGTATTCCGGTAAATTTCTACGATCTTGACGCAATGACTCAAGGTCTACAACGAAGTGACTTAATTATTGTTGCAGGAAGGCCAGCAATGGGGAAAACATCCATTGTTCTCAATTTGGCAAAAAACGTTGCCCAGATTCATGATTTACCTATTTGTGTGTTCAGCTTGGAAATGAGTAAAGAGCAACTCACTTATCGCCTGCTATCTATGGAGGTTGGCATTGAAAGTGGAAGACTTAGAACTGGGAGATTAAATCAGGAAGAATGGCCCCTTCTAGGACAAGGAATTAATACACTTGGTCAACTGCCAATTTTCATAGATGACAAGCCTAATTTAGGAGTGTTAGAAATGCGCTCTCTTTGCAGACGTTTAATTGCTGAACAAGGCAAAGACCTTGGGCTGATTGTTATCGACTACCTGCAACTAATGGAAGGATCAACACCTGATAACAGAGTTCAAGAACTCTCAAGGATCACAAGAGGTTTGAAAGCAATGGCACGTGAACTAAAAGTACCAGTAATAGCCCTTTCCCAATTAAGTAGAGGTGTTGAATCAAGAACCAACAAAAGACCAATGCTTAGTGATCTTCGTGAATCAGGATCTATCGAACAAGATGCAGATCTCGTTCTAATGATCTATAGAGATGAGTATTACAATCCTGAAACTCCTGATAGAGGAATTACCGAAGTGATCGTTACAAAACATCGAAATGGTCCTATAGGAACAGTTAAGTTACTTTTCGAGCCTCAATTTACAAGATTCAGAAATCTTGCAAACTAAGCAATAAATGTGCCAGACGTCAGTACTGAAAATTGTGAGATGAGTAATTACAGCAATGCCAAAGAAAAGTTTGATGTAATTGTTGTTGGTGGTGGTCATGCAGGTTGCGAAGCTGCAATAGCTACTGCAAAATTAGGCCTTTCCACAGCCTTATTTACTCTGAATCTTGATCGGATTGCATGGCAACCATGTAATCCTGCAGTTGGAGGTCCCGCCAAAAGTCAATTAGTCCATGAAGTAGATGCTCTTGGGGGAGTTATTGGTCGTTTAGCAGATTCAACAGCTCTACAAAAAAGGATCCTAAATGCCAGCAGAGGACCAGCCGTTTGGGCTCTTAGGGCTCAAACAGATAAAAGGCAATACTCTATTGAAATGCTTCAAATGCTTCAAGAAACACCAAATTTAAGTCTTCGAGAAGCAATGGTAACCGATTTGGAAATAAAGAGTTCTCCCAATAGAAAAAAAATAAAAGAGCAATCAGAAGAAAAAACAATAGGTCAGGTCCAAGGCATAAAAACTTATTTTGGCAGTATCTATCTAGCCAAAGCAGTAATTCTTACTACTGGTACTTTCCTTAAAGGGAAAATATGGATTGGGAATCAATCAATGGATGCTGGTCGCGCAGGAGAACAAGCTGCAACAGGTCTCACCGAAGCACTTCAAAAGCTTGGTTTTGAAACAAGTCGCCTAAAAACTGGAACTCCTCCAAGAGTTGATAGAAGAACAATTGATCTTGGCAGTTTAGAAGAACAAAAAAGTGATGCTGCAGATCGATTTTTTTCTTTCGATCCTGAGCGATGGAAAAGTGGGCAACAAATGAGTTGTTATATGACGCGCACTACTCAAAAAACACACCAACTTATCAAAAATAATCTTCATCTCACACCTATATATGGAGGATTTATAAATAGCAAAGGTCCACGATATTGCCCTTCAATTGAAGATAAAATTGTTCGTTTTTCCGATAAAGAATCACACCAGATTTTTCTAGAGCCCGAAGGTAGAAATACGCCCGAAATATATATACAGGGGCTATCGACTGGATTACCTGAAGGAATGCAATTGCAACTACTTCGGACTCTACCTGGTCTAAAAAATTGTGTAATGCTTCGTCCAGCCTATGCAGTTGAGTATGACTATCTTCCAGCAACTCAACTACTAGCCTCACTAGAAACAAAGAAAATAGAAGGTCTATTTAGTGCAGGACAACTTAATGGCACAACTGGCTATGAAGAAGCCGCGGCTCAAGGTCTAGTTGCTGGATTAAATGCTGCCAGGTACGTTAATAATCAAGATGCAATTATATTTCCTAGAGAAGAAAGTTATATCGGTACTATGATTGATGATCTTATAAAAAAAGATCTAAGAGAGCCATATAGAGTTTTAACTAGTAGAAGTGAGTATCGACTAATACTTCGAGGAGATAATGCAGACAGACGACTTACTCCACTAGGATACAAAGTAGGCCTGGTTAATGATTATCAATGGAATATTTTTCAAATTAAGCAAAGTAATATGGAAAAAGAAAAGAAAAGGTTAGAGCAACAAAGAATAAAAGATAGTGATCCTATTGCTTTAAAAATAGAGAAAGAAAGTGGCGCATCAATTAAAGGATCTATAACCCTAGCGAATCTCTTACGCAGACCAGGAATGCATATGAATAATCTAATTCGGCATAAATTAGCTAACAACTCTCTCCCATTAGATGTTAGAGAAGGAGTAGAAATAGATATTAAATATAGTGGGTACTTAAAACGCCAAAATTTGCAAATAGAGCAAATAAAAAAACAAAATAAGAGAGCACTGCCTTCGGAGGTTAATTACACAAATATAAAAACACTATCTCAAGAAGCTCGTGAAAAATTAAATGCAACCCAACCAAAAACATTTGGGGAAGCTAGTCAATTGCCCGGTGTAAGTAAAGCAGATCTCAGTGCATTGCTTATCTGGCTTAAAATTCAAAACCGCAAAAGTCATGCAGCAAAAATTAGAAATAATGAAGCCAAAATAAAACTTCATTCAAACTTAGGAGTTGATTTCTGAAAAACAAATTACTGCAATCGCCGGAGCCAATCTGGGAAGCACTCACAACGTCAGTCATATCAGGCAAAGTTCCTATAAAGTTGCCTGGGGCATGGCAATTGATGCTTTTAGGAGATGGAAGCCCTACGCGACATCTCAGTCTATTAACTGGCTATGAAGTAAAAATTGAGCTTATTGCAATGGAGTCAGATCTTAGTCCCGTTAAAAACGCACCTAAAGAAGTCAACGAACTTAAACATCCCTTATTGAGAAGGCAAGTTTGGCTGCAATGTGGTTCTCAAACACTTGCATGGGCAGAAAGCTGGTGGAATAAGAATGAAGCAGAACATCACTTAAAAAATAAAAATCAACCAATTTGGCAAAGCTTGACACAGGGACGTTCTGAATTATTTCGTGAAGTAGATGGACTAGCTTTAGTCAAAGCTGAATGGTTAGAGAATAAATTCAAAATCAAAGGACCTTTTTGGAGCAGGCATTATCGATTTTTTAGGCATGAACGAGAACTAACAGTCATAAGAGAAGTATTCAGCCCAGAATTGGAAGAATGGCTTGGAAGCTCAGGTCGGGAACAAATCGAGTATCTTTGATTAACTTAATTTCTTCTCCGACTAGATCGAGGTAAAGGACGCCCCCCTTGAATTTTCTGCTGCTTAGTGGAATTCTCCAAACCTTTAGTTTTACGTCCATCTTGCTCTTGCAAAGAATCCCGTTCCCATCTTTCAACTCGAAAAGAAGAATCATCAGGCCATTGATCTACAACATCAGGCGAAACATTTTCTTGATCTGCAGCTGATAGCGCCTTAGGAACTCTTAAAGATATTGCCTGTAAAGGTCTCTTCGTTATTGGAATGGTCTGTCGCACATCTGTGTCGAATTCTATAGGAGTAGACCAATCATCTTCTTCTTCAAAAAACCAATCAATTTTTTCTTCTACCCATCTGCCCATATTATTAAATCCAGAACGATTATCCTTTCTTCGTTGTCCAGGTCTATTACCAGCAACACCATCAACCAATTGCCTCCCACTTTCGACCCATTTATCCATACGCCGTTCTATAGCATCTCTCGAACGCTGGCGACGTTGATTTGAATAACGGCTTCTATTCATAGAAAATTTTTCTTGAAATTAGTACAATTACAAATTCAAAATGATAAAGATTTGAAGCAATGAACAAACGAACTAAATCATGATTCGTAATAACAAGTGAATCATCATTTCTGTATATTAAGAGGCTCATAAATTAGAACACAACTTGCATGCCACTTTCCACCGTGAAAAGTTTCGCAGCAATGCCTACACGCTACTCCTTTGACAAGACGTTTATAAGGAGAACGTAAGCCACAAGAAGGACAGACTCCCCACCACTTGGGCAATTTTACAGGAACTGGGAATTGATGGCGAACATTTATTTGAAAATTTTTCTGTAAAGAATTAATGAGTTTCATTCGAGCATGAAAATTAGGCCCATGGCCCTCTGAAACTTTTAGGACAAGATCAATCCAAGCATGAATCATCTCGTGACACAAAGTGCTTTCCAAGGCACTTTGTGGGAGATTTTCTAACACTGGACTAGATAAAACAATCTCGCAAACCCTTTTACCTCCAGCCATTATCCCATTACGATAAAATCCAGCTGTATTACGTAATCTGCCATCACTCCATCTTATCGAAACGATTGGCTTATCGTCTTTGACTAGTAAGCCATCAAAATAGTCACGATTAAAACGATGAAATATGGGCAATAGGGGAATTAGTGGCATGAATTCTTTAAGAGAACAGCGCTACTAAAGAGAAGGCATGACATTCTGTCTAAAACATAGTGACTGTGAAATAGTCTTATCCCTAAAGTTAGTAAAACTAACTTTATCTTTTACAGCATTTAGAAAATGGATGGGGCACTAGTCAAAGCAATCGGCATCAAAACACTTCTTTATGGAGGGGGTGCCTTACTACTGTTATGGACTTTTAACGCCATAAAGCTAGTAATAGGAGCTAGAGGAATTAATCCTCTGATCAAGCAGTTCTTCGATCAAATAGCGTCAGGTCGAATAGATGGTGCGTACAGGCTTACAACCAAAACCTATAAGCAACATGTCAATCGTCAAGATTTCCTCAAATTCTTAAAAGAACTGCAATTGAACAAATACAAAAACTTGAAGTCAGGCCGACCTCGTATCGAAAACAATCAAATTCTGCTGACTTTAAATCTCAAATCAGAGGACAAATCAACTCAATTACCTTTGGAATTTACTTTCACCAAAGTCGACAAAGATTGGAGAATCAATCGAATTGCTAGGGCAAACAGTTAGCAAAAGCTCCTACTTCAAATCTCAGTGGCAGAAACGAATCATTCCAAGCGGATTTCCGAGCTTCGTTCTCTTCTGAACAAAGCTAATCACGCCTATTACATACTTGATTCACCTTTGATAGAAGATGCAGTTTTTGATCGTCTTTATAGAGAACTCATTGAACTTGAAAAACAATATCCGTCTTTAGTGACACCCGATAGTCCATCGCAACGATTAGGAAACAAGCCAGCAACAAAATTTGAAAGCATTAAACACCGAATTCCCTTACAAAGCCTAGATAATGCTTTTAATTTTGATGAACTCAATTATTGGCATTCAAGAATGCAAAAGCATCTTAAAAGTCATTCCGCCATGGTGTGTGAATTAAAAATAGACGGCAATGCTTTAGCTCTTAGTTATGTGAATGGGGTGCTAACAAGAGGAGCTACTAGAGGCGATGGTGCTGAAGGAGAAGAAATTACAGCAAATGTCAAAACTATCGTTTCAATACCATTATCCCTACATCTGCAAAATCCACCTGCTTGGGTTGAAATTAGAGGAGAAGCATTTATTCCAAATAAAGTTTTTATTTCTCTCAACAAAGAACGTCTAAAAGAAGAAAAACAACTTTTTGCAAACCCTAGGAATGCCTGCTCTGGAACACTTAGACAATTAGATTCTCGAATAGTTGCATCAAGACATCTAGATTTTTTTGCCTACACAATTCATTTGCCAGACGATTGGATACCAGGTGAAACAGACCCCAAAAAACCAAAAGGGCAATGGGAAGCATTGCTATGGCTAAAAGCAGCAGGTTTTAGAGTCAATCCAAATGCCAAATTAATTTCTCAACCAGATCAAGTTGAAAAGTTCTGCATTGATTGGGAAAAACGTCGACACCAGCTTCCTTATACAACTGATGGGATAGTCATCAAAATAGATGACTTCAAACTACAAAAAACTTTAGGAATAACCCAAAAAGCACCTAGGTGGGCCATAGCCCTGAAATATCCCGCAGAGGAAGCACCCACACAATTAAATAAATTAATATTTCAAACAGGTAGAACGGGAACTGTTACACCCGTTGCTGAATTTAACCCAATTCCTCTGGGAGGGACATTAGTAAGCAAAGCAACTTTGCACAATGCAAATAGATTATCTGAACTTGACATTCATGAAGGAGACACAATTGTTATACGTAAAGCTGGCGAAATTATTCCTGAAGTTATTCGAGTTATTAAAGAATTAAGGCCTAACAATGCAAAAAAATTAGTTCTACCTGAAAAATGTCCAGAATGTAACTCAAAACTCTTAAAAGAAACTGGTGAGGCAGCAACTAAATGTCTAAATAATGATTGTCCTGCAATTCTTCGAGGAGTGCTCCGTCATTGGGTCAGCAAGGGTGCTATGAACATAGATGGTTTTGGAACAAAGCTTGTAGAACAATTAGTTAAGAGAAAGATCATTAAATCGATTGCAGGAATATATGAACTTAAAGAAAAAAATTTAGAAAATCTTGAAAGAATGGGTACAAAATCAGCAGAAAAGCTTTTAATTGAAATTAATAACTCAAAAAAACAACCATGGCACAAACAACTTTATGGCTTGGGAATTTTACATATAGGCGAAGCTAATGCAAAAGCAATTGCTGAAGTGTTTCCAAGCATATCTCTACTCGCTGATGCAGCGATTGCATCTCCTGAATCCATTTCAAATATTTATGGAATTGGAAGTGAAATCACAGAATCTCTTCATAAGTGGTTTAATTGTTCGATAAATCAAAACTTAATAAAGGAATTAAAAGACTTAGGTATTGCACTAGAAAGAGTTAACGAGGAAGGGGCAATAGATAATATATTGATGCAAGAAAAGCTTCAATTCTCTGGCAAAACTTTTGTTATTACAGGTACGATGCCATCCTTAAGCAGAGCAAATTTAGAAGAGCTAATTGAACGTGAAGGTGGCAAAGTAAATTCATCAGTTAGCTCAAAAACCAATTATCTAGTCGCAGGAGAAAAACCTGGAAATAAGTTAAAAAAAGCTAAAGAACTTGGGATAAAGGTCATTAATGAGCAAGAATTAATGACACTTATTAGCAATTAAAGAAATGAAAAGACCTATAATCTTCTCTTTAATTAAGACCACTTGTGGCAGGGAAAAGTATAATCAGCTTGTCCAAAAAAAAGATTTAATTGGACAAATTAGACTTATTTGGTTTATATCAATAGCAACAATTAAAGATTGGAATATAAAATCAATAGATTAATTTATTTCATTTGAATCTTTTAACGATTTATTTACACCTCTTGCCAAAATAAAAACTACTATAGCAGTAGAAATCAAGCTAAGTATAGTATAGAAAAGGGAATTCCATTCACTTTTATTAGAAAGAATCTCATTAAATCGAGATATTTCTCCAGCCAAAGATCCCAACGAGCAATATAAAAATGTACCTGGAGCAATAGCAAGTAAACCTATTAAAAAATCTCTAAATTTTACATTGCTAATACCATAAGCAAGATTTAAAAGACCAAATGGAAAGGCTGGCGAAAGTCTCATCATAATAATTAGTTTTAAACCTTCATTAGTAATAGTATTTTCAATTGATTGTAATTTAGGCCATAAAGATAAGCGGCTTTGAATCCAACTTCTTAAAAATATCCTTACTGAATAGAAAGTTAAAACTGCCCCCAAAGTAGCACCGATAAAAACAAAAATACTTCCAAGGAATGAACCATAAATCAATCCTGCAAGCATCGAGATCCATGAACTTGGTAATAAAATGCTTACCCAAAATGCATAAAGTATTATAAAAAAAATAATCCCCAAAGAGGAGTTGAGAAAAGACGCTTGACTTTGAAATAAGTTTTGTATAACACTCATAATAGAAGCTTAGGCTTTCATTTCAAACCTAATAATCGTTGACGAACTAGTTCAGCTTGAGCTTCTGCATCAGAAAGCTTCAACCTACATTCCTCAATAACTTTCTCGGGAGCCTTTTGAACAAAACTAGGATTATCTAGACGTTTGGAGAGAATACTCAGTTCATTTTCAGCCTTAGACAAATCTTTCTGAAGCCTGTTCCTCAAAGCCTGCAAATCCACTAAACCTTCGATAGGCAAAAGAACTTCTAACTCCCCAGAAACACCTGCTAAAGATCTTCCGCTGGATTCTTCGAATATTTCTCTGGGATGAAGAATCTCAACTTTATTTGCTCGAGTCAGCGCTTGGATATCTTGAGTCGCCTTCTTTAACAGATTTAAGAGATTTTGATTCTTAGTAACAAAGCGAACAGGTGCTCTTTGAGATGGCTTTAAACCTGCCTCTGCTCTTAAATTACGAACCAAACGAATCGCTCCAAACAATTCAGAAAAAGATAGTTCCAAGTCTTCATCTATTAGGTCTTTATCTAAAGCTGGCCAAGACTGAAGTGCAAGTAACTTTTTATTGGAAAAACCTGTAACTCCATGCCAAAGTTCTTCAGTAAGGTGAGGCATCAAAGGATGCATCATTACTAAGAGTTCTCTTAAAACTTTAAACATAACTATTTGCGATTTCTTACGATTACTCAAATCAGCTTCACTAGGAGATTCACCAAGATTCAAACGTCTCTTAATTAATTCCAAATACCAATCACAAAAATCATTCCAAGCAAATTCATATAACCCTTTAGCTGCCTCACCAAGCGCATATTTTTTATAACGTTTAGCTGTTTCGTTATTTACCTTTGAAAGCTTCGATAAAATCCATTGATCTGATAATTCCAAACGATTGTGCTCTAATTCATCAAATGTCTCCTTAAAAGTTGTATCCCCAAGATTAATTAAAGCAAATCTAGTTGCATTCCATAATTTATTTGCAAAGTTTCTAGCAGCCTCAACTGTTGCAGAGGTATCTTTTGCCCGATCATAATCAATACGAATGTCTTGACCTGCTCCTGCTACCTCTTTCACTAAAGCAAAACGAAGGGCATCAGTTCCATATCGATCTATAAGTAAAAGTGGATCAATACCATTTCCTGCACTTTTACTCATTTTGCGATTTTGTTCATCTCTGACTAAGCCATGAATATACACATCAGCAAAAGGCATCTTTCCTGTAAAAGCACCTGCCATCATTGTCATTCTCGCAACCCAGAAAAATATTATGTCAAAGCCAGTCACCAAAGTATTAGTGGGATACCAGCGTGATAAGTCAGCATTCGTTTTATCTGGCCAACCCAAAGTAGAAAAAGGCCACAAACCACTTGAAAACCAAGTATCGAGAACATCCTCATCTTGTCTAAGTACAGCATCAGTTCCATATTTTTTCTGTGCCTCCAAAAGCGCATCTTTTTCTGAAAGAGCAACTATATATGGAGTGTCATCTGTAAGTTCATTATTCGTTTCACTTACAACAAACCAAGCTGGAATACGATGTCCCCACCACAATTGTCTGCTAATGCACCAATCGCGAATACCTGTTAACCAATCCCTATAAACTTTTGCCCAACGATCGGGATAAAAGCGAGGTTCATCTTTGCCAAGATGCGAACGACAGCGCTCTGCCATAGGTTCCATGCGGACAAACCACTGAGTTGAAAGCAAAGGTTCTATAGGAACCTTACCTCTATCAGAAAAAGGAACGCTATGCCGATATGGTTCTACCTTGGTCAATAATCCCTTTTGCTCTAATGCTTTAACAACTGCTTTACGAGCTTCAAAACGATCAAGGCCTTCGAAAGGACCTGCCTCAGCATTCATAGTGCCATCTTTATTCATCACTGTGATCTGCCGCAAATTATGTCGCTGACCAATTGCAAAATCATTCGGATCGTGCGCAGGCGTAACTTTGACACATCCTGTACCGAAATCCATATCAACATGATCATCAGCTATAACAGGAATTTCACGACCCAGAAATGGCAAAGTAAGTGTTTGACCAACAATGTTTGAATATCTACTGTCTGAGGGATTTACAGCAACAGCAACATCACCCAACATAGTTTCAGGCCTAGTAGTGGCCACCTCAAGAAATCTGATTCCATTTGAATCATTAATCTTGGAGAGTGGATATTGGAAATGCCAAAGATACCCATCAACTTCTTTAGTCTCTACTTCTAAATCACTAACTGCCGAAGAAGAAGCAGGACACCAATTCACAAGATATTCTCCTCTATAAATCAATCCTTGTTGGTGTAAACGTACAAATGCCTCTGAGACAGCCTTGCTTAATCTTGTATCCATTGTGAACCTTTCTCTCTTCCAATCAACTGAATAACCCAAACGTCGTAATTGCTCAACAATTCGACCACCACTTTCTGATTTCCATGCCCATGCTCGCTCTAAAAAAGCTGATCTTCCTAATTCATCTCTAGTAAGACCCTCTTTTTTTAACTGTTTTTCTAAAATTGTTTGAACAGCAATCGATGCATGATCTGTCCCTGGTAAACAAAGTACATTTTTGCCTTGCAAACGTTGAAATCTAACAATTGTATCTATTAATGCTGTATTAAAAGCATGGCCCATATGCAGGCTGCCAGTGACATTTGGAGGAGGAATAACCACTGAAAACGGCTCACCTTCATCATTAGGGTCTGGATGAAAGGCACCCTCTTCCTCCCATATTTTTTGCCAACGACACTCTGTTCCTAAAGGGTCATATCTCTTAGACAATGCATCTACTGCATGATCTAAATTTTCTGAATCAGGCTGGTCAACCACAAGAACAAAGAAGAATTCAAATCTTATAAGAAAACACTAATGAAGTTAAATGTTTTTGTAAAAATCAACAGCCACTTTCTGAAGAATTCCACGGAATAGCAATTAATTGATCATGTTCCTCCCATTGACTGCTATCTGTAATAACTCGTGCAGTTAATCCCACAATATTCAAAGCTTCCTTACAGCGATCATATGTTAATGAAATCTCACTGGCTACTGGCATAACAAATACCTTGGCTTCAGATGGATCTGCTATTAAATATAATGACAAATCTTCTAAAGTTCTTTCAAAAAATATCTTCCTCATTCTTATGGTTAAAGTCGATCCCAAAGCATCAGCAAAACTTTGAAGACTCTCTTTTTCTCCAGATAAGCCACAATTTAAAGATAACCAAATTAAAAGTTTTACCCAACTATCTACAGTCCAAATTGGTTCAAAACTATTTCGTTGATTTCTTACCAATTCAAATACAGCAAAATTGAACATTTTTGCCTGAATGCTTGATTGATTTGTTTTTTTCATAACAACAGTTTCTTTTTCTAATAAAATTAGATTTGACTGCCTTTAAACAGCATTAATACTAATCATGGATCTAAATGACCCCGAACTAGAGTTTTCCGACTTAATTTACGCCTATCAAAGTTGGGTGATGGCCGTAATTAATGATGAAAAGTTAGATAACGGTGAAAAACTCCTTACAGAAGAGATAGCAGATGATGCTATCAATGCAATGAGATTTCTATCTGGTGACGTTACCAATGCTATAGAAACAAGCTTAGCTAGGGTCTACGATGTTGATTCTGAAGAATTAGCTTCCTTACTATTCCCTGAAGAGTAAGAAATAAGAATAGTTAATCTATTAACTAGCTAAAAATTTGTATAGCTACTTAATTAAAATTAAGTTTAAATTCTGCAAGACATCAAAAGCGTTCTCACCTTCTTGCATAAGGATAAGAACCACTGCCTTATGATCTCTGTACAATTTCAAAACCTTTAAAGATAATCTAAGATTCTCAATGGGCGATCCAGGGTTCGAACCAGGGACATCCTGCTTGTAAGGCAGGCGCTCTACCGCTGAGCTAATCGCCCGTTAGTTAATTCTGCCTCATCAAGGCAACCCCAGTAGAAAATTAATGGAAAAAGAGAACACATCTATAAAATAAAATTTTTAAATTCCCATCTTCCAAGCGATGCTGGAAATGAGTTAAACAAGGAAATGAGACTTGCATCATCTTTGAAAATTAAAAAAACTAGTTTTTGGGCCTTCTAAGAAAGAGTTCAAAACTCAACTTTTTAATGACATTAAACAAGAATATTTGTTGATCTAAGACAAGTTCAGGCTAAAAAGAAGAAATAATTCCCCTAAGGAATTTGAAAGCCATAACAGAAAGTGTCTTCAGCAATCAAATCAATGTTAAACCTCCGCAAGTCCAATCCAAAAAGTGCCATAGAAGAGCTTATAAGAGTTGTCTCTAAACTACGCAACCCTATTAATGGATGTCCCTGGGATCTCAAACAAAACCACACATCATTAATTCCTTACGCTATTGAAGAAGCTTACGAAGTTTGCGATGCAATTCGTTATGGAAATGATTCAGATTTAATTGAAGAACTAGGTGACTTATTACTTCAAGTTGTTCTTCATGCACAGATTGCTAATGAAGAAAAAAGATTTTGCTTTGATGATATAGCTCAAACAGCTGCTGAAAAAATGATTAGGCGACATCCTCACGTTTTTCATAAGAAAAGAGAAATGAAGGAAGAAGAAATTCAACACACATGGGAAGAAATAAAGCAATTAGAAAAACCGATGCCAGATACAAATATTCCATTTAGTCAAGGCTTAATAAGAAAAGTACGGTCACAATCTGCTCTTACGAGTGCAATCTATATATCAAAAAAAACATCTGAGAAAGGACTTGAAAGGCATTCATTGGAAGAAGCCTGGAAATCAGTTGAAGAAGATATAAAATCATGTAAAAATGACTTGTCAGGAATAAATAATAGTGAAGGTAATATAGGTAGATTACTTCTAAATATAATCAATATTGGCATAATTAAAAAATTAAATCCAGAAGAAGGTTTATTAAAAGCAAATAAGGAATTTCTTTGTAATCTTAGCTATATAGAAGCTAAACTTAATAATACAGTAGCTAGCAAATTACAAATAAAAAATTTGTGGAAAGAAGCTAAGATGAATAATATGAAAGATACAGCATCAGTTAACTATTTACAAACTTAATCACAAAGTAAATTTAAATAATAAAAACATGTTTGAAAATGAAAATCCGAATGGTTCTTGGCTTGATGAATATCAAAATGATGTGCGCTATGGCCTCAAAGGTAAAAAGATAATTGAAGAGATAAGTAATTTCCAAAAGATAACAATATTTGAAAGCAATCGTTATGGGAAAGCTCTTCTACTTGATAATTGTTGGATGACTGCAGAGTATCAAGAAAAACAATATCATGAATGTATTGTTCATCCTGCTTTATGTGGTTCAAAAGAAATAAATAAAGTCTTAATTATAGGAGGAGGTGATGGAGGCTCTGCAAGAGAATGTCTTAAGTATCAAGAATTAAAAAACCTAGATCTAATTGAAATTGATAAACGAGTGGTTGAGTTGAGTCAACAATACTTATCAGTTATTGGAGGTAATTGTTGGAAAGACCAACGACTTAATCTAAAATTAACAAATGGTATTAACTGGGTAAAAGATGCAAAAGATAACTCATACGATGTCATTATTATAGATGGATCTGATCCCAAAGGTCCTGCAAAAGGGTTGTTCAATAAAGACTTTTTTAAGGATTGTCATCGCATACTTAAACCAGATGGCGTATTAGGAGCACAAACAGAATCTCCAGAATCCTTTGAAGATATTCATATCAATACTGTAAAGATGATAAAAGAAGTTTTTAAATATGCAGACCCATTATATGGTTATGTTCCAATATATCCAAGTGGTATATGGAGTTGGACATTTGCTTCAATTAAAAAGCCGCGCCATCTCTACCCTATTATTTCTAGAGCCAATACAATATCTAAAACATGTCAAGTATGGAGTCCAAGATGGCAACGAGGGGGCTTTGATGCTATACCAGCAAACATTGAAAGAAAGTTGCAACAATGAATAAAAGTAACCAAAACAAAGATCCAATCTTTAATTGTGATGATGCTATTTATATGTGTGCAAAGCGAGAAGTAGATAATTGCAACCTAGGCATCTATGGTGTTAATTATGATGGAACGACGTCTTTTAGGCCAGGAGCTAGATTTGGCCCTTCTTCAATTAGACAGGTTAGTAATGGAATAGAATCTTTTTGTCCACAATTAAACCTTGATCTTGAAGATATTAATTTTACAGATTTTGGTAACTTAGAAATAAATTTTGGAGCTCCAGAACCAGTTATTAAGAAAGTAAAAACTGCTTCGAATTTCATTTATTCTTTAGGAATGAAACCATTGCTCATTGGTGGTGAGCATTCAATTACCATTGGATCAATTCAATCAACTATAGAATATTTCCCGAACTTAATACTTATACAATTAGATGCACATGCAGATCTCAGAGAAGAATGGCTAGGATCCAAATTTAACCATGCATGTGTTATGCGAAGATGTCTTGAAATGATAAGTAGTGAAAGAGTCTTTCAAGTTGGAATAAGAAGCGGTACAAAAAAAGAAATGCATGAGTTAAGAAAGACAAAAAGATTGGTAAATTTCATTTCAGGACAACCTGCAAAAGAACTATATAACGCATTAAATCCACATAAAGGTAAACCTATTTACTTAACTGTTGATGTAGATTGGTTTGATCCTAGTGTTATATCAGGGACAGGAACTCCTGAACCAGGAGGTTTCACTTGGCAAGACTTTTCTGCAATAATTAATGTTCTTCAAAACCATAAAATAATTGGTGCAGATATTGTGGAATTAGCGCCACAGTTAGATCCATCTGGAGTAAGTAGTATAGTAGGTGCAAAAATAACTAGAAGTTTAATAATGTTGCTCAGCATTTCTCAATCAACAATTAGATAATGTGACTGCAATGATCGGCAGCAAGCTTTGAAAAGTTAGATTTCACTAATTGCCAATTCTCGTCCGAAATCTAATTGTTTTTCTACCATTTCGATATTTTCAAGTACTGGTAAAGATGCTTCTTCTTGACTCCAATGATGGCAATAAGCATATGAAGCAATATCAGAATGGATTTTTATCTTTCGAAGCAAACACCAACCATTTGCAGATGACTGAAAAGCCTTACTGTATTTACAAGTTTTGCAACATTCTTTAAATGACATCAAACATCAAATATGTTCCAAGACTTATACATTAGTGAAAGTTTTCAAATCAGGCCACAAACTTCTAAATATGAATTGTGCAAGATTGTATTGGGAATTGGCTCGAATGATGCGACCACTAAGAACCTTTTATAGAGAAGTCAAATGAAATCAAAAAACACTCCTCTTTATGAAACTTGCCTAAATGAGGGCGCTCGAATGGTGGAGTTCGCTGGCTGGAACATGCCAATACAATTCTCAGGACTAATTAATGAACACAATGCAGTAAGAAAAAATTCCGGAATATTTGATATTTCTCATATGGGAGTTTTTTCTATTCAAGGAAAAAACCCTAAAGATGCTTTGCAAACATTAGTTCCTTCCGATCTACACCGAATTGGACCAGGAGAAGCATGCTATACAGTCTTGCTTAATAATGATGGCGGAATTATTGATGACCTAATCGTTTATGACCTAGGCACTAATGATCCAAATAATGAAGAATGCATTTTAATAGTTATAAATGCAGGTTGTACGCAAGCTGATATTGATTGGATCAAGGAACATCTTTCGGATAAGAATCTTAAGGTTTGCAATGCAAAGGGTGATGGAGTACTGCTTGCATTACAAGGACCTGACTCCACAAATCAACTACGTAATGTCTTAGGTGAATCTTTAACGAATATTCCCAAATTTGGGCATCGAGAAATACAAGTACAACTAAAAACTCATCCAGTAAGTTTCTCAATATTTATCGCACGAACAGGTTATACAGGTGAAGACGGTTATGAAATCCTTCTCAACACAAATGCAGGAAAATCACTCTGGCGCGAATTAATAGAAAACGGAGTCACCCCTTGTGGTCTTGGTGCTAGAGACACATTAAGACTTGAAGCAGGAATGCCTCTTTATGGCAATGATATAAACAATACAACCACTCCTTTTGAAGCAGGTTTAGGATGGTTAGTTCACTTAGAAACCCCAGACGAATTTATTGGAAAAGCTGCACTTGTAAAACAAACTAACGAAGGTATAAACAAGAAATTAGTCGCTCTAAAGATTGAAGGGAGAGCAATAGCTCGAAAAGGTTATCAAATAATGTTTAAGAATAAATTTGTTGGAGAAATTACCAGTGGAAGCTGGTCCCCGACTTTGAATGAAGGGATTGCACTCGCATATTTACCAATCGATTTAACAAAAATAGGAACAGCAGTAAGTGTACAAATACGCGATAAGCTACATACAGCGATCGTGGCCAAAAAGCCCTTTTATCGCAGAGTTTCCTGACATAAATGTGCTTTTCTCAAGCCTACATACATTCGTTATGGGAAACTCATTCTCTCTATCTAGATTTTTCTCATGCGCAGTAACTACTGTGGAGAACTGCGCAAAAAGCACATTAACTCCAATGTCCAATTATGTGGCTGGGTAGATCGACGAAGAGATCACGGTGGTGTGATTTTTATCGATCTAAGAGACCGCACTGGAACAATTCAAATCACAATTGACCCTGATCAAGGATCAGAACTATTTACTGTTGCAGAAAATCTTAGAAATGAGACTGTTGTGCAAATTTCAGGAACAATTAGGGCTAGGCCTTCAGAATCATGTAATCAAAAATTAAAAACTGGCGAAATAGAAGTATTAGCAAACCATCTAGAAGTCTTAAATCAAATACAAGGGAACTTACCCTTTTCTATTTCTGTTCACGATGATGAACCAATCAAAGAAGAATTAAGACTTCGTCATCGTTATTTAGATCTAAGAAAAGATCGCATGACAAAAAACCTTCGATTGCGTCATGAAGTTTTGAAAACAGCCAGAAATTTTCTTGAGCAAGAAAATTTTCTGGAAGTAGAGACTCCAATCCTAACTAGATCTACCCCTGAAGGAGCGAGAGATTATTTAGTCCCTTCAAGAGTATGTGAAGGGGACTGGTTCGCTTTGCCTCAATCCCCACAACTCTTCAAGCAATTATTAATGGTCGGAGGAATAGAGCGCTATTACCAAATAGCTAGATGTTTTCGTGATGAAGACCTGCGTTCAGATAGACAACCGGAGTTCACTCAACTGGATATCGAAATGAGTTTTATGAGCCAAGAAGAAATTTTAGGATTAACCGAAAAATTAATCTCATCAATATGGAAATCCGTCAAAGGCGTAGACCTTGTCCACCCTTTTCCTCGATTAACTTGGCAAGAATCAATGGATCGATTTGGCACTGATAGGCCAGATACCCGTTATGGGATGGAACTCAAAAATGTCAGTCAAATTCTTAAAGGAATAGGTTTTAAAGTTTTTTCAGGTGCTATTGATGCAGGTGGTTCGGTCAAATGCATTACTATCACAGGAGGTAACCAGCTAATAAGCAATGTAAGAATTAAGCCAGGAGGAGATATTTTTAGCGAAGCGGAAAAAGCAGGTGCCAAAGGACTCGCCTTTATAAGAGTTCGTGGCAATGGTGAGATAGATACTATAGGCGCAATAAAAGACAATTTAAATATCGCGCAAAAAGAAGAACTCCTCAAACAAACCAATGCAAATGAAGGAGATCTAATTCTTTTTGCAGCTGGCGATACAACAACGGTTAATAAAACCCTCGCTCGCTTAAGACAATTTCTTGCCAAAGATTTAGACCTGATTCCATTCAAACTGAACAATGAACAATGGAATTTTCTTTGGGTAGTTGATTTCCCTATGTTTGAATTTAACTCAGATGAAAACCGCCTGGAAGCTCTTCACCATCCGTTCTGTGCTCCCAATCAAAGCGACCTAGGTCAAAGACGATTATGGGAAACAAATCTTCCTACAGCCCGTGCCCAGGCTTACGACTTAGTATTAAATGGTCTAGAGCTTGGCGGAGGATCTTTACGCATTCATAATCCTGATCTTCAGCTGACAGTTCTAAAAACTATCGGGCTTCCTTTACAAGAAGCAAAAAAAGAATTTGGCTTTCTGCTCGAAGCTCTAGAAATGGGAGCACCTCCACATGGAGGCCTGGCATTTGGGTTAGACAGAATAGTCATGCTATTAGCTGGCGAAGAATCCATCAGAGACACAATTGCTTTTCCTAAAACCCAACAAGCTAAATGCTTATTAACAGAAGCACCTGCAGAAGTATCAAAGAAACAATTAAAAGAGCTTCATATAACAAGCACCTTCATAAAAAATGAATAGATTCATATTGGTTTATAAGTTCTCCACCCATCTTTCCAATATATCCAAAAAATATTGAATTTTCTTGGCCTTGCTAAAGATCGAGTTAACTTAAAGTAGACAAACAAACTCAATGGCAAAATTTGTCTTCGTTACTGGAGGAGTTGTTTCAAGCATCGGTAAAGGAATTGTTGCTGCCAGTCTTGGACGACTCCTCAAATCAAGAGGATATAGCGTATCCATTTTGAAATTAGATCCATACTTAAATGTGGATCCTGGAACCATGAGTCCTTTTCAACATGGAGAAGTTTTTGTTACCGAAGATGGTGCAGAAACAGATTTAGATCTAGGGCATTACGAGCGTTTTACTGATACTGCAATGTCACGATTAAATAGTGTGACGACAGGCTCTATCTATCAATCTGTAATCAATAAAGAAAGACGCGGTGACTATAACGGTGGAACAGTACAGGTTATCCCTCATATCACAAAAGAAATCCGCGAGCGGATTCATCGCGTATCTGCAAATAGTAATGCTGATATTATTATTACTGAAATTGGTGGAACTGTAGGAGATATTGAATCTCTTCCTTTTCTAGAAGCAATTCGTGAATTCAAAGGTGATGTTGGGAGAAATGATATTGCTTATATACATGTCACTCTTTTACCTTTCATCAACACGTCAGGGGAAATCAAAACTAAACCAACTCAACATTCAGTAAAAGAATTACGTTCTATAGGAATTCAACCAGATGTCTTGGTCTGCAGAAGTGATAGAAACATTAATAAAGAATTAAAAACTAAAATTAGTGGATTTTGTGGAGTACATGCTGAGGCTGTAATTCCAGCATTAGACGCTGACAGTATTTATTCAGTTCCTCTTTCTTTAAAAAAAGAAGGCCTTTGTAGAGAAATACTTAAAATTTTAGAATTAGAGGATCATCAATGTGACTTGGAAGAATGGGAAGCCTTGATCCATCAATTACGAAATCCTGGACCATCAGTCACAGTTGCTGTTGTTGGAAAATATGTCCGACTAAATGATGCCTACCTTTCTGTAGTAGAAGCATTACGTCACGCCTGCATAGCTCAGAATGCCTCTTTAAATATAACCTGGGTATCTGCTGAAAAAATAGAAACTGAAGGTCCCGAAAATCTTCTAGAAGGAATTGATGCAATTGTAGTTCCAGGAGGTTTCGGGAATAGAGGTGTCAATGGAAAAATTACAGCTATACAATGGGCAAGAGAGAAAAGGATTCCATTCCTTGGGCTTTGCTTAGGAATGCAATGTGCTGTCATTGAATGGGCAAGAAATATAGCAGGGTTAAAAGAAGCTACAAGTTCTGAACTCGATCCAAACGCAAGTCATCCAGTCATTCATTTACTTCCTGAACAACAAGATGTAATAGATTTAGGTGGAACAATGCGACTAGGTGTGTATCCATGCAGGTTAACCCCAGAGACAATGGGGCACAAGCTCTATGGAGAAGAAGTAGTGTATGAACGGCATAGACATCGCTATGAATTCAACAATTCTTATAGGAATCTCTTCGTTGAATCTGGATATAGCATTAGCGGAACATCACCAGATGGTCGATTAGTGGAACTGATTGAATTGAAAAGTCATCCTTTCTTTACAGCCTGCCAATATCACCCTGAATTCTTATCCAGACCAGGAAAACCACATCCACTATTTCAAGGGCTAATAGAAGCCGCCCAACTCCGTTTACCTGCAACACCTCAAGAAGTATTCAAAAATACTCTGCCCAATTTTCAAAAGAATAAATGAGTACTTGCCTACCAATTGTAGAGAGATTTCATTCTCTTCAAGGAGAAGGTCTGCATTTTGGCAAAAGCGCATTTTTTATTCGACTTGGTGGTTGCAAAGTAGGTTGTCCTTGGTGTGATACCAAAGAGTCATGGTCAATAGCTACCCATCAAGAAGCAACTGTTGAAGAACTTTCAAAAGAAGCTGCAATTGCTCAATCACAAGGAGCAGCAATTTTAGTTATCACTGGAGGTGAACCTCTGCATCACAACTTGAATGCATTATGTAAAACCATACAAGATTTCACTTCCCATAACTCCAGAGAAACAATGCCTATTCATCTTGAGACTTCTGGAGTTGATGAAATAACTGGATTAATAAATTGGATCACACTTTCCCCAAAGCGACATGCCCTTCCCAAGAAATCTCTTCTCAGAGCATGTGATGAAATAAAAGTAGTTATTCATCAAAAAGAAGACTTGCTCTTTGCAGAAGAAATGGCTAATCAATCAATTAAAGAAAGACAAATTTCTAAGAAAACTTCAGATGAAAACCATAAAATTTCGCAACCTCATCTTTTTCTACAACCTGGCTGGAACAGTAAAGAAGGTACACAACTTACAATTGAATATATCAAAAGCCATCCACAATGGAGATTGAGCCTACAAACCCACAAATGGTTAGGAGTATTGTAAAAATTCAACAATTTTTACTATAGTTGCTTGTTATTAAAAATTAAATAACAAGAAAGTCCAAAAGTAATGTCTCTAGAAGAAAGGCCAAAAACTATTGCCCTTCTATCAGGAGGTTTAGATTCAGCCACTGCAACAGCAATTGCAATAGAGCAAGGGCACAATGTAATAGGACTATCTTTTGATTATGGGCAACGGCATAAACGTGAATTAGAAGCAGCCAAACTATTAGCAAATCACTTAAAGCTAATAGAACATCACATAATCGATATCAACCTATCCACTTGGGGCGGATCATCTTTAACTGATCTCAATGAATCAATTCCAAAAACCGGCGTTTTACCAGGAGTCATACCAAACACTTATGTGCCGGGAAGAAATACAGTCTTTATTGCTATTGGACTGAGTCTTGCAGAAGCAAGAAATGCAAAACAACTAGTTTTAGGGATAAACGCAATGGATTATTCAGGTTATCCAGATTGCAGACCTGATTACTTAGATGAATTCCAAAAACTTGCGAATTTAGCTAGTAAGGCTGGTAGAGAAGGTAATGGTATTAAATTATTGGCACCACTAATTCATTGGAATAAAATTCAAATAGTTCAAGAAGCTCTAAGATTAGATATTCCAATTGATCTCACATGGAGTTGCTATAACGGAGACACAGAAGAATGTGGTTTATGTGATAGCTGTCGTATACGCAATGAAGCATTACAAAGCGTAAGGTCCTTAAATAATTCTAAGACTCACTGAAGATGAATAATTTGTGTAGAGAGCTATTGGATTGGGTTGATCCTCAAATTGTTGCTCAAAAACTAATTCAAATTTATGGAGAACCAGGACTAGTGTGGCTTGATAGTGATGGAAGCAAAAATGGGCGATGGATAATTTTAGGAGCAGATCCAATTGAACACATTTGTTCTCATGGTTTACCAAATGACCCATCAGCTACCAACCCTTTTGAATTACTACGGACTATCCACTCAGGACATTGGAGTGGTTGGCTTAGCTATGAAGCTGGAGCATGGATTGAACCTAATAATCCATGGAAACAAGATTCAATGGCTACACTATGGTGTGCTAGACATGATCCTATTCTGAAATTTGATTTATATAATCAGCAACTCTGGCTTGAAGGAATCGATCGTAAAAGATTAGTAGAAATCAGAGAATTACTCAAAGAATTAAAAGCAAGTAATTTACAAAAGAATCAATCTCTAAAAAGAACTAAAGAGTTTCAAGGTATTGCCAAAGAAAAGTGGAAATGGCTAAATAATAAAGAGGAATACGCTAAAAAAGTAGCAACTATAAAACAATATATTGAAGAGGGAGATATTTTTCAAGCAAACCTTTCTACATGTTGTCAAACAAAAAATACTGCAAATCTTTTATCTATTGACCTTTTTAAGAGGCTGAGACAATACTGTCCTTCACCATTTTCAGGAATAGTCGTAGCAACAGGAGAAGCTCTAGGTGAAGCTGTTATATCTACCTCACCTGAACGTTTTCTAAAAGTTTTGCCAAATCAAAAAGTAGAAACAAGACCCATAAAAGGAACTAGACCTCGTCATGCTAACCCTAAAAAAGATTCTGAATTTGCGGCTGATCTAGTAAGCAGTTTAAAAGACCGAGCTGAAAATATTATGATTGTTGATTTACTAAGAAATGATTTAGGAAAAGTCTGCATACCTGGGACAATAGACATTACACAATTGGTAGGTTTAGAAAGTTTTTCCAAGGTCCATCACTTAACATCAGTTATTAAAGGGAAGCTAAAAACAAATAAAACATGGGTTGATCTTCTTGAAGCCTGTTGGCCGGGTGGATCAATTACCGGTGCCCCTAAAATAAGGGCATGCAAACGTTTATATGAACAAGAGTCAATTGCAAGAGGACCATATTGTGGGTCCTTCATACATTTAGATTGGAATGGTCAATTTGATAGCAATATTCTGATCCGATCTTTAATGGTTCAGAAATCTAGTTTACGTATATATGCAGGTTGTGGCATTGTTGCTGATTCGGATCCTTATAGTGAATCAGAAGAGTTAACTTGGAAGATAATGCCTATACTGGAGGCATTGCAATGAACAATATTTTAGATAATCAAATCAGTTGGATTAATGGTCATTGGATTAAACATAATGAGCCACAGTTGCCAATAAATGATCGTGGTCTAACTCTTAGCGATGGAATATTTGAAACTATTCTAATTATGAATAATCAACCGATATTATTAAATGCCCACCTCGATAGATGGAACGAGAGTGCCATCCTTTTAGGAATGGCAAAACCACCAACCAAAGACCATATACTGTCATTAATTAAAGAAGCTATTAATAAGAACCCTTTAGCCCAAGGCAGTGCTGTCCTTAGACTTAATTGGAGTAGAGGCGACAACAATGGACGTGGTATTAAGCTTTCATCTGCTAATGCTAAATCATCCTCTCACAGATTTTGGTTGACACTTCGTGCGTACAAGCCTTCTTTTAAACCTATTACAACAATGATAAGTAAACTTGAACAACGCAATGCGAATAGCAAAATCAATCAATGCAAAACATTTGCCTATACCCAATCAATCCAAGCTCGTCGTGAAGCAAATATTGCTGGCTTTGATGATGCTTTATTGTTAAGTACTAATGGTGAGATAGCTTGTGGAACAACATCTAATTTAATTGTCAAAAGGAGAGATAAATGGTTAACTCCTCATATAAGTAGTGGTTGCCTTCCCGGTATAATGAGGCAACAAGGACTAAATTCTGGGATTTTAAAAGAAGCTAAGATTTCTCCTGAACCTGAACCTAAGGATCAATGGCTATTGATTAATAGTCTTAGTTGTCATTCTATTATCAAGGTCAACACAAAATCATTTGAAGAGTATGAGGCAAGTAAAATACTTTGGACATCATTAACAAAGAGTTAAAAAGAAATTGGCATGGTGACTTTTGCTGGGGATGGTGCACAAGCTTCAATCTGAAAATTTATGGTTTCTCCGATGATGATTATGGAAGGAGAAATAAATTCTTGCTCTTTTACTTCTTTCACAAGGCTATCTAATGAGGTTCTCAAGCAACGTTGTCCATTAACAGTTGCCTGCTGAATAACCGCTGATGGAATCTTTGGGGACAGGCCTGCAGCTAATAATTCCTTAACAATATAACTGAGATTATGTACACCCATATAAATAACTAAAGTATTGCTTGCTTTTGCAAGAGCTTTCCAATTCACAGAAGGTCGGCGTTTATCAATGCCTTCATGTCCTGTCACAAAGGTCACTGAACTACTTGCAATACGATGGGTCAAAGGAATACCAAAATATGCTGAAGCAGCTATACCAGATGTAATGGCAGGAACAACTTCAACACCAATACCATTCTTATGTAAATAAGCTGCCTCTTCACCACCACGTCCAAAAACAAAAGGGTCTCCCCCTTTCAAACGCACTACACATTTGTTCTTTTTTACTAATTCCAAAAGAAGTGCATTAGTTTTCAATTGTGAAGTTGAATGATGACCTCTTAATTTCCCCACAAAAATAGATTTACAGTCTTTTTTAACTAATTTAAGAATTTCATCCGGCACTAAAGCGTCATATACCAAGACATCACATTGACTCAGGAGCCTATGTGCCCTAACAGTTAATAAGTCAGGATCTCCAGGGCCAGCACCAACTAAATAGACAGTCCCTAGCTGCTTGTCTTTCATGAAGGAAACATCTTTTAATCAAGAGCGTTTTAAGCGCTACCTACGCAAGATAGGTAGCGGAGAGCAAACTAGCCGTGGAATGACACGAGAAGAATCAGCCGATGCTTTAGAACTAATCCTCAACGGAGATCCTAGTCCTGCCCAAATAGGCGCTTTCATGATTGCTCATCGTATTCGGCGCCCAGAGCCACAAGAACTTGCTGGGATGGTAGATACTTACTTAAAGCTAGGTCCAAAACTATATTCCGAAAATAATTTACACCCACCTATTTGTTTTGGAATGCCCTTCGATGGAAGAAAAAAAACCTCACCTATTTATCCTCTCACTACTCTTTTACTTTTAGATGCATCTCAACCAGTAATTCTTCAAGGTGCAGGACGATTGCCAGTTAAATATGGTGTAACAACAGAAGAATTATTTAAAGGACTAGGGCTATGCCTAGGAGGAATGGATATACAAAAAGTACAAGACGGTTTTTCAGAACATGGACTAGCGCTTATTTATCAGCCAGATCATTTTCCTTTAGCAGATAGTTTAATCAACTATCGAGAAGAAATTGGGAAAAGGCCTCCAATCGCAAGTATGGAATTAATTTGGTCAGCCCATCAAGGAGAACATATTCTAATTTCTGGTTTTGTTCATACACCAACAGAAGATAGACATATCAAAACACTGAGATTATTAGATGAACAAAATTTCATAATGGTCAATGGTCTTGAAGGAGGGATCGACATACCAACCAGTCGAATATCAAACTTAAAATTTATGAAAAATCAAATATTAAACGACGTGAAAATTAATCCTCGAGAATATTCAATGAATTGCAAAGACTTAGAATTTGATGATATCGCTACATGGAGAACTAACAGTTTTAAAGCCCTTCAGGGTGAAGGCCCGTTATACAAAGCTCTTGTTTGGAATGCAGGAATTTACCTGTGGTTTGCAGGAGCAGTACAAAATATTTCTATTGGTATGAAGAAAGCTGAGAAAGCAATTCAATCTGGTTCAGCAAAAAAGAAGCTTAATCAATTAATTGCATGGAGAAACAAATAAACCATTTGTTAGTAAATTATTATTGAATGCGTTTCTAAAGTTTTTTCAACATTCGAAAACGATCAAAAGGGATACTCGCTATTTCGATTTTTTCTATAGATATCTCAACCCAACCAGATCTCAACAACAAAGGATGGCTAAATAAACTTGCTTCAGTAAATAATGTTGTGATTCCTTCTTGAAAAGCATCTAATTCAATTTTCTGAAGAAGCTTAGTAGCATAGCCTTTTCGCATGGAACGACCTCGACAATAAAGGAGAGCTAAGCGATCAGATGGATAGCGAAGTCCAAATGCTTCAACTTGATTTTGTTTCACTGCTAACCACCCTTTTCCATCTTCTATTGGTTTATCAAGAACTCCTGGCAAAAACGCTAATCCTCTCCAAGCTTCGATTTGATCATTACTATAAAAGACTGATCCTTGTGAAACAATTGCATCTGTATATACCTCTCTAAGTACAAGGTGATCCAAATTTTTAATTGGTCTTAAATGAACATCGAAATTATTCTGTTCAGCCTTAGTCAAAAACCACCCTCTATGAGATCTTTAAACTATTATGCATAGTTTCTCTTTGAAAAAGCCAAAAGTACCGACTCTGCTATGTGCCTTCATTACTTTATTAAATGACCGATTAGGTGAGACTATCGTTTTTCCTTTATTGCCTTTTCTTTTAGAACGCTTTACAAGTAGTGGAAGTACTATTGGCCTACTTGCAGGAACCTATGCCATATCACAATTTACTGTTGCCCCATTAATAGGAGCACTCAGTGACCGTTTTGGTAGAAAACCAATAATCATAATCTGTGTATTTGGTTCAGTTATAGGTCTTAGTCTCTTTGCAATAACAGTAAGTCTAAACTGGGAAAATATCCTCCCTGTATCAGCTGCAAGTCTTCCTTTAATCTTTTTATTTATAGCTAGAATTATCGATGGGATTAGTGGTGGAACAGCGACAACAGCAACGGCAATACTTGCAGATATATCTACACCAGAAAATCGTGCAAAAACTTTTGGTCTAATAGGTGTTGCTTTTGGACTAGGTTTTCTATTGGGTCCCGGGCTAGGGACAACACTCGCAAAATATAGCGTTACCTTGCCAGTCTGGGCAGCGACAGCTTTTGCAATGTTAAATCTAACCTTGGTAACTTGGCTATTACCAGAGACTCATCCTGTTAATGCACGCAATCAATTACCTAGAAAAAGAGAACTTAACCCAATCACACAATTAAGTCTGATTTTTACAAATCCATCATTACGCAGACTTTGTCTAGGGTTTTTCCTATTCTTTATGGCTTTCAACGGGTTTACTGCTATCTTAGTTCTCTATTTGAAACAGGCTTTTAACTGGAGTCCAGAATTAGCCAGTCTTACATTTGTAGTTGTAGGACTAGTTGCCATGGTTGTCCAAGGTGGCTTGATTGGTCCTCTAGTGAATCGTTTTGGAGAATGGAGATTAACAATGATAGGAATTGGCTTTGTAATTATTGGATGTTTACTTTTACCAATTGCTAATCAAGGAAATGCGATACCAATAGTATTCACAGCTGTTGCGATTTTAGCCTTAGGAACTGGCTTAGTAACACCTTGTCTACGTGCTCTAGTCTCAAAAAGATTAAATGCCACTAATCAAGGAGCTATTCTTGGGAGTCTTCAAGGGTTGCAAAGTTTAGGTACTTTTATAGGAGCAGCAATCGCTGGTATTTCCTATGATTTTTTAGGCGTAAAGAGTCCATTTTTGGGAACCAGCATTGTATTAATTATCGTTATAATATTAATTTCCAACAAAAGACACATTAAGTCTCAAAGATCAATCTAGAAAAGAATATAAAAGAGAATGCAGAATCTATAATGTTATAATGATTAGCAATCTAATAACGAATTACAAAGAACATTAATATTACACAATGGCTAAAAAATTTCGACTTGCAGAGAATTATATTAATAGAGAGTTAAGCTGGATTAATTTCAATGAAAGAGTTCTTGAGAAAGCCATTGATAAAAAGACCCCTCTTCTAGATCAAGCTAAATTTAGTGCGATTTTTAGTAATAATTTAGATGAATTTTTTATGGTTAGAGTTGCTTCATTAAAATCACAAGTAGAAGCAGGAGTAACAAAAAAAAGTGAGGATAATAAAACACCCACTGAACAATTAATTCAAATTCGTGAGAAGCTTTTGCCTTCTCTTCAAAAACAGCAAACACACTATTTATCTAATTTAAAAGATGCTTTTAGGAAAGAGAATATTTTCTTGCTTGATTATATAGAGCTAACATCTCGTGAAAAAAATTGGGTTGATAATTACTTTAAAACAGCCATTTTCCCAATACTTACACCACTAGCTGTTGATCCAGCTCATCCTTTTCCATTTGTTAGCAATCTTAGTCTCAATATTGCAGCATTAATTCGTGATCCTGATTCCGGTCAGCAACAATTTTCAAGAGTCAAAGTCCCACAAAAAACAATCGCTAGATTTATAACTATTCCAAGTGATTTAAGTGATAAAAATCCAAAGCCAATCTATAGCGCCATTCCTGTTGAACAAGTAGTGGCATTTAACTTAAATTTGCTCTTCCCAGGAATGGAAATCGAAGAACACTCCTTTTTTCGAGTCACTAGAGATGCAGACCTAGAGTTGAGAGATCTTGAAGCCGATGACCTAATGATTGCCCTAGAGCAAGGTCTTCGCAAACGTCGCATGGGTGGAGAAATAGTAAGACTTGAAGTATTAAAAACAATGCCAAAGAAAATTCTTGACTTACTAATGGAAAGCATGGATGTAGAAGAAGCAGACCTTTATTGCGTTGATGGATTATTAGGCCTAGATGAACTATTTGAGCTAATCACTATCGACACTCAGCATTTATCTTCTACATCAAAGTATGGCAAAATTCATAACTCTCTAAAAAATAGTCAATATGGGTTACTGGAAGATGGTTCAATCAAGCAAGAAGAATTTAGAAGCATATTTTCGATAATTAGAGCTAAAGATTTGCTCCTTCACCATCCATATGATCTTTTTACAAGTTCAGTAGAAGAATTTATCAATCAATCTGCTGATGATCCTTTAGTAATGGGAATCAAAATGACTCTTTATAGGGTTTCAAAAGACTCTCCAATTATTGAGGCATTAATTAGAGCCGCAGAAAATGGAAAACAAGTAATGGCACTTGTTGAATTAAAAGCTCGTTTTGATGAAGACAACAATATTCAATGGGCAAAACAATTAGAAAAATCTGGAGTGCATGTTGTCTATGGCGTTGTAGGACTTAAAACACATACAAAAATTGCATTAGTCATCCGTAAAGAAAAAGAGCGATTACGCAGTTATTTTCATATTGGAACAGGTAACTATAATTCAAAAACATCCAATCAATATACAGACTTGGGGTTACTATCGGTTCAACCGGAATTGGGACAAGATTTAGTAGAGCTATTTAATTATCTAACCGGGTTTTCAAAGCAACCAAGCTTTAGGAAATTATTAGTTGCTCCAGTAAGCCTAAGACGTGGAATAGAAACACTAATACAGCGAGAAATTGAAAACGCAAAAAATGGCAAGCAGGCAAAAATTAAAGCCAAAATGAATGCACTTGTTGATCCAAGTATTATTAATTTACTTTATGAAGCATCACAAGCAGGAGTAAAAATAGAGCTAATTGTACGAGGAATGTGCTGCTTATACCCTAAAAAAGAAGGCCTTAGTGAAAAAATTAGAGTGGTGAGCATAATAGGAAAATATCTAGAGCATTCAAGGATTTTCTGGTTTTATAATAATAATCAGCCAGAAGTTTTTATAGGAAGTGCAGATTGGATGCGAAGAAATTTAGATCGAAGAGTTGAAGCTGTTACGCCTATTGAAGATCCCACTTTAAAAAAACAACTAAATTCTATTTTAGAAATTTATTTAAATGACAATGTAGATGCATGGGAAATGCAAAGCAATGGCAAATTTCTTAGAAAATCAGCAATAAAAAGCGAAGAAATTTCTGCTCAAAACAAACTAATGGATTTTTAATATTAGTCAAATCATAGAATTAGAGAATCAAAATAATTGCAATACAGCTCTAAAAACGGAGCGAAGGATCATGAACATGCTCTAAGTCTTAATACCTAATCAAGTAACTTATTGAACAATGAAGATTGCTTCAATCAAAAAGTTTTATTTAATTCACTGTTATTTTCTATAACAGTGCTAAGTTCTTTCTAAACATAATTATAGGAGGCCAGGGTGATGGGGATCCCTCTGGAATCTGTTAAAGGTGATTCTTCATCACCATCAGAAAAAATTTCATTGCCAAAGACCTCGAAAGAGGAAAGGCAAAACAAAATAACTACCTCGTCAGCAGGTCGTGGTCGTCCTGCTGGTCGAGTTGGAACTGATTCAATTGGTTTTTATTTAAGTAGCATTGGACGGGTACCTTTGCTAACTCCAGCAGAAGAGATAGAACTTGCTCATCATGTCCAAAAAATGAAAGGGCTGTTAGATATTCCTAAGGAGAATATCAACACTCGCCAAAGACATCAAATTCGCATGGGAAAGCGAGCGAGAGATCGCATGATGGCTGCAAATCTTAGACTTGTTGTAAGTGTTGCAAAAAAATATCAAAATCAAGGATTAGAGCTACTTGATCTAGTACAAGAAGGAGCAATTGGTCTAGAGCGAGCAGTTGATAAATTTGATCCTGCTATGGGATACAAGTTTTCAACATATGCATATTGGTGGATACGTCAAGGAATGACAAGAGCAATTGACAACAGTGCTCGTACTATTCGATTACCAATCCATATCAGTGAAAAGCTATCTAAAATGAGACGCATTTCACGTGAACTGTCCCACAATTTAGGACGACAGCCAAATCGCGTTGAACTAGCAAATGAATTGGGTATGGAGCCAAAAGATCTAGAAGATCTAATGGCACAAAGTGCTCCATGTGCGTCATTAGACTCCCATGCGCGTGGTGAAGAAGACAGAAGTACATTAGGGGAACTCATACCTGATCCAAATTATGATGAACCTATGGAATGTATGGATCGCAATATGCAAAAAGAACATCTCAGTGGATGGCTATCTCAACTTAATGAGAGAGAGCAAAAAATAATGCGATTACGATTTGGTCTTGATGGAGAAGAGCCTCTAACACTCGCTGAGATTGGAAGACAAATCAATGTATCTAGAGAACGTGTTCGGCAACTTGAGGCCAAGGCTATTTTAAAACTCAGAGGAATGACTACTCATCAACAAGCTGCATAAAATTCAAATTGATTAACGCCTACTCTTTTATACTTATTAGTGGTTGGTTGATTATTGTTCTATCCACTAGTTATTTTTGCAATAAATTATTTCCTGAAGAAAAAGAATTAAGTCGTAAAATTGTTCATATGGGAAGTGGTCCTATCATCCCATTAGCTTACTGGCTAAATATATCTGCCCAAATTGCAATCCCTATTGCAAGTGTAATTACACTTGCACTATTGATCAATTATCGTTTTAAGTTACTAACCTCAATAGAAAATATAGAGCGAAAAAGTTTTGGGACAATTGCATATGGAATAAGTATCACATTATTACTTATTTTATTTTGGACTGACAACCCTTCCGCAGTCATATCAGGTGTCCTTGTAATGGCATTTGGAGATGGCTTGGCAGGCTTCATAGGTCGAAAAGTCAAATCGCCTCAATGGATTCTATTTGGTCAACGAAAATCACTAATAGGAACATTAACTATGGGTTTCGTTTCCGCACTAATTTTAACAATAGTCAATCAATCAACAGCTATGCAGTTGGGTCCTATAGCTATACTTTCGATTACATCTATTGCTGTTGCATTAGAACAAGTGAGTACTTTAGGAATAGATAATATTACGGTTCCAATTGGCGTAGCCTTAAGTTGGCAAATAATGTCATTTAGATAAATTGCTTAAAAAGTAACAGCATCAGCAAGTTGCTCAAACAAAGTTTCTGTCGTCTTCAAATCTATACAGGCATCTGTAATACTTTTTCCATAAATCAATGTTGATAAGTCCTTAGTTAATTTTTGATTACCTTCAACCAAATGGCTCTCAAGCATCACTCCCATGACATTAGACGAACCTTCTTTAACCTGCTTAGCAACCTCTTTCAAGACAATACCTTGTTTTCGAAAATCCTTATCTGAGTTACCGTGACTACAGTCAACCATCACTTTACTTTTTGAGCCTGATTGTAGAAGTTCTTGAGCAACTTTTTGCACTGATTCCAGATGATAATTAGTACCACTACTTCCCCCTCTCAAAACAAGATGACCATCAGGGTTGCCTGTCGTACTAATAATAGATGCATGGCCTTCATGATTAATACCTAGAAAATGATGAGGCTTTGAAGCTGCTTTCATAGCATTAATAGCAATAGCAATAGTCCCATCTGTTCCATTCTTATATCCTATTGGCATAGATAATCCGGAAGCCATTTCTCTATGAGTTTGACTCTCAGTCGTTCTTGCCCCAATTGCAGTCCAACTAATTAAATCAGCTATATATTGAGGAACAACAGGATCTAAAAGCTCAGTTGCTGTTGGAATACCTAAATTTGCTAAATCTAGAAGCAAAGATCTCGCTCTTCTTAAACCAGTATTAATGTCATAAGACCCATCAAGATGAGGATCATTAATGAGACCCTTCCAACCAGTAGTTGTCCTAGGTTTTTCAAAATAAACTCTCATTACAATTTCGAGTTGCTTAGAAAATTTTTCTCTTAGCGGAAGCAGCTGATTTGCATAATCTTTGGCAGCAGCAATATCATGAATTGAACAAGGGCCAACAATTACCAATAATCGTGAATCTGATCCTGCCAGAATTGCTTGTATTGTTTTTCTTGTCTTAGAAACAATGGTTGAAGAGTGATGATCTAATGGCAAATCCTTGTGAAGGGAAGCTGGAGGGACTAATGGCCTAGTCTCAACAACGTGTAGATCGGAAGTTTTATCAGATATCTGAAAATTCGTTGAAAAGGTCATTATCCCTTCCTCATTAGTACAGATTTCAAGAAACTAAAAATTAAATACATTACGAACTTGCAGTTCTGCATCTATCTAGAATCAAAGTTAGATTATATAAAAACACAATAAGTTAAAAATCTAGGCTTTGAAAGAAACTGGAATGAACAAAATGCTGAAAAATTATCATGAAGAAGCTTTAAAAAGGCAGCACAAATGTATTCCTCCTCTCCCTTTAGATCATGAACAAACTCATGAACTCACGAAATTACTTGAAAAACCACCATCAGAGACAGATGCAGAATTTTTATTAGACCTTCTCGAAAATCGTATTCCACCTGGTGTTGACAAAGCATCCTATATAAAAGCCTCTTGGCTTAGCTCAGTAGCTCAAAAAGCAATTATCAGCCCACTTGTAAGTCCTGCTAAGGCAACTCAGCTTTTAGGAACAATGATGGGTGGCTATAACGTTTCGGCGCTTCTAGAAATCTTGAAGAATAAAGATCAAGAACTAGCAAATATTGCTGCTGAGAGTTTAAGTAACACACTTTTAATTTATGACGCTTTAAATGACGTAATGGAGTTAGCAAAAAGCAATGCTTTTGCTAAAAAAATTATAGACAGTTGGGCAAATGCAGAATGGTTTACTCGAAGGGCAAAATTGCAAAGCAAAATCATTGTCACTGTGTTTAAAGTCTCAGGGGAAACAAATACAGACGATCTATCTCCTGCTACTCATGCAACAACACGACCTGACATTCCGCTTCATGCACTAGCAATGCTTGAAACAAGAGATCCTGAAGGTCTTAAAACAATTACTTCTCTTAAAAAGAAAGGACACTCTATTGCTTATGTAGGAGATGTTGTAGGAACAGGTAGCTCTCGAAAATCAGCCATTAACTCTGTTCTATGGCATATAGGTGAAGATATTCCTTATGTTCCCAATAAACGCTCAGGTGGAATAATTCTTGGAGGCAAAATCGCACCTATTTTTTTCAATACTGCTGAAGATTCAGGTGCTTTACCTATTGAGTGTGACGTCAGCAAATTAAGAACTGGTGATGTAATTACAATCCATCCTTATGAAGGTAAAATTGAAAGGTATGAAAATGGAGAAAATATTGCATCATTCGAATTAAAACCATCAACAATTTTAGATGAAATTCAAGCAGGAGGGCGTATCCCACTACTCATAGGTAGAGCTTTAACTGACAAAGTGAGAGAAAAACTCGGCTTAGAGCCAATAGATATCTTTATTCGTCCTGGAAAACAGACAGATAACTGCCATGGATTTACACAAGCTCAGAAAATTGTTGGCAAAGCTTGTGGCCTAAAGGGAATTGAGCCAGGTACAAGTTGTACTCCTGTAATTACAACAGTAGGAAGTCAAGATACAACAGGGCCAATGACAAGAGATGAGATGAAAGAGCTCGCATGTCTTGGTTTTTCAGCTGATCTAGTTATGCAGAGCTTTTGTCATACCGCAGCATATCCAAAACCAGTAGACATTCAAACCCACAAAGAATTACCTGATTTCTTTGCAGAAAGAGGAGGAGTAGCACTCAAACCTGGAGATGGAATTATTCATAGCTGGCTTAATAGAATGCTATTACCAGATACAGTAGGTACAGGAGGTGATAGTCATACTCGTTTCCCTCTAGGCATTTCTTTCCCTGGAGGATCTGGTGTAGTTGCCTTTGCCGCTGCAATTGGTGCAATGCCATTGGATATGCCGGAATCAGTCTTAGTGAAATTTAAAGGCTCTTTACAACCAGGCATTACATTACGAGATGTCGTTAATGCAATTCCTCTCATAGCAATTCAAAAAGGATTACTAACAGTCTCGAAAGAAAACAAAATTAATATTTTCAACGGCAAAATTATGGAAATAGAAGGGTTACCGAATCTCAAACTAGAACAAGCATTCGAACTTACAGATGCAAGTGCAGAAAGGTCATGCGCTGGATGCACTATTCAACTATCAAAAGAGACAATATCAGAATATCTGCGTAGCAATATTTCGCTATTAAAAAACATGATGGCTCGAGGTTACAAAGATGCTCGAACACTTAATAGACGTATTAATGAGATGGAGAAATGGTTAAAAAAACCAAAATTATTAAAAGCGGATCTCAATGCAATTTATTCTGATCAAATCGAGATCAATCTTGATGAACTATATGAACCAGTTTTAGCATGTCCAAATGATCCTGATAATGTAAAACTCCTTAGTAAAGAGGCAGGTCAAGCAATCCAAGAAGTATTTATTGGCTCATGTATGACTAATATTGGACATTATCGAGCTGCAGCAAAGATTCTAGAAAATGCAGGAGTCATTAAAGCAAGATTATGGATTTGTCCACCTACACGTATGGACGAAGAAATACTAAAAGAAGAAGGTTATTACAAAATATTTGAAAAAGCTGGTAGTCGAATGGAACTACCAGGTTGTTCTCTTTGCATGGGTAATCAAGCAAGGGTGGAAGATAACACAACAGTATTCTCAACGAGCACAAGAAATTTCAACAATAGACTAGGTAAAGGTGCACAAGTTTATTTAGGTAGTGCAGAATTAGCGGCAGTTTGCGCCTTACTAGGTCGTATACCAACATTGAATGAATATAAAACTATAGCGGCAGAGAAAATAAATCCACTCTCTGATGAACTATATCGTTATCTAAATTTCAATGAGATTGATAACTTTGAAGAAAAAGGAAAAATTATTAGCGAAGATGCGCTCGAAAAACTTATAAAGGCTACATAAATGAAGAAAGTTAATGAAATAAGTATACGACTTAAACAAAGTTACTCCAGTCATAGTATTCGTAATTTATTACGTCAGCGATGGTTTGTAGTCGTCTTGGCATTAGGTTTAACAGGCCTAGGTGCAGCATTAACCGGTGTCCTCTTTAAAGAAGGTATTTATCTTTTAGATAATTGGCGACTAAACCTTCTTAAAATGCAGCCAGCATGGCTGATCTTGCCTGCTTTAGGAGGAATAGGCGGGCTATTATCTGGAACACTAATCTCCAAATTATCTCCTGCAGCAGGAGGTTCAGGTGTAACTCATATCATGGCTTTTTTACGTCATAGAAAAGTGCCCATGGGGTTAAGAGTTGGAATAATCAAATTAATGGCAGGAATAATATCTATAGGAAGTGGTTTTCCACTTGGCCCTGAAGGCCCCGCAGTACAGATGGGAGGTTCTGTTGCATGGAAAATGGCGCAATGGTTAAACGCTCCTATAGCCTTTAGACGTGTAATCGTTGCTGCAGGAGGGGGTGCAGGTATCGCAGCAATATTTAGTGCACCAATAGGCGGCTTCATTTATACAATGGAGGAATTACTACACTCAGCACGACCTGTAATTCTTCTACTCGTTGTTATCACAACCTTTTGGGCTGATACATGGGCTGATGTCTTACAAGCAATTGGATTAAATGGCCATACTGGTGGATTTGATCAAACTCTTGGTTTTCAAATTGAACGTGAATATACCCCTTTAATACATTTTCTCCCAATAGACCTTGGATATTTAATAGCTCTAGGAATAATAGTAGGTGTTTTAGCAGAACTCTATTGTAAATATGTCCTAATAATGCAACGTAAAGGAAATCAATGGTTTAAAAATAAACTTATTCTAAGAATGTCAATTAGTGGGGTAATACTAGGAATTGTTTATTCCTTTTTACCAGAAGAATTTCACCATGTAGGAGAACTACAAAATTTAATTGCTATTGGCAATGCAAATATTTATTTATCTTTAGGTACATTTGTCGTTTTATTCTTTACCACAGGACTCGCTGCTGCTTCAAAAGCACCTGGAGGGCTATTTTTCCCAATGCTCACACTTGGAGGGTGTATTGGATCAGCATGTGGAACGTGGGTCGCAACCTTAACTGGACATGTGCCAAGCACATACATCTTTGCAGGGATGGGAGCATTTGTTGCTAGTTGCTCAAGAACACCAATTACAGCAATGTTTTTAGCATTTGCGCTGACAAAAGATCTTTTAATGCTAAAACCAGTCTTAGTGGCTTGTATTACCAGCTTTTTAGTCGCTCAACTCATTAATGAAAAATCAATCTATGAAAGACAAATCGAAATGGAGTTAAATGAACCAACAGAAGTAGAAAATTCTGAATTATCTCTTCCTCCCCCTAACTAACACTGAACAAAGAAACCCTTCTTTTTAAACCAAATGTTCCTAAGCATGATGCACTTAGGACAACATTGGCTTTCCCAAACACATATTCTGTAGGTATTACGAGTCTTGGATTTCAAATCATCTGGGCAACTCTTGCTCAAAGAATAGATATAGATGTCAGACGACAGTTTACTGACCAAGAAGATGCACCTCATCGGAGAAATGATTTATTTGGATTTTCTCTAAGCTGGGAATTAGACGGACCAGTACTTCTTGATCTACTAGAAAAAAATAAGATTCCTATTTGGAGCCAAAAACGTTCAGAAAATGATCCAATTGTTTTTGGTGGCGGGCAAGTTCTTACAGCAAACCCGGAACCATTCGCTCCTTTTTTAGACGTAGTTCTGCTGGGTGACGGAGAAAACTTATTGCCAGCCTTTATTAATACAATTCAAGAAAAAAAAGACTTATCTCGTACTGAAAAATTAAAAGCACTAGCTCAGGTACCAGGAATATATGTACCAATTTTTTATCAACCTCAATACAATTGCAGTGGTGAATTAATAGGCATCACACCAACTTCTCCAGATATCCCATCAAAAATTTCAAAACAAACTTGGAAAAAAAATATTTTAAGTCACTCAACTGTTATTACACCTGAAGCAGCATGGCCAAATATACACATGATCGAAGTGGTTCGTAGCTGTCCAGAACTTTGTCGATTCTGTTTAGCAAGTTACTTAAATCTACCATTTCGAAATTCATCGCTAGAAGCAGGTCTTATTCCAGCTGTAGAAAAAGGATTTGCTATCACAAAACGAATAGGGTTGTTAGGTGCATCAATCAGTCAACACCCAGAATTTGAAGACTTATTAAATTGGCTCAACAAAGATCGTTTTGAAGATATGAGACTTAGTTTAAGTTCTGTTCGAGCAACAACAGTTAATTTAAAAATGACTCAGTTACTTTCTCGACGTAATAGTAAGTCAATCACAATTGCCATTGAAAGTGGAAGTGAGAAGCTCAGACAAGTAATTAACAAAAAACTTGCCGAAGAAGAAATTTTTGCTGCAGCAAGATATGCAAAAGAAGGAGGGCTAAAAAGTATGAAACTCTACGGAATGGTTGGATTACCAACAGAAAATGAAGATGATATTCAAGCAAGCGTAGATTTACTACTAAAAATCAAACAAAGAAACTCGGGTCTTCGCCTAACATTTGGAGTAAGTACATTTGTGCCTAAAGCTCATACACCCTTTCAGTGGTTTGGTCTTCGTAAAGAAAGTAAAAAAAGACTAAAAAAACTTGCTAAACAATTAAAGCCTAATGGCATAGATTTTCGACCTGAAAGCTACGGATGGAGCGTAATTCAAACACTTATATCAAGAAGTGATAGACGATTGGCTAATGTAATTGCTTTAGTTCGAGGGTCAAACAATAGCCTAGGGGGATGGAAAAAAGCATATAAAACAATCCAAGACACAAGCTTACCAAATATATCTAATCAACAACTTCCGCATTGGGAACAAGTCATTAACAATGAGTGGAGCATAGATCAAGCTTTACCTTGGATGCATATTGAAGGCCCACTAACATTCGAACAACTCATCAAACATCAAGAACACGCTCTGATTCCTTAGAAGCAATCAAACACCGTAATCCAGATAAAAATATCCATCCTGCCAGATTAATACGACTATCAAACATAGGAATATCTGCACCATGAATAAATATCAGAGTAAAAGTTGAAGCCCACCATGCTCGATCAAACAAATTAATTCCGAAAGTATGCTGCTTAAAAAAGCAACACCTAAAAGAAATAATTAATAATAAAAGAATCATACAAACAAGCAATATTGCTACTGGCAAACCATGAGCAACTGTTAGTTCAAGGGGCAAATTATGCGCATGCCCATGCCAAATTCCCTGTCTAAGTGGATAAAGTACAGAAAACGCTGCAGCACCATATCCAAACCATGGTTTTTGATAAAATAATGCGATAGCATCTTTCCATTGAAATATTCTTGTAGCCTCTATTGGCCTATCAGTAGCAAATTGAAGATCAGTTAAACGACTCCACAATCCTTCAGGAACAATTTTTCTAGCAATAAACTGTATCTCCGTAGGAACAAATGGAAGTACAGATAACAATACTGGAAACAGCGATAGAGCCATTAAAGGGAGAACCCAAAACCAAGTAGCAGTTCCTAAAACAAAAGGCATAGATAAAAACATACTTGCCCAAGCATTTCTAGAATTAGTTAATACCAACGAAATAGCTATGAATAAGAGAACAAGAAAAGCTGCGCTTCTCTTTGTCCAATTCATAGAAGGCTGCACTAAAGTAGCCAAGGCGATTGGCCAAACTAATGCCAACCAAGCCCCTGCAATATTTGCGTAATTGAAAAGACCTGATAAACGACCAGTTGGCTGACCTCCTGGTTCAATAAACCAAATAATTAAACCATTGAGAAACTGCCATGGCCCTTCCAAGCCAAACCAAAGCTGCCCTATCCCTGAAAACACAACAGGAATAGTGCCAACAAGTAACAAAAGAGCACATCGCCTTCTAGCAACAGCTGTTAAGACATAAGGCTGAAAAGCCCAAAAACACCAAAAGAATGGAAGCCAATTAGCCAATCCAACCCAAGCAAGCCAGCCAGAAAACGCTCGCACACTACCAGCCAACATTAAGAAGGAAGCAATCAATAAGGGATAATTCCATTTATCTTTCAAGCAAAGATTGAACCTTTTTCTACTGCCAAGAACAACTGCTATAACAAAAAATATTCCAGAAATAAAAGCACTTGACGCTAAAAATAAAAGTCCAATTTGAAAACATATCCATCCTGATAGATTGGTTTTCAAAGGCTTTGAATTAGCAAGCCAATGCAAAAAGTTCATGCAAGAATAATAGGAAAGCGTTCAGGAAAAATCCATCCTGACAATTAACAAGTAGAGTCAGGCTGATCAGAGTAGATGAACTACAAAGTTAAAGTTGTAAAAGCCAAATACTCAAAAATCCTTCATTATCTCTTTATAACAACTAATACCTCTTTCAACGCCAACAATTCATAGGGATTTAAACATGGCTATACAAGATATTGCGATCATTGGAGGAGGAATAGTAGGTAGTACAACAGCTTTTCATCTCGCAAAGCTAGGGCATAACGTTATGATTATTGATCCTGAACTCAGCAAGCCAATCTCATATAAAGACTCAATCACAGGAAGCAAAGCATCATTAGGCATCCTCATGGGGTATGTATTTAGAAGATCATCAGGGCGCAGTTGGAAGCTTAGAAAACGAAGTATGGAACTATGGCCCTCATTACTGCAAACCTTATCTAAATCTGATTCCCTATTGCAAATAGAAACCCCACTCATTCAAATAGCAAAAAATCATCAAGAGATGGAATGGATAAAAAAAATAATTAATGAAAAGAGTCACTTAGGAGTAGCTCAATTAAAAAGTACGTCAAAAGAATCGCAAGGACGTTCTTGGCCAGAAGTTATATATGGAGGGTTAATCTCAAAACAAGATGGACGTATTGATCCAATAAAGCTACTAAAATCCCTAATGATTAGTTTAGAAAAACTACAAGTAGATAAAATCAATGCAAAAGTTATTTCTCTGCAACGAGTATCAACCAACAAGAAAGTTAAATGGAAATTAAATTTAAATAGTCACTCTATTATCAATACAGATTGTATAATTATTTGTTCAGCTTTAGGAAGCCAATCGCTTCTGAAAACGGCAGGGCATGAGTATCCTATGGAATCAGTCCTAGGACAAGTAATACAACTTAAGCTGCATGATCATGAAGGGAATTGGGAGAATTGGCCTAGTGTTCTAAATATTAATGGTATTAATCTGATTCCCCAAAAAAATAACGAGTTACTTGTAGGTGCAACTTTAGAAAAAGGAGATCAGCCAAATAAGTTAAATTTAGAAAGCTTGAAAAACCTCAATGGAAAGGCACCCAATTGGCTTCTAAGCTCTTCTATTGAGAATCATTGGTATGGAATAAGAGCCAAACCTGTAAACCAAGCCGCTCCTTTACTAGAAAAGATTGAACCAGGGCTAATACTTAATGCAGGCCATTATAGAAATGGAATATTATTGGCTCCCGCATGTGCGGAATGGGTAGCAAAACAAATAGAAAATTGATTATTTAGACTCAGTAAATTCAGCATCAATTACATCATCATTTCCCTCAGTAGAATTATTAGATTCGGATGAGGTTCCATCTGCTGCTTGAGAAGCAGCATTAGACTGTTGATATACAGAAGCACCTAAAGAATACAATTCCTTTTGAAGGTCTTCGACAAGAGTTTTCATTGTTTCGTAGTCATCTTTCTCTGTTGCTTCTTTTAATTGAATTCGCTTTGCTTCGACTTTTGCTTTTGCTTCTTCATCAACTTTATCTCCTAATTCTCCAAGTTGTTTCTCAGTCTGGTATACAAGTGTTTCTGCTTGATTTTTAATATCTATACGATCTCTTTTTTCTTTATCTGCAGTCGCATTAGTTTCGGCATCTTTCACCATCTTCTCAACTTCATTATCAGAAAGAGTAGATGCACCTGTAATAGAAATACTTTGCTCTTTACCACTACCTTTGTCTTTTGCAGTTACACTTAAAATTCCATTTGCATCAATATCAAAAGTTACCTCAATCTGAGGGACTCCACGAGGAGATGGAGGGATCCCATCTAAACGAAAAGTACCTAAGCTCTTGTTATCTGATGCCATCTCACGTTCACCTTGTAAAACGTGAATTTCAACGTTTGTCTGACCATCAACAGCAGTAGAATAAGTCTCTGTTTTTTTAGTAGGTACAGTCGTATTTCGAGTAATCATTTTAGTCATCACACCACCCAACGTTTCAACACCCAAAGACAACGGAGTCACATCCAGCAGCAAAATATCCTTAACTTCTCCGGCTAATACCCCTCCCTGAATAGCAGCACCAACTGCAACAACTTCATCTGGATTAACTGTTTGATTAGGATCTTTCCCTGTAACTCTTTTAACTAGTTCCTTTACTGCTGGCATACGTGTTGATCCTCCAACCATAACAATTTCATCAATCTCTCCGGTAGATAACTTTGCATCTTTCAATGCCTGTTCAACAGGAACACGACAACGATCAATCAAATTAGAAGCTAATTCTTCAAATTTTGCTCTAGTGAGTGTTAAATCTACATGCTTTGGTCCTTCAGGAGTAGCAGTAATAAAAGGTAGATTAATTTCACTTTGAGTAGCATTTGACAATTCAATCTTTGCCTTTTCTGCTGCTTCTGTAAGGCGTTGAAGAGCTTGTTTGTCTTGCCGAAGGTCAATACCTTCATTGGCTTTGAAAGTTGCAGCTAAATGATCAACAATTACTTTGTCGAAATCATCTCCACCTAAATGAGTATCACCAGACGTTGAAAGGACTTCAAATACTCCATCACCAACCTCTAGTACAGAAACATCAAAAGTACCACCACCTAAATCAAAAACTAGTATGCGTTCATTGCTTTTTCTATCTAATCCATAAGCAAGTGCTGCTGCTGTTGGTTCATTAATAATCCTTAAAACTTCTAATCCAGCAATCTTGCCAGCATCCTTAGTAGCTTGACGTTGAGAATCATTGAAATATGCAGGGACAGTAATCACCGCTTGATTAATATTTTCTCCTAAATACTTACCTGCATCTTCTGAAAGTTTTCTTAAAACCTGAGCAGCAACTTCCTCAGGTGAAAATTGCTTATCTAAAACTGGGCACTTTAGTTTTACGCTAGAACCTGACTTCTCTACAGAATAACTAACCTCCTTAGACTCTTCATTTACTTCATCGACTCGCCTTCCTACAAAACGTTTAGCAGAATAAAAAGTATTCTCTGGATTCATCACTGCTTGGCGTTTTGCAATCTGACCAACCAGTTGATCTTGATTTTTGGTATAAGCCACAACAGAAGGTGTTGTTCGAAAACCTTCTGCATTTGCAATTACTGTAGGTTTCCCTCCCTCCATTACAGCAACACAGCTATTAGTTGTACCAAGATCAATCCCTACAACCTTCCCCATTGGAATACTGCTCCTGAATTAAATTCTTTAATCAAGTCATCCTCGGCAGTGAGTGTACATAGAGGCGAGGTGTGGTTCCCGAACAGCAAACTTAGTAGTCTAAAAAAATGGAACAACTTATAAAAGGACCAATTAATGGAGAGACAAGCCTGGTAGGGGTTCTTGGATGCCCCGTAAAGCACTCATTATCACCAATAATTCAAAATGCTGCTCTAAAAGAACTTGGTTTGAACTGGTGCTATTTAGCAATTCCATGTAAACCCCAAAATTTTGAATTAGTCATCAAAGCTTTACGAACAATTAATTGCAAAGGATTAAATATAACGATTCCTCATAAAAATATAGCTCTTGATGTATGTGATGAACTAAGTAGTATTGCCAAACAAATTGGAGCAGTAAATACATTAATTCCAAGCAAAAGAAAAAACTGGTTTGGAACCAATACTGATATTGAAGGTTTTCGTTCTTCTTTATTAGAAAGAAAAATAAATTATGAAGGGAAAAACGCAATAATAATAGGTACTGGAGGCAGTGCAAAAGCTGTATTACATGGTCTGGATACTTTAAAATTTGGAAAAATAACTATTGTTAGCCGCACAAAAAATTCATTAAAGAAATTTTTAATAAATAATAATAATCTTTGCACAGAGATTGATGGATTAATTCAAGAAGATTTAACCTTAGAAGAATATATTAAAGCTGCTAATTTAATTGTAAATGCAACACCCATAGGTATGGAAAATAAAGCAAATAGTAAAAGCTCTTCGGAAATTCCACTAGGTAAAAGTATCTGGGAAAATCTTCAGCCAGGGTCAACTTTATACGACTTAATCTATACACCTAAACCTACAAAATGGTTGCAATTAAGTAGAAAATATTCCTGTCATCAAATTGATGGGCTTGAAATGCTTGTTCAACAAGGTGCATCCTCTCTTAGATTATGGAGTGGTATAGAAGAGATTCCTATTGATATAATGAGAAAAGCTGGGCAAAAAGCATTATTAAATTAATCCTATGATTACAATCTTAGACAAAATTATAAGTGTATTTTTATATATGCTTCCTTGGAGTGATGCACTTAAATACGGAAATAATATTTTCCAAAATTTCCCATTATCAAAGATTTTTATAATACCTACATTGCCAATATTTATTATTGAAAGAAGTCTCCCTATTGGAAGTTTTCTAGTATTTCTATTGCTTTTTATAGGGATAGCAAAAAATCCAAGAGTTTCATATTTCATAAGATTTAATGCTATGCAGGCACTTCTACTAAAACTAATTCTAATAATCTTTAACTATCTAGAAATCTTATTCATTCAATTATCTGGAAGTTTTTTCAGACTTGATATTCTAGAAATAATAATATTTATAAGTAGTCTTGCGATAGTAATTTATGCAAGCACCCAATGTATAAGAGGAATCGAACCAGATATTCCAGGAATTAGTGCTTCAGCAAAAATGCAGATTTGAAGAAAAAACCATATAGGTATAGGATTGAAAGCCCCGTCGCTCTATTTATTGAGCCTTCAGTCCTAGACGGAAAACACTATTATGTCAGATCCAACCTACTACGAAACCATGTATATCCTCCGTCCAGATATCCCGGAGGATGAAGTTGAAGGGCATCTTAAGAAATATAGCGAAGTACTTGAAAAAGCCAAAGCTAAAATTATTGATAATCAAATGCGTGGAAAGCGAAGGCTTGCTTACACAATTGGCAAACATAAAGAAGGGATTTATGTACAACTAAGTCATACAGGGAATGGAAAGCACGTAGAAACTTTAGAAAGATCTATGAGATTAAGTGAAGATGTAATTAGATATCTTACAGTTAAACAATATGGGCCTTTACCTACAAAGCGAAATACAAAATCACAAGACAAAGAAGCTTCAACAACTAATAATGAAAACGATACTAAAGAAGTGAAGGAAGCTAAAGATACTAAAGAAGTGAAGGAAGCTAAAGATACTAAAGAAGTGAAGGAAGCTAAAGATACTAAAGAAGTGAAGGAAGCTAAAGATACTAAAGAAGTGAAGGAAGCTAAAGATACTAAAGAAGTGAAGGAAGCTAAAGATACTAAAGAAGTGAAGGAAGCTAAAGATACTAAAGAAGTGAAGGAAGCTAAAGATACTAAAGAAGTGAAGGAAGCTAAAGATACTAAAGAAGTTAAAGAGGAAGGTTAATCTATATCAATCTTCTCTATTTGTCCCTATTAATTGAAGCCCATAGACGATTAGCAAGGCCCCAAACATAAATAAATCCCTCTGCAGATTTATGATCATATTGATCTTCTGCACTATAGGTAGCAATATCAGGTAAATATAAACTATTAGAATATGATTGTCTTCCTTGGATAGTAGCATTGCCTTTAAATAATTGAATTTTTACTGATCCGTTAACATCAAGTTGTGTACGATCAATAAAAGCATCCAAAGCATTTTTTAAAGGACTAAACCAAAAACCTTGATAAACCAAATCAGCCCATTGCCGCTCAATACCTACTTTTGTTCTTAAAACATCTGCAGACAAAGTAATGCTTTCAATCTCTTGATGACATTTTATTAAAAGCATAAGACCTGGAGCCTCGTAAATTTCTCTACTTTTTATTCCTACAACTCGATTTTCTATCATATCTATTCGACCAAAACCATGCCTTCCAGCCAATGCATTTGCCTTTTTGATAATGCTTACGGGGTCCAAAGTAACTCCATTGATTGCAATTGGATTTCCTGCTTCAAACTGAATTTCTATTTCTTCAGGAGTATCAGGGGACTCTTGAATTGAAGAAGTAATCTGAAACACTTCCTCTCGAGGCGCCAAAAAGGGATCTTCCAATGGACCAGCTTCAATACTTCTCCCTAAAAGATTTAAATCAATCGAATATGGAGATTTTTTACTTACAGGGGCAGGAATGCCAAATTTCTCGCCATAAGAAATTAATTCCTGTCTACTCATGGACCACTCTCTTGCAGGGGTTAATATCTTCAAATGCGGAGCAAGCGATGAAATAGCCAAATCAAAGCGAACTTGATCATTGCCTTTTCCAGTACAACCATGAGCAACAGCACCAGCTTCCATTTCTCTTGCCAACTCAACTAAGCGACTTGCTATCAAAGGCCTTGCCAATGCTGTTGATAATGGATAACGACCTTCATAAAGAGCATTTGCCCGAATAGCAGGAAATGCAAAATCATGTATAAAAGGTTCTATTAAATCATCAACTAAAGATTCCTTTGCTCCTGCTAATAAAGCTTTTTTACGAACAACTTCTAATTCTTCGCCCTGACCCAAGTCCGCTGCAAAAGCAATAATCTCTTCGACTCCATATTCATTTTTTAAATAAGGAATACAAGCACTAGTGTCTACTCCGCCAGAATAAGCAAGAACAACTTTCTGAAAATCTCCCATTAACGAAAACTCCTTAAATTAAATTTCAGGTTGACGAAGAAAAGAGGTCAAATAAAAAAACAAAATACTAGAGGGTCCAACAAGCAACCCCAAAACTATAAGCGGTCTAATGACCAAAGGTTCAGGGTGATGAATACCCCAAATATGAAAAAACCAACTCAAAGCTAAAGCAACTGCCCAAGTCAATGCAAATAAAAAAAACTTATTTCCCAAAACAAAAAATTAGACTCATAATGCATTATGTTATTAGATCGTCGAAAGTAGAATTTGATGAGCACTCTCGATACAATCAATCCGGCTCTAACTCGCTATGGGAGACAGGAGCAAGCCCCCGTCCTACCACTACGCGAGGAACCTGATCTTCTTAGTTGGCTAGAAACAAGTGGAAGAATCATTTCAGATGAATCATCTGCACTTCAAGAAGTTAGCACTGTAGAAGAAGAAGAGTTATCCGCTCTTATGGGAGAAAAAGAAGATTACAAAACTGAAGAAGAACCAACAGAAGACGAATGGGAAGACTAAAAGTTGTTTAGAACTATTTAATCAAATTTGCACAATAGATTTAAAGAAATTGAATTGGAAAAAATATATTAATAGATTTAAAAGTAGAGATTTGTCAGAAAATGGCTTACCTACGAGTATTTTATTGATTATTGGAATTATTGTAGTAAGTATAATTGTTGATTTATTTATACAAAAAAGCTTACTATTAGTTCCCTTAATTTCCTCAATAATTATTTCTGCAATAATAACAAAGTGGGGAATAATAAAACTAAAAAAAATTAACTGTAGACAAGTTGTTCGAAAAGAAGGTCCTAGTGGACATTTTCAAAAATCAGGAACTCCTAGCATGGGTGGAATTTTTATTGTCCCAATTAGTTTAATTCTGACAAACTTATTTGCATTAAGTAATAATACTTTTAGCAAGCAATTAGTTGCTCTATCATTTTTGAGCCTAGCCTATATGTTGATAGGTTTGATTGATGATTGGCAAAGTATTACATTAAAAAGAAACAAAGGTCTTAGCGTAAAAAGTAAAGTTATTCTGCAAACTATTGTTGGAATAATATTTTTGGTTCTCATTTATAGTCAAGATTTAAATAATACAGATATATTAATTTTTGGTAATAATACTATTAATCTAGGCTTGCTTTTTTGGCCTATAGCATTATTCATTTTATTGGCAGAAAGTAATGCAACTAATTTAACTGATGGACTTGATGGTTTAGCTAGTGGTTGTGGAGCAATTGTTTTCACCGGATTAGCAATTGAATTAATCATAAGAGGTAATAATGAAAACTATGCTATTGCTAGTTTCTGTATCACTATGGCAGGAGCCTGGTTAGGTTTCCTTATATTCAATCGAAAGCCAGCAAAAGTTTTCATGGGTGATACAGGTTCACTAGCTATGGGAGCATCATTGGCAGGAGTGGCTTTACTAACGAATACACTTTGGTCTTTACTAATAATGGGCGTTATTTTTCTTGCAGAATCAGTATCTGTAATTATTCAAGTTGGAGTATTCAAAACAACGAAAAAAATAATAGGAAAAGGCTATAGAGTTTTTAATATGGCTCCTCTTCATCATCATTTTGAACTAGAAGGAACCAAGGAAACTATTATCGTCCAAAATTTTTGGCTTATAACTATTTGCTTTGTATGTATGGCAATAATGCTACGTTGAAAATATATAAGCAAGGTTTACAATGGGTTATTTCACTTGGAAGGAAGCAGGCCTTACACAAGACTGCGAATCTTTAGAATCAATGGCCTATCGCTTCGAAGAATCTGCGAAGCTGATGCGAAGAATGGCAAAAGAAGGTTTTTTTCTTAAAAAAATAAATAATCAACAACTAATTACACATAAAGATTCTAATATTTTTCAAAAATGGGGATTTATAAATGAAGAACCTCCATTTCGTCAACTTGCCCTAATACCAGATAAGGGAATAACTTGTGCCAATGATTGAGTCGAAGATAAATTAAATTGATTTTTCATAAGAGACAGATATTTTGAAACATGTGAATTCCAACTATAATATTTTTTTATTCCATCAATTCCCCTGCTACTCCATTGTTGCCACAATTTCTTATTAGAGCCAGCCAATTCAAGAGTGTTTTGCAATACATCTAAATCAGTAGCGTCAAAAAGCAATCCATTTCTACAACTAGACAAAATATCTTTAGGACCACCATCGTCGGTTGCAGCCATAGGCAATCCACAAGCTGCTGCTTCAAGTAAAGTTAATCCAAAAGGTTCAGTTAATGCAGGGTTAACAAATAAACCTTCTAATTTAGATGCCCATCTATAAATAGGAGCAATCTGATCTCGTCGGTGAAACTTAGGGTACGCAACTTGCCCATATAATTGATATTTATCAACTAATTCAAAAATCTGTTGGAAAACATCCTTTTGTTGTTTATCAAGCAATTTCATATCAGTACGTGTTCCTAAAATAAGTACAAGATTATGCTTCTGACGTAAGAGAGGAGAGCGACCAAAAGCTTCAATTAAGGCTGGAATATTTTTTCTTCTTACAGCTCTGGAGATAGCTAATAATGGTGGCAAATTTGGTTTTCGTAGAAAGGGGGCGAATAAATCCTGAACTTCCTCAAACTCATTAGGCTTAGAGATTGTGTTGAATCTACGAAGATCCACACCAGGAGGAATAGTCTTAGCTTGTTTAGAAACAAAATTCTTATATCTCGAATATTGTTCATTGGCTTCTTGAAAGGTACTAGTGACTACCAAATTGGCATTTGCTAAAGCCAATTCTTCTGCACCAATTCTTCTGCTAATAGAATAAGTATTTTCGATTTGCAAATGATCCATTCCTGATTCTAATAAGCGACGCTTTTTTTCTCTTCCTAATGAATGTCCAGTAAATACAAATGGAATACCTAAACGACTGCTGACTAAAGCCCCTACATAACCTGCATCTGCATAATGAGCATGTATCCAATCAGGTAATGTTTTAGCTTGTTTCAATTGATCAATTAACTGATCAACCAATTGATCAAGATAAGGCCACAATAATTCTTTACGGAGATATCTTTTAGGGCCAAACGGAATTCGAATTATGTTTGCACTAGGGGCAATTCGTTCACGAGGCCGAGAATAATCTGAAGCTAGCCTTCGATCTTGTATTAATCGAGTTACTAAATCAACTTGATCGACTTCTAATGAAGCAGCCAACTCTTTAACAAGTTCTAAAACATATAAAGTTTGCCCACCTGTATCTGAATCTCTACCCAATTCAAGATCATGTGACCTAATTAAGCCATGTAAATGAAGATGAAGGAGTTTTAAACCCATACTCCCTCCAATTGAATTAGTAAATAGATAATTTATTTTGTGCCATTTAAATCTAAAGAAAGCATAAGGATTCTAAAGAGACTTTTTCAAAATGATCAAATCATTTGTCAGCAAAGGTATTTGATGAATTAAAAAAATCATTAATATCGATAATATAGCGAAATGCAAAGAAAAACGAGAAAATATTTTTTTAGCTAGATGGATTTTTTAATTTATGTTTTTCTAAAACATTTTTCAAATACACTCCTGTATAACTATCAGAATTAGCTGCCACATCTTCAGGGGTACCAGAAATAAGTAACTCTCCTCCACGATCTCCTCCTTCAGGTCCTAAGTCAATTATCCAGTCAGAGCAACGAATTACGTCCAAATTATGTTCTATGACTATAATAGAATTACCTTTATCAACTAATCTCTGTAATACATCCATTAATTTGTGAACATCAAAAAAGCTTAATCCTGTAGTCGGCTCATCAATCAAATAAAGAGTTTTACCAGTTGCTCTTCGAGATAGTTCAGTAGCCAGTTTGACCCTCTGAGCTTCACCTCCAGAAAGAGTAGGTGCAGGCTGGCCCAATTTTATATATCCAAGACCTACGTCCACTAATGTTCTAAGCCTATCTGCAGCTTGAGGAATAGCAGAAAAAACATCTACTGATTGCTCTACAGTCATTTCTAAAACATCAGCAATAGTAAAACCTTTATATTTAACTTGAAGAGTTTCACGATTAAATCTAGCTCCTTTGCATACATCGCATTGCACATATACATCAGGTAAAAAATTCATTTCAATCACATTTACTCCTTGACCTCGACAAGCCTCACAGCGCCCACCTTTAACATTAAAACTAAATTGTCCAACTTGATAACCTCTTGCTTTTGCTTCAATAGAGGCTGCAAATATTTGCCTAATAGGGTCAAATGCTCCCGTATAGGTAGCAGGATTAGAACGAGGTGTTCTACCTATAGGTGATTGATCAATAACTATAACTTTATCAATAGATTTTATACCACGTAGTTCTTCTAATCCTTGAGGGAAGGGAACCTTTAAACCTAATTGATGATTTATAGCAGGATGTAATAATTCATTAATTAATGTACTTTTACCACTTCCACTAACTCCTGTAACAGCAACAAGTCGACCCAATGGAAAGTCAACAGAAATATTTTTAAGATTATTTCTATCACAACCAATCAGGCGAAGATTTCGATTAACTCCTTTACGCCGTTCTTTTGGAGTAGGAATAGAACTTCTACCACTTAAATATTCTCCTGTAAGCGAATCTTTACTAGCTAATAAATTTTCTAATGTACCTTCAGCAATGACTTTACCGCCATGAATACCAGCACCTGGTCCAATATCAACCAAATAATCAGCGGCTCTAATTGTATCTTCGTCATGTTCAACAACAATTAAAGTATTACCAAGATCTCTAAGCCTTCCTAATGTTGATAATAATCTATCATTATCTCGCTGATGCAAACCAATACTTGGTTCATCTAAAACATATAATACTCCTGTTAAACCAGCGCCAATTTGTGTAGCTAAACGTATACGCTGTGCCTCTCCTCCAGACAAAGTCATGGCTGGTCTATCTAAACTTAAATAATCAAGTCCAACATCAAGAAGAAACTTTAATCGCAAGCGAATCTCTTTTAAAACTAGTTCACCAATTTGCATTTGCCGCGAAGAAAGTAAAGGTTTAGAATTATTTTTTGATTTACCAATGCCCATTAATTTTTCAATACATTCTAATGTTTCTGCAACACTAATTTCAGTTAATTGATTAATTGAATAAGGGCCTACCCTTACTGCTAATGCTTCAGGTCTTAATCTTTTACCAGAACAAGTTGGACAAGGGACTAATTCTAAAAATTTTTCTAATTTTTGACGAACAGATTCACCATTAGCATCACGTAACTGCCTTTCTAAAATAGGCAATATACCTTGAAATGATCTTTTATACCCATCTTGTTTATTATATCTACTATCAGATTGAATAAGTATTGGTTGTTCACTGCCATTCAATAAAATATTTTGTTGTTCTAGTGTTAAATCTTTCCAAGGGGTTTTAATTTCAAAACCATATGCTTCACCAACTGAAAATAATAAAGAAAAATGATAAGCATTTTCTTTTTCACTCCATGGTGCAACTGCTGCATAAACAGGCAACGAAGGATCAGGGATAACTGTATTACAAGTAAATTTTTTCAAATGGCCTAAACCATGGCAATCAGGACAGGCACCATATGGACTGTTAAAAGAAAATAATCTGGGAGACAATTCTTCGATCACAGCTCCATGTACTGGACAAGCAAAATTCTCAGAAAATAATCTTTCTCTCTCAATTCCCTCTGGCAAGTCTTCATTTTTCTTCGGAACAACTTCAACTATGGCTAAACCATCTCCACGCTTTAAAGCAGTTTGTAGAGAGTCTGTTAATCGTTCCTGAATCCCTTCTCTAGCAATTAATCGATCAACTACAACATCTATGGAGTGAGATTGATTTTTATCAAGTTCAATATTGTCAGATAACTCTCGAACCTCTTTATTAATTCTTACTCTTGCAAAGCCTTCTGAAGCTAAACCAGAAAGCAACTTTGCATGTGTTCCTTTCTTTCCTCTAACCACAGATGCAAGTAATTGATAACGGGTCCCATCAGGCAAAGTCAAAATCTGATCAACCATTTCATCAATCGTCTGAGGTCTTATTGGCCGATCACATTCAGGACAATGAGGATCTCCTGCACGGCCAAACAGCAAACGTAAATAATCTTTGATTTCAGTAACTGTGCCTACTGTTGAACGAGGATTATGGCTGGTAGATTTTTGATCTATAGAAATTGCAGGAGAAAGGCCCTCAATAGCATCTACATCAGGCTTATCAACTTGCCCTAAAAATTGTCGCGCATATGCTGAAAGGCTTTCTACATATCTACGCTGACCTTCAGCAAAAATCGTATCAAATGCTAAAGAGCTTTTACCGCTTCCACTTACGCCAGTAAAAACAATAAATTTATTGCGAGGAATAGTTATATCAACATTTTTTAAATTATGTTGGCGTGCACCACGAATGCAGATTACATCCTCAAAAGAGTCAGACATTATAGATTTTTGGTTTGCTTTAGCCACGGAGGGCCTCATAGTAATCCCATGAATCAATCATATGATCTTATAAAGATTGTCACTTATTATGCTGCTTTGTTAGCTAACAAGCTTGCAGCATATTCATTTGCTTGCGCAAAATTACCTCCAGCTAATTTAGCTAACTCCTCTTGTCGGTCTTTAAAATCCTTTAACAAAAGGATTTTAGAATTAGTCATGCCATCATTAATTATTTTTAAAACAGAAAAATGATTATCTGCTAATGCAGCGACTAAAGGCTGGTGTGTAATGCAAAATACTTGCTTTTTAAAAGACAGATTCTTCAATAATTTTGAAATAGCTGCACTAATACGACCACTTACACCAGCATCTATTTCATCAAAAATTAATGTAGACGAGCCACTTACATCAGCAAAAACCGTTGTTAAGGCAAGCAAAAATCTAGATCTTTCCCCCCCTGACGCAATATCAGCCAAGGGTGCCAAAGCTACGCCAGGATTAGCAGAAAACAAAAATTCAATTGCATCAGAGCCAATTTGAGAAAAAGGAGAAGGAGAAAAATCGACTTTAAATTGAATATGTTCAAGACCTAAAGGCTTTAAATAATTAACAAGATTTTCTTCTAATTGGCCAGCATATTTTTTTCGTATTTTACTTAAAAGCAAACAATTCGTCTCTAAATCTAATTTACATAATTTCTCTTTCTCTTCTAAATCATTAAATTCATCATCAATACTAGACTTCTCTAAAAGTTGTAAAGATTGATCACGTTTTAAGATAAGATTGGAGTAATCTAGATTATAACGAACTTTTAATTTATTAATATCGGCTAATCTATTTTGAATTAAATCTAATTTCGCAGGATCCGTATCTAACAAACCTCTATAATCTTCTAAACCCACTAAGAAATCATCTAATTTATTGTACAAATCTAATAAAATATCTAAATGAATAGACTGAGAGGGGTCTAATTTAGCAATGGTCTTGAGCTCTTGAATACAAATTGAAAAATGATCATGAACTGTAGGAAACTCATCAGTACTATCTTTTAATCTGTTAAATAATATTAATAAAGCATCCTGCAATTTAACACCATGAACCAAACGATCTTGTTCTTCTTTTAATTCTACTTCCTCCAAAGGGTTCTCAATCTTTATGGTTTCTAGATCTAATAGAAATGCCTTAACTTTTAACAATTCATCTTCAATATTGAGCATTTTGATTTTGATTTCTTCCAATTCTTTTTTAGAGGTCAACCACTGATTCCAAGAAGTTTTAACCAAAGTAGTTGCTTTATCTATTTCATCAGATCCAAATCTATCTAAAAGCTGTAATTGATATGTAGAAGAATTCAACTGATGAGATTGTCCTTGCTCTGCTAAATCAATCAATCGAGGTCTTAAAGTGAGAATTTGCTTTTTATTAATTATTTCTCCATTAAGCCTGATTCTACTTGTCAGTCGTCCATCAGTTATTTTCCAATCTCTAGAAACAAAAAATTCTTGCTCATTAATCTCAAAAGAATTTTCTTCAAGCCAATTTTTTACATTGGAATCTATAGAAAAGCATCCCTCAATTAAACAATTACTAGTACCTGAACGCATTAATCGAGATCCAGAGCCAATTGAACCTCCTCCAAGCAAAGAATCTATTGCAGAAAGAAAGACAGATTTACCAGCCCCTGTTTCTCCTGTGAAGACTGAGAAACCCTGTTCAAAAGAAAGATTGATACTTTCTATAAGCGCAATGTTATGGAGTCGAAGACCTAGAAGCACAGTATTCAAGTAATCTATTAAAAGCTAGCTAATACCCCAATGATTTAGAAGGGGTATTGAAGCCACCATCGCAAAATGAAAGAAGAACTTGGTGATTTCATTGAAGCTGCTGGATTGCAGTCATATGACCCTAATGAAATCAGTAATATCTACAAAAAGAACCCCAGTCGACTTATAAAAAGATTATGGGAAACGTTAATTCCAATTTGTTTATTTCTCATAGGTGTTGGATGGGACAAATTAATAGGACTACTGAACAATGAAACTAGAGCGAGAGAAAGAGCTAAAGAGTTTACAAACCTCCTTGTGGAACTGGGTCCCGCTTTCATAAAAGCAGGACAAGCATTATCAACACGCCCTGATGTAGTCCCAAGAATAGTCTTAGAAGAATTAGCACAATTACAAGATCAACTGCCAGGTTTTGCAAGCGAATTAGCAATAGCATGTATTAAAGAAGACCTTGGAAAAACATATGAAGAAGTTTTTAAATCATTTGAACTAGATCCAATATCAGCAGCTTCACTAGGACAAGTTCATCAAGCAATCTTGCACAGTGGCGAGAAAGTAGCAGTAAAAATACAAAGGCCAGGGCTTAGGGAACAAATCACTCTCGATTTATATATTGTTAGAAATATCGCTATATGGCTAAAAAAATATGTTGGATTTATTAGAAGTGATCTAGTTGCATTAATTGATGAACTAGGAAAAAGAGTTTTTGAAGAAATGGATTATATCAATGAAGCAAATAATGCTGAAAAATTTGAAACACTACATCAAAAGAATAAAAAAATAACAGTACCTAAAATGTATAAAAATCTAACTAGCAAAAGAGTATTAACAATGGAATGGATTGATGGTATCAAATTAACAAATATAGATGGGGTCAAAAAGCTTGGAATTAATCCTAATGAGCTAATTGAAATAGGTGTAAATTGTAGTCTTCAACAACTACTTGAGCATGGATACTTTCATGCTGATCCACACCCAGGAAATATACTTGCTTTAAACGATGGTAGACTTTGTTACTTAGACTTCGGGATGATGAGTGAAGTCACTGATAAATCTAGAACAGGATTGATACAAGCTGTTGTTCATTTGGTAAATAGGAATTTTGATAAATTATCAAAAGATTTTGTTGAATTAGGTTTTCTTAATGAAGATGTAAACCTAGAACCAATTGTTCCAGCTTTTGAAAAGGTTTTTGATGGAGCCTTAACTATGGGAGTGAGTAAAATGGATTTTAAAACAGTGACTGATGACATGTCAGGCTTAATGTATAAATTTCCTTTTCAATTACCACCATATTACGCTCTAATTATTAGATCTTTAATAACACTTGAAGGAATAGCATTAAGTGTAGATCCAGATTTCAAGATTCTAGGCGCAGCATATCCTTATTTTGCAAGAAGATTAATGGAAGATCCAGACCCTAAACTAAGAAAAAGTTTAAAAGAAATGCTTTTTGATGGCGGGATTTTTAAATGGAATAGATTAGAAAATCTTGTATCAAATGCATCTAAACAAAAAGAAATAAATATAGAAAACCTATTAGACCAGGTTATAGATTTTCTATTTTCAGAAAATGGTGGAATATTAAGAGAAGAAATAATCGAAACTATTGCTGAAAGATTCGACTTATTGAATTTGTATGCTATAAAAAATATAAATAAAAGACTACCTAATACCCTTAAATTAAATAATCTAAATCTAGATGCTGGAATGATAAACGAAATAGAGCCACTTCAAAAATTAATTGGAATATTAAGTAACATCCCAGAATTAAATACAAATCTCATTTTCAAAAAACTAAATAGAATAATAAAAGAGCCACTAACAAGAGTTATGAGTATAAAAATAGCTAAAAAAGTAACTAAGAAAAGTGTTGTAAGGATTATTAAGCTAGCAGCTGGAGTGAAGCAATAATGAACATAAACAAAGCAAAAGGTTATCTAATTAGCATGATGTTAATTGTTACCAATTTAATCTTTTACCCTGCATATTCTGCAGAGAAAATAACTTTTTATATCAGCATACTAAGTCGAAGTATTACTGTAGAAGAATTAGAGAACTTTAGTAAAAGAGGTGTTAAATCACAATTTTTAAAAAGAGTTCTTAAAAATCAAAATGAAAGAGAGATTAGAGAGATATTAAGAAAAGAGTATAAGGCACCAATAAAGCTTACTAGTAGATTGTTATATAGCAAAATTGGTGGTGTAATTCTAAAAAGAGTATCTAAAATTATATATCCTTATAGAATACCTGAAGAATCAATTAGTATAGTTGCTTTAAAAGCAGCAACTATAGAAGCAATTGCAAAAGGTGATGAAACAATAAATATAATTAGTTTTATCAAGGCATATCCAAGCAAAGTTATTGCAATAGATGTAAGTGAGTTATTAAAAGTTATTAACAAAGTAGAATCTACAAATGAACTTGTAAGATTTTTCTCTAATGCACCATTAGATAAACTCAAAAAAGATTCTAATTAAATTATGGCAAGGTCATTTTTCAAAAAATTTATTACAAAACAGAATCATCAAGCTGTTCACAAGCATTGGCCTGGGATTATAGAAGCATATAAGCATTGGCTTCCTGTTACTAAAAAAACACCTATTATTACCCTACAAGAAGGTGCAACTCCACTAATTGAACTTCAATATATAAATAAAATAATCGGAAAAGATGTCAAGGTATATGCAAAATATGATGGATTAAACCCAACAGGATCTTTTAAAGATAGAGGTATGACAATGGCAATAAGTAAAGCTAAAGAAAATGGTACTAAAGTTGTAATTTGTGCAAGCACTGGAAATACATCTGCATCTGCAGCTGCATATGCAAAAAAAGGGGGAATGAGAAGTTTTGTTTTAATCCCAGAAGGTTATGTAGCACAAGGAAAATTAGCACAAGCTTTAGTATATGGAGCAGAGGTATTAGCAATAAAAGGCAACTTTGATGAAGCATTAAAAATTGTGCAAAATATATCAAATAAATTTCCAGTAACACTGGTCAATTCTGTAAATCCATATCGTCTTCAAGGACAAAAAACAGCCGCATTTGAAATAATTGAATCCTTAGGAGAAGCACCAGATTGGTTATGTATACCAATGGGCAATGCTGGAAATATTACTGCCTATTGGATGGGTTTTAATGAATATTATATTGCAGGCATATCTAAAAAACTTCCTAAAATGATGGGTTTCCAAGCTAAAGGTTCAGCACCATTAGTACTAGGAAAAACTATAGACAATCCAGATACAATTGCTACAGCAATTAGAATAGGAAATCCAGTGAATAAGGAAAATGCTTATAAAGTCAAAAAAGAATCAAAAGGAAAATTTACAGATGTTACTGATGAAGAAATTATAAATGCCTATAAAATATTGGGTAAAGAAGAAGGTATTTTTTGTGAACCTGCTAGCGCATCATCAGTTGCAGGTTTATTAAAAGTCAAAGAGAGCATACCTAGTAATTCTAAAATAGTTTGTGTTTTAACTGGAAATGGTCTAAAAGATCCTGATTGTGCGATTAAAAATAATGATGCTGTGTTTAAAGAGGGAATAAGTCCAGACATTAAAACAGTTGCAGAAAATATGGGGTTTTAAAAACAAAAAAAGTAGACAATCAGATTTGTGCCTGGGGAAGAGCAAAAACACAACAGTGATATTCTGTGGAAAAACAAGAAATCCTTCTTGTTTTTTCAACAAAAATATTTTAATAGTGGATTTCAGTTTTTAATCCACAATTGAAGAAAATCAAATCCACAAATTTAAAAAAAGAA